>CAIOGM010000001.1 GCA_903857795.1 uncultured Geobacter sp.
ATCGGCGGGGAGATCCATATCGGCCATGCCCGGGAGAATCTCATGAACGTGGATGTGGTGGTCACCTCCACCGCGGTCCGGGGCGACAACCCCGAGGTCGTCGAGGCCCTAGCGCGGATGATCCCGGTGATCCCTCGCGCCGAGATGCTTGCCGAACTGATGCGGATGAAGTACGGAATCGCCATTGCCGGGACCCACGGCAAGACCACCACCACCTCCATGGTGGCCACGGTCCTCACTCACGGGGGGATCGACCCGACCATCGTCATCGGCGGCAAACTCAATACCCTGGGCAGCAATGCAAAGCTCGGCCAGGGGAAGTTCCTCGTTGCCGAGGCCGACGAGTCGGACGGCTCATTCCTCAAGCTGTCGCCGACCATTGCCGTGGTGACCAACATCGACGCCGACCACCTCGATTACTACAGCGGCATCGAGGAGATCAAGGATACTTTTGTCGATTTCATCAACAAGGTCCCGTTTTACGGTATGGCCGTCCTCTGTCTCGACGACCGGAACATTGGAGAAATTATTCCGCGGGTCAAAAAACGCTTCGTCACCTATGGCGTTTCCTCCCAGGCCGACATCCGCGCCACAAACATCCGGCTTGCCGGGAACAGCACCTCATTCGTCGCCCACTACAAGGGGTACCGGATGGGTGAAATTACATTCGGCATGCCGGGAAGGCACAATGTCCTCAATGCCCTGGCCTGCATTGCCGTGGCAATGGAGCTTGACGTCCCGTTTGCCCGGATCCAGGAGGGGTTTGCCCAGTTCGGCGGGGTGGGGCGGCGCTTCCAGATCAAGGGAGAGGTGAGGGGGATCATGGTGGTGGACGACTATGGACACCATCCGGCCGAGATCCGGGCCACGCTTGCCGCGGCGAAGAACGGCTGGCCCGAGCGGCGGCTCGTGGTGGCGTTCCAGCCCCATCGCTATTCCCGGACAAAAGAGCTGTTCGACGAGTTTGTAACCGCTTTCTACGACGCCGATCTCCTGGTCGTCACCGATATCTATGCAGCCAGTGAGAAGCCGATCGAGGGAGTGACCGCCGAAGCTCTGGCCAATGCCATCCGCAGGCACGGCCAGAAGGATGTGACATTTATCGCCGACCGTGAGGAGATTCCCGATCACCTGGCTGGGATCGTCCAGCCGGGAGACATCGTTCTCACTCTTGGCGCCGGCAATATCTGGCAGGCGGGGGAAGCGTTACTTAAGAAGCTTGGGGACCAGGGACCGGGGACTAGGGACTAGGGACTAGAGACCTGAGACTAGAGACCGGAGGCCAGGGGCCGGTACATAAAGGAAAAACCAGTTGTCAAATGACACTGGTCTCTGGTCACATGTCTCCGGTCACCGGTCGCTGATTGACGAGGCTTTTGATTGGAAGAAAATATCTGCTCTCTGATAACCGGCGCTTTAAAAGGGGAAGTTCTCTACGATGAGCCTCTTTCCCAGCATACTTCCCTGAAAGTGGGGGGGCCGGCCGATCTCTTCGCCTTACCTGCCGATCTTGCCGACCTCCGGGCGCTGCTGGGCCTACTGGCGGAA
>CAIOGM010000002.1 GCA_903857795.1 uncultured Geobacter sp.
AATTCATCGAGAAAATCATTTCAAAAACTCACCTTTTTGGAGAAACACTCTCTTGATGCAAGGTCTTGATTTCTCGGTTGCTCCGTTGCTCCGTGTTATTCGAACTGCTGTTTTTAGGTTTATATTTTTGCAGCCGCACAGGTTTCCGCAACTAATCGGCTGACCCTTAATTATCTGCTTTCGTAACCCCTCCTGTCCTCCCCTTAACCCAAGGGGAGGATCATGCCAAGAGAATGTGGCAGAGAGTAGTCCCCCCTCCTAAGATAAGAGGGGGTCAGGGGGAGTTATGATAACGGTGATGGACTAACCTGATCTAGATATACTTATTTATCAGTTGCCCCGTTGCTCCGTGTTATTCCAACTCTCATTTCACGCCGAATCCCCCGCAAAGTTCCGGATTACTTGGAGAAACGGCTCCCCGTAGCGCCCCAGCTTGTGGGCGCCTACTCCGTTGATCTTGATCAGCTCTTCGGAGTCCCGGGGGCGATAGGCCGCCATCTCCACCAGGGTGGCGTCGCCGAAGATGACGAAGGGGGGAACCTGCTGCTCGTCGGCCAGCTGCTTCCGAAGCGTCCGGAGCTCCTGGAAGAGTGCCGGATCGTAGACGAGTTTTTCTTTCCCACGCTTCGTCGTCTGCCGGCCAGCCGCTACCCGGACCCGGGGGCGGGCCAGGGTCAGCCGCTCCTCTCCCTTGAGCAGCGGGCGGGCCTTGGCGGTGAGCTTGAGCACCGAGTAGTTCCCCATATCCTGGGAGAGGTACCCCAGGTGGATCAGTTGGCGGATAAGGCTCCCCCAGGCATCCTGAGAGATCTCCTTGCCGATGCCGTAGGTGGAGAGCCGGTCGTGCCCCAGGGTCGTGATCCGCTGGTTGTGGGAGCCGCGCAAGACCTCGATGACGTGCCCCATGCCGAACCGCTGCCCCACCCTAAAGACGCAGGAGAGCGCCTTCTGAGCCTCCACGGTGGCGTCAAACCGTTCCGGCGGGTTGAGACAGAGGTCGCAGTTACCGCACTCTTCCTCAAGCTCTTCCCCGAAATAGCCCAGGAGCACCCGGCGGCGGCAGGTGAGCGCCTCGGCCAGCCCCACCATGGCGTTAAGCTTCTGCAGCTCGATCCGGTTCTGCTCCGGATTCCCTCCCGATTCGATGAGGCCGCGGCTGATGGCGATGTCGCCGTAGCCGAAGAGGAGGAGCGCCTCGGCAGGGAGTCCGTCCCGCCCGGCTCGGCCGGTCTCCTGATAGTAGCTCTCGATATTCTTGGGAAGGTCATAGTGGACTACGAACCGGACGTTGGGCTTGTCGATCCCCATGCCGAAGGCCACCGTGGCCACCACGACCCGGATATCGTCCCGCTGGAACGCCTCCTGGACCCGGCTCCGCTCCCGGTCGGGAAGGCCGGCGTGGTAGGCCGCCGCCGAAATCCCGGCTGACTTCAATTTTTCAGCAACCTCTTCCACCCGCTTGCGGGAGAGGGCGTAGACGATCCCCGCCTCATCGCTACGTCCCGAGAGAAACCCCTGGAGCTGCTGAAACGGTTTCTGTTTTTCCACCACGGTGTAGCGGATGTTGGGGCGGTCGAACCCGGTCACGTGACAGGCCCCGGCCCCGATGCCGAGCCGCTGGATGATGTCCACGCGGGTCTGGGGGTCTGCGGTGGCGGTGAGGGCGACCAGCGGCACCGAGGGGAAAAGTTTGCGCAGCCGGCCGAGCTTGATATACTCCGGCCGGAAGTCGTGCCCCCACTGGGAGACACAGTGAGCCTCGTCGATGGCGAAGAGGGCGATGGCCATCCCCTGGAGTCGCTCCAGGAACGACTCGCTCATGAGCCGCTCCGGTGCCACATAGAGGAGTTCCAGTTCACCGGCGTGGAACCGGGCCAGGGTCCGGCGCGCCTCGGTTTCGCTGAGGGAGGAGTTGTAGCAGGCGGCCGCCACCCCGTTGGCGGTGAGGGCGTCCACCTGGTCCTTCATGAGCGAGATCAGGGGAGAGACGATGACCCCCACGCCGGGGCGATGCAGCGCGGGGATCTGGAAGCAGAGCGACTTGCCGCCGCCGGTGGGCATCAGGACAAAGGCGTCCTCACCACCGACGATCCCCCGGATGATCTCCTCCTGATGGGGGCGGAAGCTCTCGTAGCCGAAGACGCGCTTGAGGGTCTGATGAAGAGACGCGGCGGTGGGAGTGGAACCTACGGACATGGAATGGGTACTCTCCCCGGGGGATGACTCAGGTGGCGTCGTAATAGTTCGACTTGGAGCTGTGACAGAAGACCGCGGTCAGTCATGGGGAAGGCCACGCATCTCCAGGTAGAGCTCGGCGACCCGCACCGCATTCAGAGCCTCCATCCGGAGGTTATCGGCCACCACCCAGAGGTTAAGACCGTTCTCCAGGGAGCGGTCCTCCCGGATCCTGCCGACCATGACCAGCTCCTGACCGGCGGCGTCTATGGCCATGGGGTACGCTCCGGCTGTCGGGTCGTCCACCAGTTCGACCCCGGGGGCTGCAGCCAGGAGCTCCCGGGCCCGATCGGCGGTCAGCTTGGCGCCGGTCTCGATGTTGACGGCAGCCGAATTGCCGTAAAAGAGCGGTACCCGGACTGCAGTGGCGCTCACCCTCACCTCGCTCCCCAGGATCTTGCGGGTCTCATTGACGATCTTCAGCTCTTCGGCGGTGGAGCCGTCGGGCTCGAAGTCGCCGATCTGGGGAAGACAGTTGAAGGCGATCTGGTGCGGATAGGCGCTGCAGACAATGGGGCGGCCGTTGAGGAGTTCCCCAACCTGCTTCTGCAGTTCGGCGATGGCCTTCCTTCCGGTGCCGGAGACCGACTGGTAGGTGGAGAGGACGATCCGCCGGATGCCGACGGCGTCGTGCAGCGGCTGCAGCGCCGTGAGGAGCTGGATGGTGAGGCTGGCAGGGGTAGCGATGATCCCCTTACGGGAGGAGTCACCGATGCCGGAGGGATTCACCTCCGCCACCACCAGCGGCACCTCCGGATCGTCTCTCCAGGCGCTGGAGCTGTCGATGCAGAGCGCCCCGGCCTTGACCGCCGACGGGCAGAATTCCAGGGACCGGCTGCTCCCTCCGCAGAAGAAGGCGATCTCTACCCCCTGAAAGGAGTCATGGCGCAGCTCCTCAACCGGTACCGGCTTCCCCTGGAATTCCAGAATGGCGCCGACCCCCTTTCCCTGGGCCAGGAACTTGACGCTCCCCACCGGGAACCCCCGCTCTTCGAGAAGCTCTCTCACCTGCTCGCCCATCACCCCGGTGACCCCCACCAGCGCCACGTTCCATAGTTTTTTCATGTTTATCCTGTATATTCCTGTTTGATTGCCTTTTCTCCGTGTCTCTGTGGTTCAAATGGTTTTGTTCGAGCGGTCAGCTGAAAAGAAAAGCGCCCCGTTTCCGGGGCGACTTTCCACGTTATCTTCTGTAGCCTCGAACATCGCGGCCTATTTCTCCAGCAGAATCCTGAGCATCCGGCGCAGCGGTTCGGCCGCCCCCCAGAGGAGCTGATCGCCGCAGGTGAACGCCTGGAGGTACTCCGGTCCCATCTTCATCTTCCGGACCCGGCCGATGGGGACGGTCAGGGTGCCGGAGACGGCGGCCGGGGTGAGGTTCGCCAGGGTCTCGGCCTTGTTGTTGGGAACCAGCTTCACCCACTGGTTGTCGTTGGCGATGAGCGCCTCGATCTCCGCCAAGGGGAGATCCTTGTTCAGCTTGATGGTCAGGGCCTGGCTGTGGCAGCGCATGGCCCCCACCCGGACGCAGATGCCGTCCACCGGGATTGGTGACGCTGTCCCGAGGATCTTGTTGGTCTCGGCAAACCCCTTCCACTCCTCGCGGCTCTGACCGTCCTCCACCTCCCGGTCGATCCAGGGGAGGACATTGCCTGCCAGGGGAAACCCGAACTCCTTGGTCGGCAAAGCATCGCTCCGGAGCATGGCGGTCACCGCCCGGTCTATTTCCAGGATAGCTGAGGAGGGGTTCTTGAGCAGGTCGGCCACGGAATCGTGCAGCGCTCCCTTCTGGGCCAAGAGCTCCCGCATATTGGGGGCGCCGGCGCCGCTGGCGGCCTGATAGGTCATGGAGGTAAGCCACTCCACCAGCCCGGCCCGGAAGAGCCCGCCAAGGGCCATGAGCATGAGGCTGACGGTACAGTTGCCACCGATGAAATCCTTCTGTCCCGCGGCCAGCGCCGCATCGATGACGTTGCGGTTTACCGGGTCGAGGATGATGACCGCGTTATCCTCCATCCGGAGGGTCGAAGCCGCATCGATCCAGTACCCCTGCCACCCCTGCTTGCGCAGTTCCGGGTGAACCGATTTTGTGTAATCCCCCCCCTGGCAGGTGAGGATTACGTCCAGCTTCTTCAGCTCTTCCAGATCCGAGGCGTTCTTAAGGGTCCCGGCGTTCAGGGGGGCAGGTTGCCCCGCCTGGGAGGTGGTGAAAAATACCGGCTCGAAGCCGAGGCTAAAATCGTTCTCCTCCTGCATCCGCTGGAGAAGGACCGAACCGACCATACCGCGCCAACCGACTATTCCGACTTTCATAGTGTGAGTTCCTTTGGTATTGATATAGAGCGTTCTATTTCGAGAGATTCATATGCCCGGGCAAAAACCTCTTCCGCTGGAATAAGATCAACCATCCCCGCATCGATTTCACTGCAACGTCGGGCAATTTCTTTTCGCCATTCGGGCGACAATGACCTGTTTTCGCACGGAGCAACCTTCTTCATGCTGCAAGTTTCAGCGCCTGCCGTGCCATTGGTGAAAGAGTTATGGCAACAAAATACGCAGCAGGGTAGAGATAACCCTCTCCTGATTCATCGATAACCCGTACCATCCCATGTTTTTCTGCAATAACATCAGAAAGAAGCCGATAGATCTTGCGCGGCTCAAGAGAAGCAGCATACCCCTCGTTATTAGCGCAGATACAATATTTGGCTCTAAGGACAGTTTTCATGTAAAAGGTCATGTTCTTCGTCGCCAATAAAATGGTCGCCGCTTCTGGTGAGCCACCGCGAGTATCCGGATACAATCTTTCCGTAAAGAGTAGATGAGTGAATAGGGGAAATTCTTTAGCACCTTACGACGGACTCTGGATCGAACCAACTCCCCGTGTTCAGGGTAGAGTTCTATCCAACCAACGGCATCCATAACATCACTGACAAAATCAGCACCCAATCCGGGACTTTTCGTGTCGTAAAACAGTGCGGCATCGTGTATTTCTACTTAGGCGCCGGGCGCAATAGAAACCGCGACGGTCATCGGAACAGCTCTGTCAACCTCTTGAAAACCTCTCCCGCCGGAACCGGCGTTACGAGACCGGCGTCGATTTCATCGTCTCTCCGGATTGCCTCATCCAGCCAGAGACGCTCAACTTCATCCTCTTGCATATCGTCGAGACTCACCAAGAGTGTGTGTGCCAGATGAGCGCGTTCCGCCGACGATAGTGCAAGCGCTTCATGTTCAAATTCTTGCAGGCCCATGACATCCCCCCTTCGGGAACTCCTACAGCGCAGCGATAATCGCGTCGCCCATCTCCTTCGTATTGACCAGCTTCTCCCCATCCTTACCCTGATAGATATCCTTGGTCCGGTACCCCTGATCGAGGACTGTGGCCACGGCGTTGTCGATGGCGTCGGCGGCCTCCAGCATGCCGAAGGAGAACTTTAGCATCATTCCCATGGAGAGGATCTGGGCAATGGGGTTGGCGATCCCCTGGCCGGCGATATCCGGGGCGCTGCCGCCGGAGGGCTCGTACATACCGAAGGTCCCTTCCGCCAGGGAGGCGGAGGGGAGCATCCCCAGGGAGCCGGTGAGCATGGCCGCCTCGTCGGAGAGGATGTCGCCGAACATGTTCTCGCAGAGGATCACGTCGAACTGCTTGGGCCATTTCACCAGCTGCATGGCGGCATTATCCACGTACATATGGGAGAGCGCTACATCCGGGTACTCACTAGCGATGCCGGTGACGACTTCACGCCAGAGGACCGAAGAGGAGAGGACGTTGGCCTTGTCGATAGAGCAGACCTTCTTCCCCCGTTTCCGGGCCGCCAGGAACGCCACATGGGTGATCCGTTCGATCTCCGAAACGCTGTAGCGCATGGTGTCGTACCCGACCCGGTCGCGCCCCACGCCGTCGATCCCCTTGGGCTGCGCAAAGTAGATGCCGCCGGTGAGCTCGCGGATCACCAGGATATTGAAGCCACCGCCGATTACCTCCTCCTTCAGGGAGGACGCCCCGGTGAGGGAGGGGAAGATGATGGCTGGCCGGAGGTTGGCGTAGAGGCCGAAAATCTTTCGCAAGGGGAGGAGCGCCCCCCGTTCCGGTTGCTCATCGGGGGGGAGGCTCTCCCATTTGGGCCCACCCACGGAACCAAAGAGGATGGCGTCGGCGGCGGTACAGATATCAATGGTGCTCTGGGGAAGGGCCTTCCCCTCGTTATCGATGCCGGCGCCACCAACGTTGGCGTGGGTCCGTTCAAAGGAGACCGAGTACTTCTTCTCCACGGCGTCCAGCACCCTGAGGGACTCGGCCATGACCTCCGGCCCGATCCCGTCTCCGGGCAGCACCGCTATCTTGAAATTCTTTGACATTCGCATAAACTCCTTTGCCTGATATCCACTGAAAATGGCGATAATACGGCTAATTGCGGCTTGTTGTCAACGGGAAACAGGGTCGCCAGGCTGAAGGATGTTGATGATATGGCGGATGGCAAGAAGCTTTGCGTTCATAACATCAAAAATTTTGCTGATTACTACCAATCTGCGGCTTTCTACGTTCCTCCCCTTTCAAGGGGGAGGTCAGGAGGGGGATGGGGTTGTTGGGCGATGCTCTTACCCCATCCCCACCCCATCTCCATCCCATCCCTGCCCTTGAAGGGTAGGGAGATTCTGTCGGCCGCAGATTAGTAGCAATCAGGAAAGTTTTAACTGACATCTGTTTACCATGAAAAAATGTGAAAATTTATCTTGACAGTCATCACACATAAGCCCACAAACATCTTCAATTAATGAATTCATCGAAAAGGCACAGCACGGGCAATCGTGTGTCGCAAAGCCACCATCCCACGGGGATAGAGGGGTTGTCGAAGTGAACCAGACCAATACTACGTCTGCATGCCACTATTCTGGTTTCATTCGACCGGTTGAGTGGTTTTTTTGTGGCCATTCATCTTTTTTAAAAGAATCCATCAACGGTTGACCACCCGGACTGACTGCATTATCAAGACAAAGGCTCCGTCTTGGTATCTGCACATATCACTCGAAGCCAACAAGAGGAGACGGCACATGTGCGATTGTTTTGAAATCAAGAATCAACTGTATTTAGGAGGAAATCGTAGAATGAACAATTTAAGAAACTATATCTACCTCATTGCATTGATGACCTGTTTCATTGCTACCGGGTGCATGACTACCAAGCAAAGCCTTAATGACAACAATCCGTTCCCTAAAGATAAATTCAATAAAGGTGTAGTGGCGGTGCTGCCGGTAAAGTCTCAGACAAGCCTTAGCACAGAATCACTTTCACCGTTAAAAAATGAAATTAACAAAATGATAGGCGTAACGCTGAAAGAAAAGTTACCAAATACAAACATCATATCTTCCCAGCGCACCTCTGAGCTGCTGAATGATAGCGACAAGCTCGATTTAATAGACAAACTGCTAGTCGGTTATGAAAATTCCGGAATATACGACAAGAAAATAGCCGGGCAACTAACATCGATACTGAAAGCGGATTATCTGGTGATACCAAAACTTAAAGCGGAGAAGCAGAGCATGATCCTTGCCTCAGCATTTTCTTCATCTCTGGAAGTGTCATTTGTTACGAAAAACGGAGGGAGTCCGCAGTGGAGCGGTTTGGGTGATATGAAGCGCGGCGGTATTTTTGGAGCCGGCAATGTATCACCGGCAGATGCGGCCCAAAAACTGGTCGAGCTTGCCTTTGAGGATTAGTTTTCCGGTTTGATTCGGCAGGTGGAGCGGCTTTCCGGACTGTCATCACTCTGTTGGGAGGTCGGGGAGATGTTGTCCGGTGCGGTTTATTGGGGTGGTTGGGGGCGAACTGGGGCGGAAAGAAACCGCAGACTGATCAGTGAACCCAATTTGACAAACTCAAAGCTCTTAGGTGAACCGGAGAGATGTCGGATTCGCAAGATATTCAAGTTGCGCATCTGAATCAAATGAGCCGGTTTGAAAAACAGTGCCCGTGGACCGACGTACCACCCTGCCTATGCTGATGGGGGACGCCCTTGATTTTCGGCGTTTCTTGTGATGGCTTCGGGACGTTGTTTATTTGTGTACTAACTTTACACGGGACGAGCGGACGAGCGCAGACGTACTTAAGTTCTTTACTTACTAACGGGCAGGCAGGGGAAGTCCTCACCACCCTGACACTTAGCCACCGTTACCGGTGCCGGATCGGTCAACAGCATCTATATAGGGAGAAATATGGCCAACTGGAACTCACCAATAAATCCAATCGCCAAATTGGCGACGTGCTTTTTGAAACTGTTGAGCTTTTGTAGCCTCCCGTTATTATCCATATGAGCTTAAGAATCAAAATAATCATTGCCTAATGGTAACATATAGGATACTTTATGCTATGAGCTATAAAGTTGAAGAATACCTCCGTGAAGATGGTACAAGCCCTTACGAAGAGTGGTTCATGGGACTGGACACCATCGCGGCTGCGAAAATCACGGTCGTAAAACTCAAAATGGAACAGGGTAACCTTTCCAACGTAAAATGGCTTGGAGGAATTGGAGAATACCGACTGGATTGGGGGCCGGGCTATCGGGTCTATATCGGTAAAGACGGTGATAAGCTGATAATTCTTCTCGGTGGCGGAACTAAAAAGGGACAGCAAAAGGATATCGACACGGCGGAAGTCATCTGGAAAGAGTACAAAGAGCGAAAAACCAAACAGAAAAAGAAATAGATTTAGGGAGGACAAAATGGCCCTGACAAGAGACTTCAAAGAAACCATAAAAAAACGGGTTGACTGCGACCCTGATTTTGCCAAATCACTGCTTCATGAAGCGGTCGATTTATTGTTGGATGGCGATTCGGCAACCGCCAAACTGATTTTAAGA
>CAIOGM010000003.1 GCA_903857795.1 uncultured Geobacter sp.
CGTCTTCGGCACCACCGGAGTCGGCAAGACCCGGCTCTGCGAGAACCTGATCGAGCAGGATATCCGCAAAGGGTATTCGGTGGTCTATTTCGATCCCAAGGGGGACCAGCAGATCTTTTGAGAGGTGGGGCATATCGTCTCGGGGATCCTCGGCGGCCGGGAGCCGTTCTACCGCAATATCGCCAAGGAGATCACCACTGCCGTCATCTCGGCCTATATCATCCTGGCCCGGAAGCATGGCAACCTGCCGATCATGAACATCGACACCATCAGGCAGCGGATTCGCCGGGAATCTCTGGAAACGACCATGAAATCGTTGCGGAGTATCGGCACCCCCGAAGCGGAGCTGACCGCCGGGATGCTGGAGGATATTCTCAAATCACCTCTGGAGTATTACGCCAAGGTCTCTTCGACCCTCCGGACCGCCTTGATGGAACTCTCTTCGGGCAATATCGGCAAGATCATCGGCCAGGCCGATTCCAACCGCTTCATCAAAAATCTGGAAGCGGGCAAACGGGTGATCCTGGTGGTCCATACCGGAGCCATGATTACCCGCGAGGCGTCCGCAACCCTCGGCAAGGTGCTCCTCTCCATGATCCAGTCCTTTGTGGGGCGGGTCTACCTCTCCAACCGGCAGAAGGTCGACCCGCCCCTCTCCATCTTCATCGATGAGGCCCAGAGCCTCCTCTATCAAGGAGTGGAGGAGCTGTTCGCCAAGGCGGGGTCCGCCGAGGTCATGGTGACCGCCTTCGCCCAATCGGTGAACCAGATCTATGCGGTCATCGGCGAGGAGTTCGGCAAGAGCATTCTCGACAACACCAACACGAAGCTCTTCATGCGCTGTTCCGACGCGGAGACCAGTGATTATGTCGTCAAGCATTTCGGGGTGCAGAACGTGCTGACCGGAATCTTCGGATCGAACCAGGTGACAACCCGGGAGGTGGAGCAGGATATCCTCCGGGTCCAGGATGTCCTGAGCCTCCAGCCCCGTGAGTTCTATCTGCTGACCTACTCCGGTCGGTACCAGGGGCGGACCCTTGAGGCCCGCCCGCCCCGGATAAAGATCATCTTCCCTGCGGCGCCGGCGGTCATCACCTCAATGCTGGCAGCGGCGCCGGAAACGGCAGAGGAGATTCCATGACACTGCTCCTGCTCATTGCTTCGGCCACCGTCGGCATCGGCTTCATCTGCTACGGCACCAGAACATGGCTCCAGGGGAAAGAGCGGGCGCACTCGCCCCAGGCCCCGGCCGAAGTGACCACCCTGAAGGAGCTGAGCCATCTCTGGACCGACAATGAAATCGAGATCAAGGACGCTTCCTGTCTCTGGCGGGAACAGGTCAGGCAGAGCAGCGCCTTGCCCCGGCCCCTGTTCAAGCATGAAGAGCTCAACCGGTTCTTTGCCGACATGATCGCCGAACGCCCCTCGGTGACCGGCGTCCGGCGCACGCTCATCATCAAACTCCTGACCCTGCTCGATGAGGAGGGGGACTGCCCCTCCGTGGTGCGCGCCCACGCCCTGGAAGCGGAACGGATGTACCCGGACGACTCCTATGCCCTGCTGGCAACCATCCCTCTCTACCGGCACACGTTGACGGTCGCCCGGAATTTTATCGCCAAGGCTGATCAGGAAGCGTTGCTGGCGGATATGATCATCATCGCTCTGGCTCACGATATCGGGAAAATTCCGTCGTACCACGACGGGATGTACCAGAGCGGCGATCATCCGGTGATTGCGGGGCTCATCCTGAACAGCATGCAGGAATACCAGTCGCTCCCCAACCGGGACGATCTCCACCGGGCCATCACCGGGCACCACCTGCTGAAGAGCGACAGC
>CAIOGM010000004.1 GCA_903857795.1 uncultured Geobacter sp.
AGCCTGCGTGATGTGCCCCCGTTCGCCCGCTTAAGTATCCCAAATGGGTAAGCCGATGCGTTTAGTGCTGATTATCAAAAACTAACCGGGAGTAGTTGTGACATTGATGTGACTATGTACTATTTCTAACGGCAGTTGGCCCGACATTAAGCCAATTGCCGTTTCTTCATGCCCATGGAACTAGTGAACTGCAAATCCGCTCCGTATCGTCTGGCCGCTCTCCTTGCACTGATCACGCTGGTCGTCTATCTGCCGACACTCGGGAATGACTTCGTCAACCTGGATGACGAGATTTATGTCTACGGAAATGCTCAGATCCGTTCCCTGGATCCATCCTTCCTCGCCTGGGCGTTCACCGATCTTTCTGCCGGGTTCTGGCACCCCCTCACCTGGATATCCTACGCTAGCGATTACGCCGTCTGGGGTCTGAATCCCCTGGGGTATCATCTTACTGCTCTCCTCCTTCATGCCGGCAACACGTTTCTCGTGGTCTCCTTGGTTGTCAGAGTATTGCACTCCGTTCATAACCCCGTGCCAGGAGGGGCTGGTCCTTCGGCTTTTCCGGAACGCAGGGATATCTGGATCGCAGCAGGGGTAACGGGACTGCTGTTCGGCCTCCATCCGCTTCATGTAGAATCGGTGGCCTGGGCCAGCGAGAGAAAAGATCTTCTCTGTGCACTGTTTTCCCTGCTGAGCGTCCTCACGTATCTCACATACTCTCAACAGGCAACGGCTACATGGTATCTGAACCGGCAGTACCTCCTGTCGTTTATCTTTTTTGTTCTTGCCTTATCCAGTAAAACAATGGCGGTCACTCTCCCGGTCGTCTTGCTGCTTCTTGACTGGTATCCATTGAGAAGGTTCGGAGCCCGGGGAACTGCGCCTACCTTGTTTATGGAAAAGATCCCCTTCTTCACCGCCGCTGTCGTGATATCGGTAGTAAGTATCGTCGCGCAGCAAGCAACCGGGGCAGTGGAATCACGGGAATCCATCTCATCAGGGGTGCGCATACTGGTCGCCTGCAAAGCGTTGATCATGTATCTCTGGAAGATGCTCTATCCGGTACATCTGATCCCTTTTTATCCCTATCCGCACAACGTGACCATTTTTTCACCGGAATATCTGGCGGCGGTAATCGCAGTGAGTGGAGTGACCGCATACTCGCTTGTCACCGTCAGGAAGCGAAAACTGTTATTGGCACTATGGGGTTACTATGTTATTACGTTGCTTCCGGTGCTCGGTTTTGTTCGTATAGGTTCCTTTTATCTGGCCGACAGGTTTACCTACCTCTCCAGTATCGGACCATTTTTGCTCGTGGGATTAGGCGCTGCAGCTGTTTGGGGCAGGGTTGTTTCGCGGCTCTGGAGACAGTGCCTGGTGGTTTCGGCCTTGACACTGGGTATCACATTTTCATTTCTGACTGTTAGACAGACTCTATTCTGGAAAGACACTGTTACCCTGTTCACTCATACCCTGGACGTCTGTCACGATAACTGGGTCGCCCATAACAACCTGGGTTCCTACTATCTTAAAACCGGTGATATCACGAAAGCGCGCTATTACATCAACGAATCTATTCGCTGTAACCAGAACAATCCCGACGCTTATCTGAACCTTGGTGTGATCAACAATAACCTGGGCAATCATCACCAGGCAATATACTGTTTCAAAAAGGCGTTGGGAATTCAGCCTGAGCTCGTACCGGCTCACTTGCATCTGGGATTGGCTCTCATACTTGTTGGTGACAGGGAGGCCGCAACAGAAGAGTACAGAATCATGCAAAGACTTAATCCGGGGCAGGCCGATGTACTCTTGAATGTTCTTACTCAAACCAGCGCGACCACGAGATAACGAAAACGAATGACCAGACGAAAAACTGTTGACAAGGGTTCCCCGACAAGCAGCAAGAGTCCCATAGGCAAACTGACCACGGCAACGGGCATCATGCCTGGTTTTAACTATCTGGCTGGTTTCATTGCTCTGGCGGTACTGGTGGTATACCTCCCAACCCTCAGGAACGATTTCGTGAACTGGGACGACTACATCTACGTAGTGGACAATGTCCGCATCCGCTCCCTGAATCCCGCCTTTTTTTCCTGGGCATTCACCGATCTCTCCGCCGGATTCTGGCACCCCCTCACCTGGATTTCCTATGCTGTCGATTATGCCCTCTGGGGTCTGAACCCGCTGGGGTATCATCTGCAAGCCATTCTGCTACACGCCGGCAACACTTTCCTGGTCACCAGGCTGGTCATCAGGATTCTCGATTCTCAGAAGGGAGCAGCGACGGCGTACTGGCTGCGGCCTCTCCCCGAGGGGCGAGGGATTCTGATAGCAGCAGGGATAACCGGTCTGCTCTTTGGCCTGCATCCCTTGCATGTCGAATCGGTGGCCTGGGTCAGCGAGCGGAAGGACCTTCTCTGCGCCCTGTTCTTCCTGTTGAGCATCAGGTCATACCTGGATTATGTTCAGCGTGACGAGGGCGATGCGGGTTCCTTCCGGCTGAATGGCAGATATCTCCTCTCCCTCATGTTATTCGTCTGCGCCCTTGCTTCCAAGACCATGGCCGTGAGCCTCCCGCTGGTCCTGCTGATCCTCGACTGGTATCCCCTCGGCAGGATCAGGTCACTGAATGATGCGACCGTCAGAGTTATGGAGAAGATTCCCTTCCTGGCGGCCAGTCTCGGGATTGCGGTCATCAGCATCGTTGCCCAGAAATCGTTGGGCGCCCTGTCCATGATGGCGACCACGCCACTCTGGTCGCGGCTGCTGGTGGCGTTCAGGGCTCTGGCCGCGTACCTGGTGATGATGCTCTTCCCGGTTCATCTCATCCCGATTTATCCGTATCCCCGGGTGATTTCTCTCCTCTCCGCGGAGTACGCCACTGCCATTGTCGTGTTCCTGGCCATTACCGCCGGGTGCATCCGGTCCGCCAGGAAGCAGCCGGTCTGGCTCGCAGCGTGGAGTTACTATCTGGTTACCCTGTTTCCCACCCTTGGCATCGTCCAGGTGGGGGTTCACTCCATGGCGGACCGCTACACCTATCTTCCCAGCATCGGGTTGTTCCTGCTGACAGGCTTGGGCGCCGCATGGCTCTGGGGCGGGGCGAAGTCCCGGAAAGCGCCTCAACGAATTATCACTGTTTCGGCGCTCGTTCTTGTTGTTGTCCTGTCATTCCTGACGTTGCATCAGATCTCGGTATGGCGGACCAGCGCGGAGCTCTGGAACCATGTCATAGGGAGCGGGACTTACAACCCCATGGCGTATAACAGTCGTGGCCATATGTACAAGGACCGGGGTGACTTCGACAGGGCCATCGCCGACTATGGCGTCGCCATTGCCCAGGAACCGGCGCAGGCCGAATACCTGGTCAACCGTGGTGTCGCGTACGCTGAAAAAGGCGATTTCCAGCGCGCCCTAGTCGACCTCGACCGGGCGATCGCCCTGAATCCGAAGGAGTATATGGCCTATAACAACCGCGCCAATGTCTGGTACCGTCGAGGTGATTACGACCGGGCCATTGAGGAGTTCACCCGGGCCATTGTCCTGAACCCCTTGGAGCCATTGGCGATTCAGAACCGCGGCGCCGTGTTTGAGAAGAAAGGGGACCTGGAGCGGGCGGCCAGCGATTTCAGGGAAGCGGACCGGCTTGTTGGAAGGGGCCGATAAAAGGCGTGCTCGATGAGAAAGCAGACGAATAAAAAATCACCTCTTCTCGAACGGAGGGAAACCACGCCGATTGAGGGCGCGGACGCCGGCCCGATCCACCAGATCTCCGATCTGGCGTCCGTGCTGTTTCTGGCGCTGCTGCCGATCCTCTACCTGGGCGCCGGCCTGTTTTCCGGCACGAACATCTTCGGCAGCCCGCTGGCTGACGCCAAGAGCCAGTTTTTTTACACGAGACTGTTCGGGTTCAGCTCGCTCGCCGAATTCTCCATCCCCCTCTGGAACCCCTACGTCTTCGCCGGGACCCCCTTTGTGGGGACCTTGCAATCCTCGCTCTTCTACCCCCCCAACCTGATCTTCGCCCTCCTGCCGATCGCTGTCGCCATGAACTGGAGCATCGCCCTGCATCTGGCGCTGGCGGGGATTTCCACCTATTTCCTCCTCCGGCGCTACGGTGTGAGCGCTTTTGGGGCGACCCTTGCGGGGATGGTCTACACCCTGTCCGCGCCGCAGGTGATGCACATCTATGCCGGTCACCTGAATGCCCTCTCCTCCATGGCGTGGACTCCACTCATGTTCCTCTTGCTGGATCGGATGATCCGGGAAACGGACCTGAGGTACTGCATTTGGCTGGGGCTGACTATCTGTCTCCAGTTCCTGGCGGGGCAGCCCCAGTATCTGTTCTACACGATGATGGCCTTGACCGCGTATCTGCTGCTGTTCGGTTATATCGAAGGTAACGAGGCCGGCCGGTTCCGGATGACCTCCCGGCCCCTGATGCTGTTCGTCGCGGCAATCGCCATCGGCGTCGGTCTCTCTGCCATCCAGATTGCACCCACCTTTGAGATGACCCGCTATTCCACCAGGGAGAATCTGACCTATGAGTGGGTGTCGCAATTTTCCTTTCCGCCCGCGCACCTGATAACCTTTCTGATCCCGGATTTTTTCGGGGAGATGCTGAAGGTTCCGTACTGGGGGAGGAACTACTTGTGGGAGATGACGGCCTACGTCGGAATCGCTCCCCTGCTCCTGGCAATCGTGGCCGTCTGTCGTGTCCGGCAGAAGAGAGTCTGGTTCTTTGCCGGGCTGGCGGTGGCTTCGCTCCTCCTGGCGTTGGGAAAATTTACGCCGCTGCTGAAGATCGCGTACACCGTCGTGCCGGGATTCAACCTCTTTCGGGGGAACTCAAAGTTCATCTTCCTGACAGCCTTTTCCCTGGCGGTTCTCAGTGGTTTCGGGGCGGACCTGCTGCTCCGCAGCTGCCGGGACAAGGCGATGAAGCTGGTGATGCTGACCGTGGCCGGAGTTGCGGCGGTGGTGGTTCTGGTTCTACTTCAATCGTGCAGTGCCGAATGGTTCAGGCTGGCCATCAACGGTTCGGTCCGCTCTGGTGATTTCTATTCCGACGCCATGCAGATCATGACGAACGGGTTCGAGCAGGTCGCAGTCGGCAATTTCCAGAGCGGCGCCATCCTTACCCTGGGACTGCTCGCTGCAACCGTGCTGATCCTGCTGCTGACCAATTTCGACTGGCTGGACCAAAAGATCGTCATGCTCCTGCTCTTGGTGGTGGTCGGATTCGACCTGTTCACCTTCGGCAGCCGTTACATGGTTTCCTTCGACAGCAGGGGCGCCTATTGGAACCAGGAGGCCGTTGATTTTCTCAGGAAAGATCGGATGCCGTTTCGGGTCATGGCGCCGGAGATGGAAGCGAACTGCGGCATGGCCAGCAGGATAGAGACTCTGGGGGGCTATGACACCATCATGCTCAAGCGCTTCAGTGAATACATCAACCTGGCGCATGGGACGCCGCCGGAAGAGCCTGACCTCTATGTCAATCTCACCGCTACGAATAAGCTGACCGACCTCCTGACGGTGAAGTATCTCCTGCTTGGTCCAAAATCCTCCATTGCGGAGGGAGGGCCATTCACTCTGGTCTTCAGCAACGGCGCGGCAAAGGTTTATCAGAACAAAAATGTCTTCCCCAGGGCGTTTATCGTCCATGGGGTCAAGCAACTCTCCGGTAAGCAGGCTATTTTTCAGGAACTGGTGAAAAGTGATTTCGATCCCTGGTCGTACGCCATTGTGGAAGAAGAGGTCCCGGCTGTTTCCGGCTCGCCGGGAGAGCGGGAGCCGGTCCCGACAGTTGTGAGTCATGCCGCCCAGCGGGTGGTGATCGATGCGGTTCTCTCCCGCCCGGGCCTCCTGGTACTGGGAGACACGTACTATCCGGGGTGGAAGGTTTTTGTGGATGGCCGGGAGTCGAAGCTGTATCGCGCCAATTACCTGATGCGGGGGGTCACTCTGCCCGGTGGCAGGCACCGGGTCGAGTTCCGCTATGAGCCGTCTTCTTTCAGGATCGGCGCCCTGATCACTCTGGGGACCCTCGGTGGAGCGGCGCTCCTGTTGGCGCGGTGTCGGCGCCGCCGGCTCGAACAGAAGCTATGACCCCCCTCAAAGTTCTCCTCTTGAGCCCTCCCGGGAAACAGGTCTATATCAGGGACTATTACTGCAGCAAGGTTTCAAAATCCAACTACCTGTTTCATCCGGTGGATCTGCTCATGATGAGCGGTCGGCTGGCGGAGTGCTGCGAGGTGCGGGTGCTTGACGCCATGGCGGAGCGTCTCGACAGCGCTGCTGCCGTGGCGAAGGTGGATGCCGTGGCCCCGGATCTGGTCATTGTGATGGTTGGGGCGGTATCGGCGGACGAAGACGACGCCTTCCTGGCCCGGTTGCAGAAATCCGGCCGCAGAATAGCCGTGAGCGGTGACATCACCCTGGAACAGACAGAAGAGTGGTTGCAGCGGCATCCGGGTGTTCATGCGGTGCTGCTCGACTTCACCAGCGTGGATGTCCCCAGGTACGTGGAAGATCCAACCGTGACGCTCCCCACTGTCGTGACGCGCGCCGATATCGGCCAGGCCAGAGGGTATGCCCGGCCATGCAACAAGGAATACCTGCTGCCGGCGCCCCGGCACGACTTGTTTGATTCCCGGCGGTACCGGTTTCCCTTTGTCAAAGACCGCGAATTCGCCACGGTACTGACGGATTATGGCTGTCCCTATGCCTGCACCTTCTGCAACATGAGCCGGATCGGGTATCAGTACCGCCCGGTGAGCAACGTCATGGAGGAGCTGAGAGTCCTCAAGAAGCTGGGGAAAAGGGAGCTATTTTTCATAGATCAGAGTTTTGGCGTCGACAGGACGCGGACCCTCGAACTCTGTGACCGGATGGAGGCGGAGGGATTCAATTTCGGATGGGCCTGCTTTTCGCGGGTAGACCTCCTGACGAAAGAGCTGATTGCCGGCATGCAGCGGGCCGGCTGCCATACGATCATGCTTGGCGTGGAAACAGCCAGTCCCGAAATTCTGGAGCTCTACCGGAAAGGGTATACAAAAGCCCAGATCCGGGACGCCTTCCGCCTCTGCAAAGCGATGAAGATCCGGACTGTCGCCACGTTTATCCTTGGGCTTCCCGAGGAAACGGAGGAGTCTGCCCGGGAGACCATGGCGTTTGCCCGGGAACTCGATTGTGATTTCGCGTCGTTCAATATTGCGGTGCCACGAGTCGGGACCGGCCTGCGCGAGAAGGCAATCCGTGAATGTCTGATTTCACCCGACCTGGCGACCATGGACCAGACCGGCGAACAGATTGCCATGCCGACCCGGCACCTGACGCGACACCAGGTAAAAAAAATCCGGCGCCGGGCCTTGATCGGTTTTTATCTGAGACCGGGATATCTGTGGCGGCGGGCAATGAGTATTTCCACATGGTACGAACTGGGCGAGCAGCTGTCAGAGGGGTGGTACCTTTTCAGCGGGCTCTGGTCTCAGGTTAAAGAGTGAAGAGTGAAGAGAATTAGGAAAACGGAAGAGTCATGAATATCGAATTGGTACGCAAGCTCGATTATTACCTGGGAGTGCCGCTCTGCTTTCTGGGCGCCATGCTGAAAAAATTGTGCAGCGTTGTTGTCCCTTGTCGTCACCACGGCGGGCCGAAAAACGTTCTCTGTATCGAGCTGTCCGAGATGGGGAGCGTGATCCTCGCCGATCCCGCCATGATGAAACTGAAGGAATCCCTGTCGGCTAACCTGCATTTCGCCATTTTCCGGAAGAACAGCCCAAGTCTCGATTTCCTGAACACCGTGCCGAAAGAGAACATCTTCATCATGGGCGATTCGGGTCTGTGGGATGTGGCTGCCGGTGCGGTGCGGTTCGTGTTCTGGGTCAGGAGCAAGCGGATCGATACCGTCATAGACTTGGAACTCTTTTCCCGCTTTACCGCACTCTTGACCGGAGTTTCGGGCGCCGCGTACACCGTGGGCTTTCATGCATTTTTTAATGACGGACTCTACCGTGGCGATTTTTTGACCCACAAGGTAGCCTATAATCCCCATCAGCATATCAGCAAGAATTTCCTCGCCCTCGTCAACGCCCTGCTGAGTGATAACGGAGAAACACCCTATTCAAAAACAGTTATCAGGGATGAAGAGCTCGTTCTCCGGAAGGTGGCCGTAAGCCAGGGGGCCAGGGGGGCGATGCTGGATAAGATCCGGAGTGCGTACCCGACTCTTGATGCCGGACGGAACCGGATCATACTGCTCAATACCAATGCGTCGGATCTTATCCCCTTGCGGCGCTGGCCCCAGGAGTATTACATCTCCCTGGCTCGGAGGATTCTGGCAGAGTACCCCGCGGCGGTCATCCTCCTTACCGGGAGTCCGGAGGAACGTTTCGCCAAGGAGGCCATCGTGGCTGCGGTGGGGAACGGGCGCTGTCTCAATTTTGCCGGTATGACAAGCCTCTCCGAACTTACCGCGCTTTACTCCGTCAGTTTGTTCATGTTGACCAATGATTCCGGGCCGGCGCATTTTGCTTCTGTCACCCATATGCCGGTTTTTGTGCTGTTCGGGCCGGAAACCCCGGCGCTCTACGGGCCATTGGGCAATATGACCCCCATATATGCCGGTCTGGCCTGCTCTCCGTGCGTTTCCGCGACGAATCACCGCAAAAGCGCGTGTAACGATAATGTCTGTCTGCAGGTCATCACCGTGGAGCAGGTTTTTCAAATTCTTCGACCTATAATGCAGTGCCCTGGACACCCTGACTAGTCGTAGGGTGCGCACGTTTTTTAGTGCGCACCATGAACCCGATGCACACCCCACGACAGAATTATGAAACGGTTGCGTAAATTGACCGTCACACCGTAGCGGCGCTATCTCTCGTGAACGGTCACGAGCATCTGCTGAACTCTTGAAAAAAAATCTGCTCATCCGACTCCTGCCGTAGCCTGCTACCGTGATGCTCAAACCGGGAGGGGGCTTTTTATGAACCGACTACCCCACGTAAAAAAACATCCGCTAAAATATTTCTTGAACGATAGCAGAGATAACTGTATGATTTACGAATGAAAGTTAAAAGTGGATTTACGACAACCTCATCTTTTTTTGTCGGCATGCAACTCCCGAAAAAGCTTTCGCGGGAGGCCCGCCGACAACTAGCCATCTCTCTAGCCCCTCCTGAAGCATTAGCTCTTGCGGCCAAAGCTGCAGCTATAGCAAAGCGTTCAGCCGAGCAAAATCAAGCAACGGTATATCGTGACTATTGAGGTTATACCTGTAACCGGGAAAGACCTTATTACCGGTCCCTTTATGTCTCGGTGGCAATGTGAACGGACACGACCGGGAGAGAAGGCGGACATAAGGGCCTGTGTTGCGCTTGCCAAGAAGCATCAGGTCAAAATCCATGCGCTTCAAATCGGCAGAAGAGATTATGGTTTCGTTTCTGTAAACATTCATCAGTTACCTGATGAAAACCCTAATAAGTTCTACTTGTCAGTAGATCTTCTTTTTGTATCAAAACAATTTCGCGGGAAACCCATCGATGCACTGGAAGGAATGACCGCTTCTGCTTACCTCATGTCGATCATATTTGAAAAAGCACTTGAGGCAGCCAAATTTTTCCCTTTTGACACTATTGTTCTCTTCCCCGCTGATCCAAAGTTAATCCCTTTTTACGCCTCAATTGGTTGTACCCCGCTAATAAAAAGCAAGGGCTTCATGTTTATTTCTCTTCGTTCACAATAGCCCTGTGTCAAGCTTGACATTCAAACATTCTCACTTGTGGTTCGCGCGGAATTCAGACAGACCAATGCAATGGTGCTGTTCGGGAAATGCCGTGTGAACGATTCCCGTCACGGGACAGCCACCGACGCCGACTACCGGGTGGAAAAGATCAAATACGGGAAGAGCGGGAAAGAGAAGGATTTGACGACGCTCCACTGCAACGGCAAGATCACCCTCTCCGGCATACCGACAACTATGAAACAAAAATCCTCCAAATCACCACGTTCTCCGGCAGTCGTCCTGCGGGAAGTTGACGATACCGCCAGGAAGGGGCGTATTCTTGCCGCCGGCGTGGCTCTCCTGACGTTCCTCGTCTACTGTCCGGCCCTTCTTAACGGATTTGTCAACTGGGACGACGATCTCTACGTGTATGGCAACCCGCACATCCTCTCCTTGAAACCGGCCTTCTTTGCCTGGGCGTTCACCGATCTTTCCGCGGGCTTCTGGCACCCGCTCACCTGGATCTCCTATGGGGTGGATTACGCCCTCTGGGGGCTGAACCCCCTGGGGTATCACCTGACCGCCATCCTCCTCCATGCGCTCAACACCGCTCTTGTCGTCCTGGTGACCGGCGCTCTCCTGGATGCGGCCCGGCGCCGGAGGGTTGCCTCCACTTTTCCGGATAATCACAACCCATGGGTAGTCGCCGGTATCACCGGACTGCTCTTCGGTCTTCATCCGCTGCACGTGGAGTCGGTGGCCTGGGTCAGCGAGCGAAAAGACCTGCTCTGCGCCTTGTTCTTTCTGTTGAGCCTTATCGCCTATGTCAACTATGCGGTTCTCAAGACGGGCGGGCAAGAACGGCGGCCGTTCCCCGGCTTTCCCCGGAGCAGGTGGTATTTCATCGCATTCCTGCTCTTCATCTGCGCCCTGTCCGCCAAGACGATGGCCGTCTCTCTGCCGCTGGTCCTGATTATCCTGGACTGGTATCCACTGGGTCGGATCCGGACGGCAGGCGACTCGGTCACCCTGCTCCTGGAGAAGATCCCCTTCGTGCTGGGCACTCTTGTTATCGCCGTTATCAGCATCATGGCCCAAAAATCCATCGGAGCTCTCGAGCTGATGGAGTCGAAACCATTTGGAACACGGTTGCTGGTGGCGTGCAAGGCGCTTGCGACCTATCTCTGGAAGATGCTGATCCCCGTGGACCTCCTCCCGTTCTATCCCTATCCGCAGCAGGTCTCACTCCTGTCGGCCGACTATCTGCTCTCCGTGCTCGTGGTGGTCGGCGTTACGGCCGGATGCATTTTCGCGGCGGAAAAAAGAAAGGTGTTGACGGCTTCCTGGCTCTATTTTCTGGTCACCCTGTTGCCGGTACTCGGTTTTGTCCAGGTCGGCATCTATGCCATGGCCGACCGTTTTACCTACCTTCCCACTCTTGGCCCTTTTCTGCTCATGGGGTTGGGAGCGGCAATGATCCGGGAGAGGCTGGCGGTCCACCGCTTGGTTGAACGTGGCGCCATGGTCGCGGCAGTTGTGCTGATAGTCGCCCTCTCTTATGCGACCGTCAAGCAGATCGCCATATGGAAGAGCAGTATCGGCCTCTGGAATTACGTCATTGAGAAGGAACCACGGCGTATTCTCTATGCCTATCTCAATCGCGGCGTGGCGTTTGGTGACAATAAGGAGTTTGGCCGCGCCGTCGAGGATTTTACCATGGCGATCAGCATGGATCCCAAATCCGGAAGTGCCTATCTCAATCGCGGAATGGCGTTCGTGGCGCAGGGAGAGTTTGATCGGGCGATCATGGATTACGATACGGTGCTAGCCCTGAACCCTTCTTCTGTTGATGCATATTCAAATCGCGGCGGCGTATGGTACCGGAAAGGTGAACTTGAGCGGGCAATCGACGACTATAACCGGGCGTTGTCCCTGCAGCCGGATTTTTTGCCTGCTCTTATCAACCGTGCCATTGCATTCAAGAAAAGGGGAGCGACGGATCGGGCTATCGAAGATTATTCCCGGGTGATCTCCTTGAACCCCGAGGCCAAGTTTTTCATCGGCCGTGGCGATTTGTATATGAAAAAAGGGGACGTGGAACGAGCCGTCAAAGATTACCGGAAGGCATGCGACCAGGGAAGCGGGGAAGGGTGTCGCAAGGCCTTTTTCCCGGTCCAGGCCTTGTTGCCCCAGCAGTAATATGTGGTAACCACTCGAGGTGTGACGTGAAATCTGCAAGTACCCCTTCATTGCCGCTTTCCGTAACCCCTCCTGTCCCCTTAACCCAAGGGGGAGATGCTAAGGGAATGTGGCGGAGAATAGTCCCCCCCTTGAGACAAGAGGATCAACAGGGCCTGAAGGGGACAGGGGGAGTTATGAAAACAGTGATGCCGCTGACCTGAGTAGTTACCGTTTTTTTAATTACATTTTGCCGGAGTCAATGGTATGTTGCGGAGTTAAGCGGCGGAGAGCGCCCCATGACAGGAGAACTTTTTAGCGAATTTTCGACCCGCGTTTACCACCTTAAGCACTGAGAGCGGACTTTGTTGGTTTCCGACTGAAGAGCCGAGGCGCAAGGAGAGAGCGGATGCCGCGAGAAGCACAGAGGATACTGGTCATCGATGACTCGTCCACCACCATCGATATTCTCAGCGAGGTGATGGGGGAGGAGTGTGAGCTGCTGTTCGCCCTGAACGGGGTCGATGGGCTCGCGCTGGCCCGGCGAGAGCAGCCCGAGCTGATCCTTTTGGACGTGGTGATGCCCGGCATGGACGGCTATGAGGTCTGCAACCTGCTCAAGGGGGACCCGTTGACCAGGGCGATCCCGGTCATCTTTATTACGGCCTTGAATCATGACGAGGACGAGGGGAAAGGGCTCGAAATGGGGGCCATCGACTATGTGAGCAAGCCGATCAACCCCCCCATCTTCCGCGCCCGGATCAGGAACCATCTGGCGCTCAAGCGGACCGAAGCCGCCCTCCATGAACAGGCGGCGCTGCTGCAGCAGGAGGTCAGCCAGCGGACTCGCGCCCAGGAGTTGCTGCTGGCCCAGCAACAGCAGCTGGAGGCGCTGGTGGATGACGAGGTGCGCAAGAACCGGGAGAAGGACAGCGCCCTCATGCAGAGCGACAAGATGGCCTCCCTCGGCCAGATGGCGGCGGGGGTGGCCCATGAGGTCAACAACCCCATGGGGTACATCTCCGTCAACCTGGGGATCCTGGCCCGCTATTTCGATGCGCTCGTCCGGTTCGACCGGAGCCTTCGGGAGGAGGAGGGAGCGCTGTCGCCGGAGAGCCGCCGGTTCATTGACCTTCGCAGAGAGGAGCTGGGGATCGAGCATATCCTGGAGGATGGGGTTGACCTGCTCGACGAGACCCGGGAGGGGGCGGAGCGGGTCATCGACATCGCCCGGAACCTGAAGAATTTTTCCCGGCGGGACGCACCGGAGTACGAGGCGGTGCTGCTCACCAGCTGCCTGGAGAGCGCCCTGACCATCGTGCAGTACGAATTGAAATACAAGGCCACCATCCGGAAGGAGTACGGAGCAGTGCCGCCAGTCCTCTGTCATCCGGGCCAGCTGAACCAGGTCTTCCTGAATCTGCTGGTCAACGCCGGCCAGGCCATCGTCGCCCCGGGGGAGATCGTGCTCCGCTGCTGGCATGATGACGCCTCTGTCCATGTCTCCATCGGCGACAGCGGGCCGGGGATGTCGGAGGAGCTGCGGGAGCAGATCTTCGAGCCGTTCTTCACCACCAAGGGGGTGGGGGAGGGGACCGGCCTGGGCTTAAGCATCTCCTCGGAGATCATCCGGAATCACCGGGGAGAGCTCCGGGTGGAGAGCCGCGTGGGTGAGGGGAGCACCTTCACCGTCAGCCTCCCCCGCATGGCCGAAGAAGACGACTGAGCCGCGTGGAGAGGCGCTCTCTTGAGGCAAGGTCTTTATTTCTCGGTTGCTCCGTGTTATTCGAACTGCCGTGTTCGGAATGAATTCTCCCCGTGGAGTGGTGCAGCTATCTCTCCCTCCCATGAACTCTTGCGTTGATTTATGGAGAGCTTTTGTATAGATTGCCCCGAGTGCCGTTTATCACCCGCTACCTGAAAGGAACCTGTCCCATGGGGATGACCACCGCCGAAAAAATTTTTGCCAGTCACGTGATTGATGAGCCGTTCCCCGGAACCATGGTGCTCCGCCTGGACGTGGTCATGTGTCACGAGATTACGACCCCCATCGCCATCGCCGATCTCATGGCGCGGGGGAAAGACCGCGTCTTCAAAGGGGAGAACATCAAGGCGGTGATAGACCACGTCACGCCGAGCAAGGACACCAAGACCGCCACCCAGGCCAAGATCCTCCGGGAGTGGGCCCAGCGCCACGCCATCAAGGACTTCTTCGATATAGGGGCCAACGGGGTCTGTCACGCCCTCTTCCCGGAGAAGGGGTTCATCCGCCCCGGCTACACCGTCATCATGGGGGACTCCCACACCTGTACCCACGGCGCCTTCGGCGCCTTCGCCGCCGGGGTGGGAACCACCGACCTGGAGGTGGGGATTCTCAAGGGGGTCTGCGCCTTCCGGGCGCCCAAGAGCATCCGGTTCAACCTGACCGGCACGCTCCAGACGGGGGTCTACGCCAAGGATGTCATCCTCCACGTGATCAGCCGGATCGGCGTCAACGGCGCCACCGACCGGGTCATGGAGTTCAGGGGAGCGGTGGTGGACGCCATGAGCATGGAATCCCGCATGACCCTCTGTAACATGGCCATCGAGGCCGGCGGCACCTCGGGGATCTGCATGCCGGACCTGACCACGGTGGAGTATCTCTGGCCCTTCATCTCCGGGGAGTACGCCACCAGGGAGGCGGCCCTGGCCGACTTCGTGAAGTGGCGCTCCGATGATGACGCCCTCTATGATCAGATCCTGGATATCGATATCACGACCCTGGAGCCGATGGTCACCTACGGCTACAAACCGGATCTGGTCAAGCCGGTGAGGGAGATGGCCGGGACTCCGGTCAACCAGGTCTACATCGGCTCCTGCACCAATGGCCGGATCGAAGACCTGAGGATCGCCGCGGCGATCCTGAAGGGGCGTAAGGTCTCGCCGCTGGTGCGGGCGATCCTCTCTCCGGCCACGCCGCAGGTCTATAAGGACGCCCTTCACGAAGGGCTCATCGATATCTTCATGGACGCCGGCTTCTGCGTCACCAACCCCACCTGCGGCGCCTGCCTCGGGATGAGCAGCGGCGTGCTGGCCGAGGGGGAATCGTGCGCCTCCACCACCAACCGCAACTTCATGGGACGGATGGGGAAGGGGGGGATGGTGCACCTCATGTCCCCGGCCACCAGTGCGGCCACGGCCATCGAAGGGGTCATCACCGATCCCCGGAAATATCTCTGATAAAAGGAGTCTGCAATGAAAACCTTTGGCGGACCGGCCCTCTTTCTCGACCGGTCGGACATCAATACCGACGAGATCATCCCGGCCAAGTATCTCACCGAGATCACCAAGAATGACCTGAAGCCGTATATCCTGGAGGACCTGAAGCTTCCCGGGTTCGATCCCAAGGGGGAGAAGTGCCGCAACGCCCGGGTCATCGTCTCCCGGAACAACTTCGGCTGCGGCTCATCCCGGGAGCATGCCCCCTGGGTCTTCGAGGTGAACGGCATCACGGCGGTCATGGCCGGCTCCTTTGCCCGGATCTTCCGGCAGAACATGTTCAACTGCGGCATGGCGGCCATCGAACTCCCGCCTGCGACCCTCGACCTGCTCTTCTCCTTCGAGGCGTGCGACGACACGGTCATCGACCTGGATATCCAGCTGCAGAGCGGGAGCATCCGCGGCGGCGGCCAGGAAGAGCGGTTCAGCTTCGAGTTGGCCCCCTTTGATCAGGCCCTCGTCTCGGCCGGCGGCTGGGTCGACTATGCCGACGGGAAATATTAGACAGATCTTTCGCATACTTACCGCGCTGCTGCTTCTTGCCTCCCCGGCTGCGGGGGCCGATCTCCCGGCGGACGAGGGGACGATCTTCACCCTCTGGCCGCTGATGGAGTACCGGAGCAGCCCTCAAGAGGGGTTCAGCAACCTGTCGATCCTGGGGCCGCTCATCAAGTACCAGCAGGGGCGGGAGAAGAATCTTCTCGTTGTACGGCCGTTTCTCTACCGGGACGATGACCTTCCCAGCAAGACGGTCAGGAGCGATTACCTCTATCCGATCTTCTCCTCAGAATCTGGGCCCGACGTGGAACGGGTTCAGGCGGCCCGGGGACTCTTTCAGGTCAACACCTACCGGAAGAGCGAACCGGGGGGCGAGGAGGAGAGTTCCATGTTCTTCCCCTTCTACGTGAAGGGGAACTCTCCCACCCACGGGCCGTACCTCTGGCTTTTTCCCTTCTATGGCGATGTCTACGACCGGTTCTGGAAGGACGAATACCACTTCGTCATGTTCCCCCTCTACGGCAGGACCGTGAACAAGGGGCTCACGACCCGCAATTTTATCTATCCGTTTTTTTCCCTGATGGAGGGGGAAAAGGAGAGCGGCTTCCAGCTTTGGCCCCTCTACGGTCAGTCGCAGAAGGAGGGGGTCTACCGGAAGCAGTTTCTGGCCTGGCCGTTCTGCTCCTACGAAAAGCTCGATCTGGACACGGAAAACCCGGTGACCAAGATCACGGCCCTGCCACTCTTCAGCTTCGTGGAGAGCCCCCAGCGCAGCTCCCGCCGCGTCCTCTGGCCCTTCTTCGGCTATACGGACGACCGGAAGGGCGGGGTCAGCGAGGTCGACTGGTTCTGGCCCTTCTGGGTGACGGCGCGGGGGGGGGGAGTGGAGGTTGACCGCTTTCTCCCCTTCTACGCCGACGAACGGGCGCCCGGCAAGAGCAAACAGTGGCTTCTCTGGCCCCTCTATCGTCACGACCGGATCGACACCGACCACTTCCAGCAGGACCGGCGCCGGGTGATCTACTTTCTCTTCAACGATTTTCAGGAACGGTGGCCCCAGGCCGACAAGAGCCGGCGCAGGACCATGCTCTGGCCGTTCTTCGTCTATCGCCGGGACGAGCGGGGGGTCAGTTCGTTCTCTTTCCCCGCGCCGGTGGAACCGGTGCTGGACCGGGAGGGGATAGAGCGGAGCTGGGCCCCCTTGTGGCGACTCTATCAGCAGCGTTGGAATGACACCGGTGATTCGGCGGCCACCCTCTTCTGGAATCTCTACTGGCATGAGGCCCGGGGGGAAGAGCTGACCTATGAGCTCTTCCCTTTCCTCTCCTACCAGGGAGGAGGAGCGGAGACCGATCTGAAGTTGCTTAAAGGGATGATCCGCTACAAAAGCGGGGCACACGGGACGAAGCTCAGCTTCTTCTGGCTCCCCTTCGGCATCTCCTGGGGCGCAGCGGTAACGACGGAACAGGGCGAGGGGAGCGGCGGTGAGCGGAGTGATTGAGAAAATCGGCAAAAAGATCCTCGACTTCCTGCAGACCGTAGGTGAGTTCATGACCCTCCTGGTGGAGATTCTCTTCTCTGTCCGGGAGGCGCCCCGCAACCTGCCGGCCATACTCCAGCAGATGGCGATCTTCGGCTACGAGACGGTCCCCATCGCCACGGTGATGGCCTTCTTCGTGGGGATGGTGCTGGCGCTCCAGACCGGCGCGGAGCTCTACAAGTACGGGGGGCAAAATATCATCGGCGCCATCGTCGGCCACTCCATGGTGCGGGAGCTGGGACCGGTGATGACCAGCTTTCTTGTGGCCGGCCAGGTCGGTTCGGCCATGGCCGCGGAGATCGGGGTCATGAAGGTCTATGAGGAGATCGACGCTCTCAAGACCCTGGATATCGACCCCGTCCGGTACCTGGCCATGCCCCGGTTCCTGGCCAGCATCATCTGCGTGCCGGTCCTGATTGTCTACGCCGATGTGGTCGGGATGTTGGGGGGCGCCATGATCAGCCACCTCCATCCGAAGATCTTCATCTCCTACTCCACCTATTACGACAGTCTCAAGACGGCCCTCACCTTCCACGAGGTGGGGACCGGGATGGTGAAGGCCTTCGTCTTCGGCGGCACCATCGCCCTGGTCTCGTGCTACATCGGTTTCCGGACAACGGGGGGGGCCCGGGGGATCGGGGTCTCCACCACCCGTTCCGTGGTGCTGTCGTTCATGCTGATTCTCGCCTTGGACTATTTCCTGACGAGGCTCATGATGTAGGGCGCCTGACGAGTCGCCTGTTTCAATCCTGGAGGTCTTAAGCAATGTCGTTATCAACGGAAAAGAAAGTCGGCTTCTTCTTCATCGCGGGAGTCATCCTCCTGGGGGTCGTCCTGGAGTTGGGGGAGAAGTGGAATCCCTTTACGAAAAATGTCCCCTACCGGACCTACCTCTCCAGCACCACCGGGCTCAAGGTTGGAGATTCGGTTCGTCTGGCCGGGGTAGAGGTAGGAGCCATCAGGACGATCGGCCTGGATGGGGACAAGGTCCGGATCGACTTCGAGGTGAAACCGGGGACCGCCATCAAGGCTGATTCGGTGGCGACCCTGCGTCTCACCAACCTGTTGGGAGGGCAGTTCCTGGGGATCTCCTTCGGCAGCGGCGGCGCTCCGCTCCTCCCCGAGGGGGGGACCGTCAAGAGCCGGGATGTGGCCAATATCGACATCATCGTCGACAACGTGAGCGATCTGACCAAGGACGCCAAGCTCCTCATCACCGACCTGAACCGGAACCAGAACGACATCATGGGGAAACTTTCGTCGGTCCTGGACGAAAACCGGGGGAGCATCAAGGGCTCTCTGGCAAACATCGACCAGATCACCAGGAAGATCGACCGGGGCGACGGCTCCCTGGCGTTGCTCCTCAACGACCGGGCGCTCTACGCCAACGCCAGTGAGATGACCGCCAACCTGAGGAGTCTCTCCGGGAAGATCGAGCGGGGGGAGGGGAGCCTCGGCAAGCTCATGAAGGATGATGCTCTCTACGACAATGCCAGGACAGCCATGGCGGGGCTCAACGATGGGGCAAAGGAGATCACCGCCATCGCCGCCAAGCTCAACCGGGGGGAGGGGAGCCTGGGGAAGCTGATGAACGACGACTCCCTCTACCTGGAGGCCCGGGATGCCTCCAAAAATGTGAAGGAGATCGCCGCCAAGATCAATTCGGGTGAGGGGACCATCGGCAAGCTCGTGAACGACGACAAGCTCTACCTGGAGGCCACGGCCGCCCTCAAGAAGACCGAAAAGGCGATGGACGGTCTGGCCGATACCGGTCCCATCTCGGTGCTCGGCAGCATCATCGGGACCCTCTTCTGACCAGGGTGAGCGCTCTGCTTGACATCGCGGTGGGGACCGTCTCTCTGCGCCCCTATGTCGGTGCGTTCTTCGCCGCCTATCTCCTGGCGGCGGTGCTCCACCTGGGGTGGCGGGCGGTCCTCTCATTCACCCTGGTCGGCTACCTGATCTCCTTCGCCTCGGAGGTCGCCTCCATCAACACCGGGTTCCCCTACGGCTGGTACTATTACATCGACGCCACCAGCAACCGGGAGCTCTGGATCGCCGGCGTCCCCTTCTTCGACTCCCTCTCCTACGTCTTCCTCTCCTACTGCAGCTACAGCATGGCCCTGTTCATCCTCGCCCCTCTGCGCGGGTGGCGCTGGAACCTGGTCCCCCTGGAGAGCCGCGCCCTCAGGCGTTCCTTTTCCGTGCTTCTGGTCGGCTCCCTCCTCCAGGCCTATCTGGACATCATCATCGATCCTGTCTCGCTGCAGGGGCACCGCTGGTTTCTGGGGCAGATCTACGGCTACCGGGAAGAGGGGCACCACTTCGGGGTCCCCCTCTCCAACTACCTGGGGTGGTGGCTCGTCAGTGCCGTGATGATCTTCGCCCTCCAACGGATCTCTACCCGGGACAGCGGGGGGGATATGCCGGCAGGGGTCCGGCCGGTGACCGGGGGGGCGCTCCTCGGGCCGCTCCTCTACCTCTCGGTGATCGCCTTCAATCTGACCATGGCCTTCCTCATCGGCGAGACGACCATCGCCGTGACCGGCCTCTTCATCGTCTTTCTCCCCCTGATGCTGATGGCCGTCTCCCTGTTCCGCCGGACCAACCGGTACCATCCGGAGGAGCTGGCGGAGTCGCTGCGGGATTACCCCTGGCAGCCGACGCCGGAGAAGAGGGGCGTCACCCCCGGCGATGGGACGGCAGCCGCCGCCCCATGACTGAAGAGAAGGGTCCGGAGGGGACCACCGGAGGCGGCGCCGTCTGGGTCGGGCTGTTCAGGAACAGCGCCGTGGCGCTCCTCTGCCGGATCATCACCGCGCTCTCCGCCTTCTGCCTCATTCCGTTCATCATCGGCAGGGTGGGGATCGCCGGGTACGGGCTCTGGGAGACCATCGTCTCCCTGGGGAGTATCGTCTTCCTGCTGCAGAGCGTCATCAGCAGCACCCTGCTCTGGTGGATGTCCCAGGCCTACGGCCGGGGAGATCATGACGCCATTCGCCGCTCCGCCGGGATCGGGCTGGCGTGCCTGGGGTTGATTCTTCTGGTGACGCTCCCCCCTGTCTGGCTCTTCCGTGAGCCGCTGGCCGCGTTCATTCAGGTCCCTGCGGCGGAGCTGCCGGAGCTCTCCCGGCTCCTGGCGCTCTATCTGACGCTCTCCGTGGCCGGGGGCGTCACCGAGATTCTTGCCGCCATGGTCGCCGCCTCCCAGCGGATGGGGGAGGCTCAACTCATGCAGACCGTGGGGCGGGTGGCCAACTACGGCTGCGCCATCGCTCTGCTCCTTGCCGGGTACGGGCTGGGGAGCATGGTCATCGGTCAGGCCGTGGGGAGTTTGATCTATGGGGCGCTCCTGATCCGGACGCTCCGGCGACTCTATCCTGGGGTGCGGTTCTTCCCCCAGCTTCCTTCACGGGGTGAGGTGACGGCGCTCTACCGGTATGCGGGGTTCATGGCCATCGGCAGCAGCGCGTCGCTGTTGCGGGAGCAGACCGACAAGATCATTCTCGCCGTGTATGCCTCTCCTACCTGGGTCGGCTATTACGGCATCGCCATCAGGTTGGCCATGCTCCTCCTGGACTTCAACCGGTTCTTCTTCCCGCCGTTCACCGCTGCCGCCGCGGCGCTCCATGCCCGGGGGGAGTGGGCGGAGCTCTGCGCCATCTACGGCCGGGTACTGCTCACGGTGGCCGTCTGTACGGGGATGGTCTTCATCGGGGTGATGGCGGGGTATGACCGGTTGATGCTGTTCTGGCTGGGGAACTCCTTTCCCCAGGTCACGGAGATCCTCCTGCTGCTGGTTCTCGGGAACTCCTTCTCGGTGATCCTGGCCGGACCGCAGAGCGCGCTCTGTCGGGGGATCGGTCGGGCAGGAATCGAGACCGGCTACGTGGTGGTGAGCATCGTGCTCAATCTGCTGGCCACCCTGCTGTTGGTCACCCTCATGGGCCCCCTGGGAACGGTCTATGCGTCTGCCGGGAGCAGCGTCGTTGGGGCGCTCCTCTTTGTCTGGCTCTTCCACCGGAATCTGAAGGTTCCGCTGCGGGCTCTGCTCACCGCCGTCTCTGCGTTCGCCCTGGCCCTGCCGGTGGCTGGGGCCTTGCGGTGGCTCTTCCTCATGGGAACGCTTCCCCAAGGGAGGAGCGCCGCGCTCCTGTCGCTCCTGGCCGGGACCGTGCCTGCCTGCCTCCTCTATATGGGGCTCCTTCTCTTGGGCGGCATCGTGACGCGGAGAGAGCTGCGAGGTTTCATGGGAAGGGGAGGGGATGGGGCGCGAACGGCCCGGGGATGACGGGGGAGCGGGTTACTCGGTGACAACGAAATCCGGCCGTTCCCCGGCGCCACAGAGCCATCGATACAGGCGCACGGTTTTTTCCGCAGCGGATGGCCAGGTATAGCCCTCCTGGACAACTCTCCGGCCGCGCTGCCCCATGATGATGAGTCTCTCTGCGGGGAGGGGCAATGCTTGGGCCAACGCGTGCCGCAGCGCCTGGGCGCTGATGTCGACCCACCAGCCGCACTGTCTGGTGTTGAGCTCTTCCCACGGGGAGGCCGTGGTCGTAATGACGGGGACCCCCGCCGCAAGGCTTTCCAGGATGACCAGCGGTGCGCCTTCGCTGTGAGACGGGAGAACGAAGAGTTCCGCAGCGGCAAAGGCGTCCTCCTTGAGGCGGTCGTAGAGCGGGCCGATTATTTTTATCTTCGCAGTCAGCTTATGCCGTTCCAGCAGCTGTTCAATCTCTGCCCTATGGTTGAACTCGTCTTCGCCGGCAATGAGCAGCAGCCACCCGGCGAACGTCTCGCCCAGTGACTGTATTGCCTCGATCAGCAGAGGTAACCCTTTCTTGGGGGTGATCCGCGAGAGAAACAGCACGATGCGGGTATCGGTGCTCAGGTTAAACTGCCGCCTGAACCGTTCCGGGCAAGGGGGGACAGTACCGTGATTCGCTACCGCGCCATTGGGGATGACCGCAATGGGGTTCTTGAGTCCGAACCGACGGAACCGCTCTACTTCCGATTGGGCCAGGGCATGAAGGCAGGAGGCGCTCTCGAGGTTGTCCCGCTGGTAGGCGGTCAGGGCGATCCGTTTCTTCAGCCGTGAATTGTTAAGCGCCCATTCGTCCAGGGAACCATGGGGGGCAATGATGGTGGGGAGACCATATTTCTTGCGGAGGATGTTCGTGGCAATGGAGCAGCTTGTCCAGAGACAGTGTTGATGGATGATGTCAAGGCCCCGCCCGTCGGGCCCGTACGCCGCCTTGATCATCCGGGGAGAAAACCAGAGCCTGCGTGAGCCGAATAACGGAAAACCGGATATCGCGCCGGTCGCCAGGCCGGCCTGTTGTGAAGCCCAGATGATCTCATCCTGTGAGTCGAAGCTCCAGATTCGCGCGTTGTTGCCGAGAATCCCCTGCTCTTTTACCAGGTTCAGGGCGACAGGGCCCAGGCCGTAGGACTCCTTGCCGACGAGCATGGTCGTGTGCAGGATGTTCATGGAGTGGAGACGGAACGTACCGCCTGCTCGAACGACTCTACCATTGACTGGATGGAGAACTCTCCCTCAATCTTCTGCACTCCGCGGGAACTCATGGCCGCCAGCCCCGCCTGGTTGCGCCACATCCTGACAAGCGTTGCCGCGAGATCGTCCGGGTCGTTGCCGGTGAACGAGCATCCGGTCACGCCGGGTTCGAAGACAACGATCTCCGGGCTGTGGGGTTCACCCTCCGCCACCAGGAGCGGCACCCCGTAGGCCAGCGCATGTACGGCGCTCAGCCCCAGATACCCCGGTGAGACCGCCACCCAGCTGCTGTTGAAAAATGGGGCCAGGTCGGCTTCCTCGGTGAGTTTCCCGGTGAACTGCACCCGATCATGGATGCCGAGCTCTTGGGAAAGCCGCATCAGGCTTTCGAGCTCCGGACCATCGCCGATCAGGGTAAGGCAGACGTCGGAAGGGAGTCCCGCCGTCGCGCGGGCAAAGCCGTGAAGGAGGAGCCCGACCCGTTTTTCAGAAATGAGCCGCCCGGAACAGATGATGTTCGTGCGGAGGTCGTTCTCCCACGGATGGGAGAGGCGCCGGATGGTCCGGGTATCCAGTGAATTTGCGGCGATGAATACATATCGTCGGGGCAGCCCCCAGGAGATAACCTCCCGGGCGCGGAGCTTGTCGTAGAAGATGTAGCCGTGCAGCAGCCTCGGGATCCAGCTCCTCAGCTTACGAACGGGCCATGTCTGCCGGGAACCGATGCCGTGTCCCCAGAGCAGGATTTTCTTTCCCAGGAGTCGCCCAAACAGGCAGAGGCACAGGTTTGACAGGATCTGAGGGTCGGACTCCAGGATGAGAACGTCGATGTTCTTATCCCACGCCAGGCGGATCGCGCCCCTCTGCCAGACCCATCGGCCGCTCTTCCCCAGCCAGACATTTTCCAGGGGGAGATGCCGGATCCCGTCAGGGGCGACGCTCTGCAGGGAATCTCCGGGAAGGGCTGAACCGAAGGCGACCGAGAAGCTGACGGAGCAGGAGTGGGTCAACGCGGTGTAGAACTGCTTCCGGTAGTGGGGGCAGATCCTTTGGAGCACAACAGCCCGCAACGTGGTATGGTCATGGTCACCGGCCATCTGGAGTTCTCATGGGCGGTAGTGTACGCATCTTTCCAGCAAGAGACAAGTTCGTTTTTTCACCGGAGGCGGTACGCGGATGGACAAAATCGAGTGGAAAAACAGCAGCTATGAGACGGTCGGTGGTGAACTGATACCTCAGGCCCAGACCCTTGGCGCCGGATATAATCAGGAGTCGGGGATCAGCCGAAACTCACCGATGAAACTGCTGTTGAAACGGCTGCTCTGGCCTCTGGTCAATCTGCGCAATTATCTGGTGATAGACGGTTTCATCCAACGGGAAGCGGGGAGGCTGATCACCGGATACCTGACGGCGGGCTCGGTGTTTCTGGAAATCGGTTGTGGAGACATGAGCCTGAGAAAATATCTGCCGGAAAATTTCTGGTACAACGCCCTGGATCTCAATCTGTCGGATTTTCATATTCTCAGGGCTCTCGGGAGCAGGGAGAGAACCAACATTGTCGTGGCTTCGGCCACCGAGATTCCTGCTTCCTCGAACGTTGCGTCACTGCTCGTCTCAACCGAAACATTCGAACATATTCCGGACATAGACAGGGCAGTGGACGAAATTCATAGAGTGGCAAAACCGGGTGCGGTGCTGATCTGCAGCATCCCCAACAACTACTGCCGCAAATATGAAGTCAAGGGGCCTCACCCCGGACATATTCAGGCGTGGAGTTATGATGAATTCAAAGCATATATGGAAAAACGGAACTTCGAATTTATTGAAGGATTCATGAAGGGTAAATGGCTTCCCTTCCCCCTGTGGCTAACGAAGAGCTCTTACCAACTGCCGCTTTCATCGGTGTCGGAGAAAGACAATACAAATTTTTTCTATGTGTTTCGTGTCCGAAAAACCGGGACCATTGACCGGTAAAGCTTGACGGAAAATGCCGAGGCATGTCACTGTTGTTCCGCTAAATGCGCACTACTGGCGGGATGAGTGCCGGGAAAGGGAGAGGATGAACAGTTCGGAAAAGGATATTTACGGCTTTCCCCGGCTGGGACGAGGGGGCCTCGGTAATATGCTCATGTTATGGGCTGACTGTTATCTCTGGTGCCGTGACAACAATCTGAGAATGATAGCTCCCTTCTGGAGAACGCTCCGCCTGGGACCTTATCTGCGCGGGGAGCGGGACAGACGCGCCTATCACCGGCTGTTTGCGGACTCGGGGCAGATAGCCGGCCTCTCCCGGCTGCTGGTGCTGCTGACTTCGAAGCGGGTTCGGTTTTCTGAATTGTTAGAGCCGGCGGCGCTCCCAGGGAAAACCGTGGTCGTCTTTGCCGCCGAGGTATGCTTCAGGGAGCTGTCGTTCTTTCGTCGCCTGGCGGGGAGGCAGGACGAGCTTCGGGCGGGCCTCGCCACCATGACCAGGCCCGAGTATCTCCCGACTCTCCGGGGCGGGCCGACCATCGGAATCCATGTCCGGCTGGGCGATTATCTCCCTTCAACGGAGGCCTCGCTCCCCGACGGCCACTATCGCCTTGAACTCTCCTGGTATCGGGCGGCGCTCCGCGAGCTCCGGCGGGTCGCCGGGTCGTCGGTTGCCGCCGTGGTCTACTCCGACGGCGCCGACCATGAGCTGGGGGAGTTGCTCTCCGAGGAGAACGTGACCCGTTCCCTGGGGCGCTCTGCAGTCACCGATCTGCTGGAGCTCTCTGCTTCCGGGGCCGTCATCGCTTCCCGCTCCACCTTTTCCCTGTGGGGATCATTTCTTAGCCAGGCGCCCACCGTGTGGCATCCCGGGAGCCGGATTCTCACTGCGGTCGAGTCCGAGCTCCCCTTCGGGCTCGAACCCGAATGGGCGCCAGGCTGCCGGTTGCCGGCTCTCTTCACGGAGACAGTCAGGAAGCGTCTTCTCCCATGAACGTCGTGATCATCACGCATATCTTCTGGCCCGAGTCGGAAGACTTCCGTAACCGGGCGTTGGCCGAGGAGCTGGTCCGGCGGGGGCACCGGGTCACGGTGATCGCACCGTTTCCCAACTACCCGTTGGGGCGAATCTATGACGGCTACCGGATGCGCTGGCGACAGTGGGAAGAGCTGGAGGGGATCAGGGTGCTCCGGCTCCCCCTCTACCCGGATCACAGCTCCTCCGGGTTCCGTCGGGCGCTGAACTACGGCTCTTTTACCCTGGCGGCCTCACTGCTCGGTCCGCTCCTGGTGAGGAGGCCCGATGTCATCTTCGTGCATGCGTCCCCCATGACCCTGGGGTTTCCCGCGGCGATCTTTCGACTCCTTTACGGAACTCCGATCCTGCTGGATGTGGTGGATCTCTGGCCCGACGCCGTGGCCGGGAGCGGCATGACGTCATCGCGGCTGGTCCTTGCCGCGGCTGGCGCCATCGCCCGGTTTGCCTACCGGGTCTCCAGCCGGATTATCGCCCTTACGGAGGGATTCAGTGTCAGGCTCCGGGAGGCCGGAATCAGCGCCGAGCGGATCACCGTCATCCCCCCCTGGGCTGACCGGGCCGAATTTCACCCGTCGGCTCCGGATCTCGATTTCTACAGGGAGCACGGACTCCAAGGCAAGAGCTGTATCATGCATGCGGGGAATATCGGCCCGTACCAGGACATCGCCAATGTGCTTGCGGCGGCGGAGCTGCTCCGGGACGATGATCGGCTTCTGTTTGTCTTCATCGGTAACGGTCAGCAGTTTGAGCTGATGAAGCGGCGGGCAGAGGAGCTGCGGTTGGATAATGTGCTGTTCGTGGGGAGGGTCCCTCGGGAGCGTCTTGCAGGGGTCCTCTCCCAGGCAGCGGCGCTCCTGGTGAGTATGTCCGACGATCCCTATCTGTCGATCAACCTCCCCAGCAAGCTGGCTGCCTACCTCGCCATGGAACGTCCCCTCGTCGCCGCCGCGGGAGGAGATGTCGCGGCTCTCATGGAAAAGCATCGCCTCGGACCGGTGGCGGAACCGGGGCGCCCGGCCTCCCTGGCCGCGGCGGTGAGAGAGCTTCTGGCCATGAGTGACGGGGAGCGGCGAGCGGCGGGGGAGCGGGCCGGGGAGCTCTTTAGCGGAAGTTTCGAGAAGGAACTCCTCCGGGACCGGTATATAGCGATTCTGGAAGAGCTGGCCGAGGCGCGCCGATGATCCGCTTTCACCCCTCACACTCCACACTTCACTCTTTACTCACTCCATTGTCTTCCTGAACCGGCCGATGGCGAAGCCGAGGATGACCGTCCCCAGCAGCAGCAGGGCGGCCAACTGGGGCCAGAGCAGGTCGACCCCCACCCCCTTGAGAAAGATCCCCCGGATGATGACGAGATAGTAGCGCAAGGGGTTCAGGTAGGTGAGCCACTGGGCCGGTTCCGGCATATTCTCGATGGGGAAGGCGAACCCCGACAGGAGCATGGCGGGGAAGATGAAAAAGAATGCGCTCATGAGGGCCTGCTGCTGGGTGCGGCTGACCGTGGAGATGAAGAGCCCGCACCCCAGGGAGCTGAGCAGGAAGAGGGCGGTTGCGCCGAAGAGGAGGGGAATGCTCCCCCGGATGGGAACCTGGAACCAGAAGGTGGCCACCAGGGTGATGAACCCCACATCCATGAAGCCGATGAGGGCGAAGGGGATACTCTTGCCGAGGATGAATTCGCTCCGGGAGAGCGGGGTGACCACGATCTGCTCCATGGTGCCGAGCTCCTTCTCCCGGACCACGGCCATGCTGGAGAGGACCATGGTGATGATGAAGACGATATTGGCGATGACCGCCGGGACGTAGAAGTAGCGGCTCTCCAGGTTTTCGTTGAACCAGCTCCTGGTTTTCAGCACCACCTGTCCTGGAGGGGGGACGGTTCCCGCCAGACGGCCACTCCTGGAGACCAGCGCCTCCCTGTTGTATCGGCCGACGATGCTCCCCGCATAGCCGAGGATGATGCCGGCGCCGTTGGCGTCGGTTCCGTCCAGGAGGATCTGGACCGGAGCGGTGCGGCCGCCGGTCACCGTCGCACCGAACCCCTTCCCCAGCTGCAGGACCATCCTGACCTCCCCCCGATCCAGCAGTTCCCTGATCCGGCCATCGCTCTCCACCCGCTCCACCAGGGTGAAGTAGCCGGAGTCGAGAAACCGGTTGCTCAGGTCGCGGCTCTCCGGGCTGTTGTCCTGATCGCAGAGCGCCGTGGTGATCTGCCGGACATCGGTATTGACGGCATAGCCGAAGACGATGGTCTGGAAGAGGGGGATGACAAAGAGGACGAACCGCATGCGAGGGTCGCGCAGCGCCTGGATGAACTCTTTCTTCAGCATGCTGTTGAGGCGCTGGAACATGACAATCCGGGTTCTGGGTTCGGGTTCTAGGTTCGGGGTTCAGGGTTCTGGGTTCAGGGTTCTGGGTTCAGGGTTCTAGGTTATTGGTTTAGGGCTGTTTAATTTTCGTTTTATTTTTAGAAGTGATAGAAAAAATCAACGTTGTCCGGTTAGATGACTGCATCAAAGTTAAAACCTTGCTTTAACCCCTCACCCGGCCTTCGGCCACCCTCTCCCGGTGGGCGAGGGTATGATTTTAATCCTTCTCCCCGGGGGAGAAAGTGCAACATGTAAGGACCTACTCGGACAATGCTGATAAAAAATAATATAATTATAAATAAGTTAGTTCTATTGCTGATATATAAACAAATATCATATAGTGCGGTCATGCCACATATTTAACCCAAAATCCTGAACCACTAACCTGGAACCCGGAACCCGGAACCCGGAACCCGGAACCTCGAACCTCGAACCTCGAACCTGGAACCCCGCCTATTCAATCTTCTTCCGGAACTTTTTGATGGAGAGGGTGATGACGGTAACGCCGAAGAGGAGGAGCAGCAGGATGTTCCCCCACAAGAGCGCCGGTCCGGACTCTTTCAGATAGATCCCCCGAAGCATGGTCACCAGGTAACGGGCGGTGACCAGATGGGTGATGAGCCGGATGGGGTATGGCATGTTCTCGATGGGGAAGATGAACCCCGACAGGAGGAAGGCGGGGAGCATGGTGGTGACCAGGGCCAGCTGGCTCGCCATGAACTGGCTCTTGGTGACGATTCCCAGGAGCATGCCGAAGGCCAGCGCCCCGATGAGGAAGATGACCGAGACCACGAGGAGGAGCAGGAGAGCTCCCCGCAACGGTACCAGGAAGATGAATCTCCCCGCCAGGATGGCGAGGGTCAGGTCGAGGACGCCGATGGCGAAGTAGGGGATGAGCTTGCCGATGACCAGCTCCGCCGGAGTCATGGGGGTGGCGATGAGCTGCTCCATAGTCCCGCACTCCCATTCGCGAGCCACGGTGAGGGAGGTGAGGAGCGCCGCGATGACCATCATGATGATGGCGATGAGCCCGGGGATGATGGCGTTTCGCGAGAGGAGGTCGGCATTATACCAGACCCGGGGGCGGAGCTCCAGGGCTGCAGCCGGGGGAGTGCGCCCCATCCGCCGCGTCTGCCGTATCAGGAGGTCGCGGTTGAACCGCTGGACAATGCTCTCGGCATATGCCGCGGTGAGGGTCGCTGTGGTGGAGTCGCTCCCATCCAGGATCAGCTGCAGCTGGGCGCTCTTCCCTGCCTGGAGTTTTCGGGCGAAGTCGGCCGGGATGACCAGGGCACACCCGACCTTACGGCTGTCGATAGCCTGTTCCAGAGCCGGGTAGCCGTCAGCGGTCAGCTTCAGGGAGAAGAAGCGGGAGCCGGCGAAGCGGCTCACGAACTCCCGGCTGACCGGGGTGGCGCTCTGATCCCAGAGCGCCAGCGGGACCCGGTCCACGTCCAGGGTCAGGGCGTAGCCGAAGAGAAAGAGGAGGAGCATGGGGAGGGCGATCCCCAGCCCGAGGCTGCGGGGGTCACGGCGGATCTGGATAAGCTCTTTACGAGCTATGGCGGTGAGTCGTTGGAGTTTCATCCGCGGCCGCCGGGTTGGATCCGGTCAGGCGAGAGTTTCGCGAAGGCGGGTGAAGACGATGCAGAGGTTCCTGCCGGCCTTGCGGGTGTTGAGGGCGAGACGGCAGAGTTGGGGGATGATCCACGGTTTGCGGACCACGGTCATCAGGACCCTGGGGATGCTGACCTGCATGGAGCTGTTCATGAATTCGTCCATGGAGAAGCCGAGTTCCTCGTCGAGAGCGTCGCTGACGCTCCGGATGGCCATGAGCGGGGTCCGGGTCACCGTGGCGAACCGGACAATGGCGCCGGTCTCCATATCCACGACCCCCCGCGTCACATGGCCGGGCAGCTGTCCGGCGATGACGGTCTTAGATTGGACGCCGGCGGTGGAGATGATGGTCCCCTCGCCGATGCTGAGGCCGCGCTGTTTCAGCTCCGCGACCAACGCCTCGGGGAGAGGGGCTAATCTTACCCCGTTCTCCTCGATCATCCGTTTCCCCTTATGGACGAGAAAACGGACGCCGATCACGATGTCCCCCGCCTGGAGTCCGGGGGAGACTCCGCCGCCGAATCCCATGGAGATGAGCAGCTCCGGGTTGAGCGCCTCCGTGAGTGTCTGAGCCGCGGTCAGCGCCCGGTCGGCCCCGATCCCCGATTCGATGACGGCAAAGCGGTGGTTGTGCTGGGAAAAAGAGTAGAGCGGGAAGATTCCGAGCTGCTCCCGGACAACCTGGGGCGCCCCCTTGAGGAGCGGTTTTATCTCTTCGGGCATGGCGACGATGATGCCGATTGTGCGCTGAGCCATCTGTGTTACCACCGTTATAGTTTTGGCACACCCTAACAGAATTTCGGCGTCAGCGCAATTTTCCCGTATGATCCTCCACACTCCTTGATGAAATATAATAACCGGCAACGGCATAGATACTTTTCGCTTGCGTTGCCCCGTGAAATATACTAGGTTTCGGACTGTTACGAGAATTCAATCACAACGGGGGGTAGAAACATGGCCAAGGAGCCGGGTACTTCGAAGTTTCAGGTCGACCTGCGGGCGCACCTGAGAAGCAAAGGGGTCGCCAACAATCTGACCCATCTGATCTGCGAAATCGCCGAGGCGTGCAAATACGTCATCAACGCGGTCCGCACCGGTGACCTGGGCGTGGCCGGTACCTCGAACCTCTACGGGGAGGAGCAGCTGGCTCTGGACGTCCTCTCTGATCGGATCATCCGGAAGCGGCTGGTTCATTCCGGGGTGGTCTGCAACATCGCCTCCGAGGAGATGGAGAACATCTATCAGGCCAAGGCCAACGCCGGCGGTCTCTATTCGGTGGCCTACGATCCGTTGGACGGCTCCTCGCTGGTGGACGTGAATCTGGCCGTGGGGACCATCGTCTCCATCTACCAGGGGCCTGAACTGCTCCAGCCGGGGCGCAATCAGGTTGCTGCGCTCTATATTCTCTACGGCCCCCGGGTCTCCCTGGTCTACTCCGTCGGTGACGGAGTTCATGAATTCACCATGAATCATCTCATGGAATTCACCCTCTCCCGGGAATATATCACCATGAAGCCGTCCGGCGATATCTACTCCCCCGGCGGGCAGCGGAACAAGTATCTCCCCGGCATCGAGCAGTACGTCCAGTATCTGGAGGCCAAGGGGGCCAAGCTCCGTTATTCGGGCGGGTTTGTCCCGGACATCAACCAGATCCTCATGAAGGGCAAAGGGGTTTTCATGTACCCCATGCTCCAGGGATCACCTAACGGCAAGCTCCGGATTCTCTTCGAGCTCAATCCCATGGCGTTTCTCATCGAGAATGCGGGGGGGGCGGCCAGTGACGGCACCCGCCGGATCCTCGATATCCATCCCGAAGGGCTCGATCAGCGGGCGCCGGTCTTTATCGGCTGTACCGAAGATGTGGCCAAGGCCGTCGAATTCCTGAACGGTGCTCCGACCTGAAGAGCTCCACGCCGTAAACGGAGGAAAACATGAGCGAAGAGAAAGTCATCCACCCCCCTGTCCCACGGCTCTGCAGCGAGATCCAGCTGTTCGATCTCTGCGAGGAAGAGGCCTGCCATCACAAGAGCGGGAAGTTCTGCGGCAAGGGGGAGCTTCTGGACAAGTTCGAGATCATCCTGGCCAAGGAGGACGAGCGTTCTCCTGAACAGTATCTGGCCGAAGAGCTGGATGAGGTCGAAGGTGAAGGGGAGCTGGCCTACGACGAGGCCTTTGGCGTGGATGAGTATGAGGACGAGGAGGAAGAAGAGGGGTAAGGAGATTCCCTGTTTCTTCCCATAGCCGTATCGATACAGTGCAGGGCCGCTCTTTTTCAGGAGCGGCCTTTTTTGTGTATCTACGAGTTTTCCTTATTGCCTCTTCCCGTAACCCCACCTGTCCTAACCGGACAACGCTGAGAGAAAGTATCTGATTTAAATGGCATATAATGTTCAATTCTGGTAGTTATAGCGGGGGGTTGGGAGAGCAACCCGGTCACGCGTCGTTGGAAATAGAGAGGGAGCAGGTGAGTACGGAATGCCGACGTTACACCGGATAGGAAAAGAAAAGGTCGTCAAGCATCACCACGACGACAAGTGGCTCTGCATGATTTATCCACGGCTGAAGTTGAATGCCAAGGACGGCGGGAATCGTCGGTTCATTCTGACGGAAATGATGGAGTATGCCGAAACCATCACCGCCGAGAAAGTCCGTCGCGTCATGGGTGGCTACGGCGGGAATCAACCCCATCCCCCTCCTAACCTCCCCCTTGAAGGGGGAGGAACTGAAAGACAAGCTGACCTTTCGCTTGAACTCCCTCCCCTTCAAGGGGAGGGCCGGGGTGGGGGTATGGGCGATTATGGTGACGACGCCAATAAGGGCGCATGCCATGCGCCCCTACAAATTCCGCACCACGCCACAACTCTGGATCACGAATTCCTCTCAACCCTGACCTTCCCCGACAACAGGAAACCGGCGACATCGGTAATCTGTGCCGATAACTGTCTCCTTTCCCAGGAGCAGCCCCGGAAGCACGGCATCATCTTCAAAAAAATCCCGCGTGACATCTCGAGGTTTTAGGGAGGCGTCTATGGCGACGGTCAGCTTGAAGCAGCAAAAATACGGCGAACTGATTGATCCCGAAACTATTGACGGTGTTGCAAAGGCTATTGTCGAAAACTTCCATCCGGAAAAGATTATCCTGTTCGGCTCCTACGCATCCGGCAACCCTACACCGGACAGTGACCTGGATTTCTTGGTGGTGATGGATTCGGAACAACCAAAAATTCATCGCTCACACCCGATTCAACTCATGTTTCAGCCGTACCCCTGCGCTATGGACATTTTAGTCTATACGCCCCAGGAAGTGAATAAATGGAACGGCGTCATTAATCATATTGTGACAATTGCTCATAAAACCGGAAGGATACTGTATGACCGCCACTGAAGAGTTTATTCTCGATTGGCTGAAAAAAGCTGATCACGATTTGCAAGTCGCCCGACTCCTTTTGGCATCGGGAGAAGAGTTATATGACTCGATATGCTTTCATACGCAACAGAATGCAGAAAAAGCGATTAAAGCCCTGTTTACCGCAAGGAATATCGAATTTCCCAAAACACACAACCTGCTCTTACTTTCCAATTTATTACACGACGCAGACATATCGAAGTTCAATGAGGAGTTGGAACGCTATTGGGATGACCGTGGCGCGGTCAAAATGGAGGGGTGCAAGAATAACGTTCCCGGCGTGCCCCATGTCTGCGTCAAAGTGCCGCCTGCCGGAGGGAATACGTATCTCGCCGCCAATGCCCTCAGAGGTTGAGTACCCACTTCTGGCCACCCTGCGAAATAACAGCAATGAACGGTGAGCAGTTGACAAAAACTTAGGTATGTGCCAGCTTTTTTATATTACGTTACTCCTGATTGCGTCTGTGTCTGTACCGGGGAAGGCCGCACCGGCTGAGGCCGCAACTAAGGAGACGAAGCGGGTCCTGCTCCTCTTTAGCCTGGACAAGGGGCATCCTGGCCACATATTGACCGATAAGGGGATCGTCGAAGTATTACGGGTGAACAAGGCATTCGATGTCCAGATCTTTGCCGAATACCTGGATATGAACCGTTTCCCCGATCCGGCCCAGACCAGGTCGGTTGCCGATTTCCTGCGCCAGAAATATGCGCACCTTAAAGTCGACGCCATTATTACTCTCTACCCGTCAGCCGTGAACTTACTGCTGACTCAACGTCCTACCCTCTTCCCCGACGTGCCGATAGTCGCCGGTGAGGTTACCCGGAGCTATGCAGGGAGTCTGGACCTGGTCCCGGCCCGTCGCCGGATCACAGGCACCATCCTGGGGGACAACGCAGCCGGGGTGCTGGAAGCGGCCCTCCGGGCAAAACCCATAGTTTTTTATTGTGGTGCAGACGGCCCTGATCGCCGTCCTGGTTATGCAACTGCGGCGGAAAAAGATTGCCGAGTCGGCCCTGCTAAAAGCGGAAGATAAATATCGACGCATCTTCGAGGGCGCCCTGGAAGGCATATTTGAAACATCACCCCAAGGAGAGCTCCTGACTGCCAATCTGGCCCCGGCTCGGATGCTCGGTTACGAATCAACAGATGATATCATCACGTCGGTCAAGGATATGGCAACCCAGGTGTGGATAACCTCCGGGATCCGGGAGGAGAAGAGGAATCATTATGAAAATCGTGGCATTCCTGTTTGTCATCTGCATGTCCTTCTCTGCTCCGGCACACTCCGAGGAAAATTCCTATGCCGGCTCCAAGAGTTGTCGAGAGTGTCATGAACGGTTTTACGGGCTCTGGTCCACCTCGTTCCACGGTCTCGCCATGCAGCCTATTACCGAGACGCTGGCACAAGAGAAACTTTCTCCCCAGAGAGATGATGTGGTCATCAACAAGAGCCGCTATCGGGCCGAGATTGGCGCCGGCAAGGGTTATATTCTGGAGAGCGGGCCCGATGGCAAGGGGAAGAAATACCGGATCGAGTACGCCCTTGGCGGCAAGAATGTTTTCTATTTTTTAACTCCACTGGACAAGGGGAGGCTCCAGACCCTGCCGGTGGCCTACGATGTCCGGAAGAAAGAGTGGTTTGACACCGCTCTCTCCGGGCTGCGCCATTTCCCCGGACAGCAGGGGGGCGAGACGCCGGTGGGGTGGCAGGAATATCCCTACACCTTCAATACCTCCTGTTACGGCTGCCACGTCAGCCAACTCGCCACCAACTACGACCTGAAGAGCGACAGCTATGGCACCACCTGGAAAGAGCCGGGGATCAACTGCGAGAGCTGTCACGGCCCGTCGGAACCGCACAACAGGGCCATGCGCCTGCTTCCCAAGGGGGAGAAACCGGCCAACGACGCCGCCCTGAAGCTCATCCGGACCAAGATGTTCACCCCGGCCCAGCACAACGACGCCTGTAACTCCTGCCATTCCAAGGCCATGCCCCTTACCGCGGGGTACCGGACGCCGGAGCGCTTCTTTGACCACTTCGACCTGGTGGCCCTGGAAAACAGCGATTTCTACCCGGACGGTCGTGACCTGGGAGAGAACTACACTCAGAGCTCCTGGCGCATGAGCCCCTGTGCCGTCGCGGGCAAGATCCACTGCGTCACCTGCCACACCTCCAGCGGCCGCTACCGGTTCAAGAAGGAGAAGTTCAACAACGCGTGCCTCCCCTGCCATGAAGAGCGGGTGAAGAACGTGGCCGCCCACAGTCACCACCCGGCAGAGAGCGAAGCGAGCCGTTGTATCTCTTGTCATATGCCGACCACCGAGTTTGCCCGGATGCGGCGCACCGATCACTCCATGCTCCCCCCCACTCCGGCAACCACCCTCGCTTACCACTCCCCCAATGCCTGCAACGGTTGCCACGGAGACAAAGATGCGGCCTGGGCCGATAACGTGGTCCGGCGGTGGCGTCCCCATGACTACCAGGCGCCGCTCCTCAAGCGGGCGGCGCTCATCGATGCGGCCCGCAAACGGGAGTGGACAAAACTGCCGGAGATGCTGGCGTATATCAATGACCCCACGAGCAACGAAATCTTCGTCACCTCCCTCATCCGGTTGCTGGCCCGTTGTGACGACCCGGTCAAGATCCCGGCGCTGCTCAAGGCGCTCAATAATCCGTCACCACTGGTGCGGGGGGCCGCCGTAGAGGGGCTCGGCCAAAGTCCCAGCCTAGAGGTGCTACAGGAGATTGCCGCCGTCACCAGCGATGAGTATCGTCTGGTGAGAGTCCGGGCCGCAGCGGCTCTGGCCCAGTTTCCCAACATGAAACCTCAGGGAAAGGCGAAGGAGCGACTGGACAGGGCCACCGAAGAGTATCTGGCTGCCCTCATGGCCCACCCCGACAGTTGGGACGCCCACTATAACCTGGGGAACTACTACCTTGGCCAGAAAAAACCGACGGAGGCGCTGGCCGAGTATAACGAGGCCGTGAAGCGGGAACCGCAGGCGCTCCTGGCCCTGGTCAATGCCGCTATGGCCCATGCCCAACTCGGTGAGAGCGCTCAAGCCGAGCAGAAACTGAACGAGGCCCTGAAGATCACTCCGGACAGCGCCGCAGCCCGCTACAACCTGGGGTTGATCAAGGCCGAACAGGGGGATTTACCGGCAGCGGAACAGAACCTGAAAGCGGCATTCCGGGCTGACCCGCAGCTGGCCGGCGCAGCCTACAACCTCTGCGTCATCCTTGCCAAAGAGCGCCCAGCCGAGGCCCGGGAGTGGTGCAAAAAGGCCGCCCTGCTTCGGCCCCAGGAGCCGAAGTACGCCTGGACCCTGGCTTATTACCAGCAGCAGGGGGGGGACAGCGCCGGGGCCATAGCGACACTTGAGACACTCACCAATAGGGCTCCTTTCTTTTCTGACGGCTGGCTGCTCCTGGAGGACATCTACGAGCAGCAGGGGAAGAAGCCGGAAGCCGCCAGGATCTGCTCACGGGTGTTGGAGGTGCCGGGGCTGCCGGAGCGGGCCAGGACGTACTTCAAACAACGGTTGGAAGCCTTGCAGGGTAATCAATGAATCAATTCAGCGTGACCTGGGGGGGGATGGGCAGGCGTTCCTGGTGGCGGCGCACGATTCACCTGTCGATGCCGTCCGGGCTGCCACGGAATCCTACGGTCAGATCGCAGCTACGCTTGCCCGGCATAATCTTGCAATCGTCCACGAGCGACTGTTCTGCAGTCGCTCCGTCGAACATGGTGTCAGAGCGGAACGGAGGAGGGCATTCCAGACGCATAGTGTTTTCGATGACACCTCCGTTACCTGTATCCAGGGTAATCCGCCCTGGGGTGCGGGGCTTGCCGGGGTGATCATCCATGCCGTCCCTGCCGGAGAGCTCCGGACGTTGATGGATGGCGATATGCCGTGCGGTCGGGCATGGCGAAGCAACGGAGCAGAGTTTCTGGTGCTCCAGAACCTGAACGGTCTGGGCGATGGCCTGCAGGTGGGCAGGGCAACTCAGCTGCGTCGACTCCTGGAGCGTGCGGAACAGATCCTGCGGGCAGAAGGGAGCTCGTTTCGCGATGTTCTCCGTACCTGGTTCTATCTCTCAGACATACTGGAGTGGTATCCCGAGTTCAACAGGGTGCGCAATGAACAGTACGGGAGGTTCGGTATCATGCCTGGCCCCGGCGATGGCGAACTGCTGCTGCCGGCCAGCACCGGGGTTCGGGGTGACAACCACTCCGGCGCGGCGGCGACTATGGACCTGATCGCCGTCACCGGTGACGCGGCCTCCCGTCCGGTGATCACGCAGCTCACCAATAGGGGCCAACTGGACGCTTTCCGGTACGGCGCCGCCTTTTCCCGGGGGACGCTCATCCGGGGAGCGGTGGGGGCGCTCTTCCAGTTGTCGGGTACCGCGGCCATCGACGAACAGGGGAAGAGTTTGTTTGTCGGTGACATCCGCGGCCAGATCAACTGCACCCTCGACAAGGTCGAGGCGCTCATGGCCCAATCAGGATTGAGTCTTGAAGAGATAACGGCCGCGACGGTCTTCATCAAGTACGCCAGGCATGCCGGGATTTTCCGGGAGGTGGCAGCTGCCCGGGGCCTGGTAGCCTTTCCCGCAGTCTGTATTGTTGCCGACATCTGCCGAGAGGAGCTCCTATTCGAGATCGATGCGGAAGCAGCGGCGCCTTCTGTTCCCCAACTGACGGCGATACTTTAAACGAAAGGAGGTGGATAACTCTGTTGTTACGCGGCATCAAGCTGTTTTACCGAACCATTAAAAAAGGAGGACAAAAAACATGAGAAAATTTTTTGTGATACTGTCCGCGCTGCTGGTCATGGCTGCCATTCCGGCTGCTGCGGCGGACAAACCGAACATCCTCATCATCTGGGGCGATGACATCGGTCAGTTCAACGTCAGCGCCTACAACATGGGCATGATGGGCTACAAAACGCCGAACATCGACAGTATCGGTAAGAGCGGCGCAGTCTTCACCGACTGGTACGGCCAGCAGAGCTGTACCGCCGGCCGCGCCGCATTCATCACCGGCCAGTCGCCCATTCGCACCGGCCTCACCAAGGTCGGCCTGCCTGGCGCACCGGAAGGTCTGACCAAGGACGATCCGACCCTTGCCGAACTGCTCAAGCCGCTCGGCTACGCCACCGGCCAGTTTGGTAAGAACCACCTGGGCGACCGCAACGAGATGCTCCCCACGGTCCACGGCTTCGATGAATGGCTCGGCAACCTCTACCACCTGAACGCCGAGGAGGAGCCGGAGCATGTGGACTATCCGGGCGACAAAATAATGGCCAACGGCAAGACCTTTAAAGAGAACTTCGGTCCTCGGGGCGTCTTCCACTGCTATGCCACGGAAAAGGACGATCCTACGGTTGACCCGCGCTTTGGCAAGGTCGGCAAGCAGAAATGCGAAGACACCGGCCCGCTGACCAGAAAGCGGATGGAGACGGTGGACGAGGAAGTCACCGCTGCGGCGCTGAAGTTCATGAACAAATCGGTGAAAGACGGCAAGCCGTTCTTCGTCTGGTGGAACTCCTCACGCATGCACGTCTTCACCCACCTCAAGAAGGAAAGTGAAGGCAAGACCGGTCTCGGCATCTATGCCGACGGCATGGCCGAGCACGACGCCATGGTCGGGCAATTGCTCAATGAGCTGAAGAAGCTCGGCATCGAGGACAACACCATTGTCATGTATTCCAGCGACAACGGCGCCGAAATGCTCTCCTGGCCGGACGGCGGTACAACGATGTTCCGCGGCGAAAAGAACACGCCTTGGGAAGGCGGGTTCCGGGTGCCGACGCTCATCCGCTGGCCCGGCGTCATCAAGCCCGGCATGGTCATCAACGACATAGGTGCCCACGAGGACATGATGCCGACACTGCTGGCAGCGGTGGGAGACCCTAAGGTCAAGGAAGACCTGCTTAAGGGGAAGAAAGTCGGCGACATGACCTACAAGGTCCACCTTGACGGCTACAATCTGCTGCCCTTCCTGAAGGGCGAAGCGAAGGAATCGCCGCGCGAATCGTTCATCTACTGGACCGACGACGGCAGTGTTGCCGCTCTGCGCTACCGCGACTACAAGATAATGTTCCTGAAGCAGACTGCCGTCGGTCTTCGCGCGTGGCAGCATCCTTTCGAGGCGCAGCGCGCACCGCTGCTGACCAATCTGCGCATGGACCCGTTCGAACGCGCGGAAGCTGAGAACGCGGAGGGCTACCAGAAATGGTACATTGAGCACATGTTCGCGTTTGCACCCGCAGGCTTCCATGTGGGGCAATGGCTGCAGAGCTTCCGTGAGTTCCCGCCGCGCATGAAACCCGGCAGCTTCAACCTCGACCGCGTGATGGAGTCGATAACCGCACCCCATAAAGGGCAAAACTGATGCAGTAACTGCGGCGGGGCGCTTCGCAGGAAGCGCCCCGCCGCAGCTTTATCTTCTACAATCCAGCAGAACTGGAGGACACAAACAATGTCTACAACCGATAAAAATCCGGCTGAATCTGCGGCTGGGACCTTCAATCTAGGCGAAACAATCTCCCGGCGCGAGTTTCTGGCTGTCTCGGCGGCAGTCGGCGTAACCATATTGTTGCCCGGCGGACTCTCCGCAGCAGTGAACGGCAAGAAGAGTTTCACCATCCTCCATACCAACGATATGCATTCAAGCTTTATCGGTATGGGTCCGGCCGCGGACTATACCCCCTTTACCCTCAACGATGACAATACCCGCGGCGGTTATGCGCGTTTGGCAACACTTATAGCCATGAAGAAGGACTCTCGCAAAGGCCAGGGCCCGGTGCTGGTGCTGGATGCCGGCGACTACAGCATGGGGACCGCCTTTGCCGCCGCTACCCGCGAGATCGGCGGCGAACTGAAACTCATGGGGATGATGGGCTACGACGCCACCACCTTTGGCAATCATGAATTCGACCTCGGACCCGACGGCCTTGGCAGGTCGATCAGCGTGGCTGCCAAGGCGGGTAAGGTTCCGGCGGTGGTCGCCTCGAATAGCGATTTCAGCAAAAAGGACCCGACTCTGGCCGATCTGCAGCGCTTGGCCAAAACCGGGGTGATCCGCCGCTACACCGTTATCGAACGGGGCAGTCTCCGCTTCGGCATCTTCGGCTTGCTCGGCAAAGAAGCCCAGCATTATACCAGCGGCGGTGCGGTTACCTATGCCGATCCGGTTGAGACCGCCAGAGAGATGGTGAAGACCCTCCGTGACAAGGAGAAAGTTGATCTGGTCATCGCTCTCAGCCATGGTGGCATGGAGAAAGGGAAGGACGGGCGCTTTACCGAAGGTGAGGACGCGCATCTGGCCGAGTCGGTGCCGGGCATCGATGTGGTGATCAGCGGCCACAGCCACACCTTCCTCGAAGAGTCGACCATTGCCAACGGTCGCACCCCGGTGGTGCAGGCCGGCAAGGAGAGTAAATGCCTCGGCGAACTGACCATCACCATTGACAACAACAAGCTGACGGTCGAGTCGTACAAGCTGCACCCGATCGACGACAGCATCAGCGGCGATCGGGCCATTGCCGCCGAGATTGACAAACTGAAGAAGGGGGTCGATGCGGCTGTATTTGCCTCCCGCGGTTACAGTATCGATCAACCGCTGGCAATAGCTCCGCAGGATCTGCCCAACACCTACTTCGATATCGCTGCCAGCACGCTCCTGGCCAATCTCTGCACTGATGCCTTCAGAAAGGCCACAAAATCCGATATCGGCTTCACCGCCAACGGGACGATGCGCGCTGGCTTGGCCAAGGGGAAGACCGGCGTGCAGACGGTCTATGACGTCTTTGCCATGGCGCCACTGGGCGCAGGCGTTGTGGATACAACGGCCGGCAGCGCCCTGGTGACCGGGTACCTGAACGGCCTGGAGCTGAAGAATTTGCTCGAATACTTCCTTGTTGACAACCCGACCCACCCCGGTGAGTTCTTTCCGCGCGCTTCCGGTATGCGGTTCCGCTACGACCCGTCGCGCCCGCAGTATGACGCCGTCACGGCCATCGAACTGGGAGACATCGATCGCGGCTACAGGGTCATCGATATCAGCGGCAAGAGTGAGAAGCTCTACAGTCTCACCTGCCCCCTGATGGTCGCTCAGTTAATCGTCGCCATCCCCAAATTCAGCAAAGGCAAGCTGCAGCTTGTCGCCAAAAACCGGAAGGGCCAGCAGCTCAAGTCGAAGGTCGAGGCGCTCGAAGACCCGCGCAGCGGCACTCCCGATCTGCTGTCACCGACCGGTACGACGGACAGGAAGAGTGTCGCCACCGGCGGTAAAACCAAAGCGGCCAAAGAGATCAAGGAGTGGCAGGCGATCATGGATCACCTTCGTACCCTCCCGGCCAAAAAGGGCGAACTGCCGGTGATCCCGGTGGATGAGCGGGCCGCCGAGGTGCGGGCGATCAAGGAGGGGTAAGTTCTTCCTGGTGGTACGGAACAACTTCTGGTAAGCAATAGTGAACGCCACTTTCCTTCAGCCTTTTGTTTCGTTCACCACGAAGACATTCACGACGGTTGGCCTGAACACCGAGTCAACCTATGACTGGGAGCACCGCCTGTGGACGGTGCCGCTGAACCTGAAGGCCTCCCAGTTGGTCAAGATTGGTACGATGCCCATCCAGTTCCAGGTCGGCGGCAGCTACTACGCCGAGAAGCCGGACGGCGGTCCAAGCTGGGGCCCGCGCTCCGCAATCACGTTACTGTTCCCGAAATAAATTCTCAGGCACTCAACCCCAAAAGGAGATCAACATCATGAACTGTAAAAAAGTCGCACTCACCCTGGCCCTGTTCACCGCAGCGACAATTGTCACATCACTACCGGTAACTCCTGCAGGTGCGGTGGAGCCAATCATCTACCCTGCCAAAGGGCAGAGTAAAGACCAGATTGAAAAAGACAAGTATGCCTGCTACTCGTGGGCCAAGGAGCAGACCAAGTTCGACCCGATGCAGGCCCCGGCGCCATCCGCTGCCGCAACAACTTCGCAAGGTGGCGCCGTAAAAGGGGCAGCCAAAGGGGCCGCGGTCGGAGCCGTTGGGGGAGCTATTGCCGGTGACGCCGGCAAGGGCGCCGCCATTGGTGCCGGTGCCGGAGGGACAGTTGGGATGTTGAAGAAAAAGAAGGGGCAGAAGGATCAGCAGGCTGCTGCTCAAAATCAAACTGCCGCTGCCGAGCAGAAGAGGGCCGAATATAACCGGGCCTGGGGTGCCTGTCTGGAAGGAAAAGGGTACACCGTCAAATAGCCATGACAGCAGGAACAGTCGATTCGTACGGCAAAATCAGCGTTCGCAGACGGCATCGAACAAGGAGATGTACATGAAGGAGTGCCCACTGTTACGTATTACGGTCACCTTGGCGGCGATCATGCTCGTAGTGGCTCTTACCCTGCCCGGGAGGGTGGCGGCGATGGGGATGTCGGTTGATATCATGCCCAATTTCATCGGCGGCGGCATCGGCGTCACGTCGGAGTGGTCGGGTTCACGGGAGAGCATGGTCGGCGTCGTGCCGGCGGCGCGCGTCAAATGGGACAACAACCGCTTCGTGGAGTGGTACGCCCTCTATGCAGGAGTAAACCTCATCGACAGCGGCGGCTGGGAGTTCGGACCGGCTGCCGTGTACCGGCTCGGCCGCAAGAACGTCAAGGACGATGTGGTGAAGCTGCTGCCGGAAATAGGCAGCGCCTTTGATCTTGGCCTGTTCGGCGGCTACTCCTATGTGAACGCCGGGGATATCCCGTTCCGGGTGAGGGTCGGGATCACGGCAACAGCCATTGTCCTCGGCAGTTACAGCGGCACCAACGTCTCTCCCTACCTCACCACCTGGGTCCCGCTGCATCCAAAGGTCTTTGTCGGCTTGGGGGTTGGCGCTACCTGGGCCAATGCGAGCTACATGAATACTTACTACGGGGTAACCCCTATGGGCAGTGCGGCCAGTGGCTTACAGGAGTACTCGCCGGGGGGGGGATTCCGCCAGGTCTATGCCTGGCCGGCGCTCCTGGTCAAGGTGAGCGACGCCTGGTATGTCGGCACCGGTGCCTACTACCAGAGACTCACCGGCGGCGCCGCCAACAGTCCCATCGTTGAGCAACGCGGCAGTTGCAACCAGTGGACCTACGGCGCTGGCCTCGGATACTCGTGGCAGTAGAATGCATGATCTCTGAGGGCAGTGATCTGAACAATTAACCTAGAAAAAGCAGTCCATCACGGAGACACGGAGAATAATCTCTCATGGTTTCGTATTGTTGCACTAACGTGAGTGCTGATACAGGTCAAACCTTTTGGGTTGAAACCAAGAATCAAACATTCTCAGTGATTTCCTCCGTGTCTCCGTGGTTCAAATGCCGTTTTTAGGATTAAGGGGAGAGTTGATGATCGATCACGGTAAAGAGATACCAGTCGGCGCCGACGAGGCACTTGCGCGTCTGATGGATGGCAACGCACGTTTTCTTCGTGGTGAGCCGTGTAATTCCCTGACGCCCAGAGAAGTTCTCGCAAATCTTGCCAAAGGGCAGCGGCCCTACGCGATCATCCTGGGCTGCAGCGATTCGCGAGTGCCGCCGGAGCTGATTTTTGACGCGGGATTTGGTGACCTATTCATAATTCGTGTGGCAGGCAATGTCATGTCGCCCGAGGTCTGGGGGAGCATTCAGTATGCGGGGGCGCACTTGAAGAGCCAACTGATTATGGTCCTTGGACACGAAGGTTGCGGCGCCGTACAAGCAGCGGTTGCTGCGAAATTTCAAGGTGTAATTGAGCGTTCGCGCATTGAGGTACTGCTCCAAAATATGCTGCCGGCTCTTGGCGATATCGATCCGGAGCTATCGACACAGCAACAGCTGGAGCACGCCGTCGAAGCTAACGTCCGCTGGTCCATGAGCCAGCTTCTTGATTCACCGGAAGGGCGCGCGCGATTGGCCGAAGGGCGCATGAAGCTGGTAGGGGGGGTATGCGAGATTGCAACCGGGCGAGTGCGGCTGCTCAAGTGATCACACAAAAGGCGTAAATTGACCGGCAGTACCCCTGTATATACAACTTTTACAGCATCCAGGAGGTGCCATGGCCACCGTGTTCGTATATCCCGTTTCACCGCGCTCCGGTTTAAGAGGTGCACCTTTCCGGCGTCTCCTGTTCGCTCTGGCTCTGCTGCTGGCGCCACTATTGTTTACCGGATGCTCCACCCCTGCGGGTATTACCCGTATTTCCACCACAGAGTCTTATCGACAAAGCACCAGCAATCCGCTTAACGATGGGGTCCTGAGTAACGCTACACGTGTGGTGCTCCAGCGCTACGATCTTATCAACACGTACGCTGATGAACCGGTTTCCACACTCCGCCTGCTCCACGAGACTGCGCTGAGTGACGAACGTCGGGATCTTCTCTTCGCCCTGGCGGAACTCTCGTATCTCCATGGGGAACGACTCCATGGCAGCAATTCCTGGGACGATGTGGCACACGCTCAGGATTATTTTCTCCTGTCGGCACTCTATGCCTATCTCTACCTCCTCGATGAGGGTAAAGAGTCGCCACCAACTGCGTGGGACATAAAGTTCCGGGAGGCGTGCGATCTTTACAATCGTGCTCTTGGCAGGGGGTTTCCGGCGGACGAAGATGGCGCCTTGTCCATCGGGTCCAGGGTGCGCCATCTCCCCATGGGTGAGTTGACCATTGTCCCGAATCTGGACTCCTTCAACTGGAAGTTCGATGACTTCGAGAGCTTTCTGCCGGCGAACAACTATGAAGTCTATGGTTTTATGGTGCGCAACAGGACCTCGGGGCTGGGTCTCCCGCTGATTGCGGTGACAAAGCAGAGCCCGGAAGCGCCCAACGGCGGGGCGCTCCCCGTAACCGCTTTTCTTAGAATTACCGGTGGAGTTGCGGCGTTAGGGAGTGGTAATGCCAGTGCCACCATGGAGCTGTACTCGGCCTACGATCGGACGGAAGTCACGGTCAACGGTCGAACCGTCCCCCTGGAAACCGATTCCACCGCTCCGCTGGCGTATCGGCTCAACAGTTCTGCCGTCTGGAACCTTGGCCTTACGCGGTTTCTGGGCGGCGGCAGAATTGACAACCACCTGCTCCTCGTTCAACCATACGAACCGGGGCGAATCCCGGTGGTGTTCGTGCATGGCACCGCCAGCAGCCCGGTCTGGTGGGCGGAGATGCTCAACACGCTGCGCGCAGACCCGGTTATCCGCAAGCGTTTTCAATTCTGGTTTTACCAGTATAACAGCAGCAACATGATCCTCCTTTCGGCGGCAGACCTGCGGGACTCCTTGACCGACATGGTGAAACAGCTCGATCCGGAGGGGAAGGACCCGGCCCTGCGCCAGATGGTGGTTGTCGGCCACAGCCAGGGGGGGCTCCTGACCAAAATGGCGGTGGTGGCGCCGGGAAACAAGCTCTGGGAAGGCATCAGCGACAAGAATCTTGACGAAATGGACGCGAACGAGGAGCTCAAGGGGATGGCCCGCCGGATGTTCTTCTTCGAACCGCTCCCCTTTGTCAAAGAAGTTGTCTTTATCTCCACTCCCCATCGGGGCAGCTTCCTGACGCACGAATGGGTACGAAACCTTGTCCGGAAGCTTGTAAGCATTCCCTTCGACATTATGACCCTGGACCCAAAGCTGTTTATTCAGGCAGCAGCCCAACTCAGACTCCCCCCGATGATGCGCAGTATACCCACGAGTGTCGACGGGATGTCGGCGGACAACCCGAACCTGAAGACCCTTATAACCCTCCCCCTGGCGCCGGGGGTAATCGGGCACTCGATCATCGCCGTTTTACCGGGAATGGAGATCAAAAGCGGAAACGACGGGGTGGTAGAGTATCAGAGCGCCCATCTCGACGGGGTGGAGTCCGAGTTCATCGTCCGCTCTGGTCACTCTTGTCAGGGACACCCTTTTGCTATTGAGGAGGTCAGGAGAATCCTCAGGAAACATATCGGGGTTGGAGTGACAGGTCCGGAAGAGTTTGCTGCGACCAAAATAAAGTTCGACAAAGTGACACCGGAGTCTGCCGCTAAAACCAGTCCCGAATAGTGAATCCGAGGAAAAGGCTTAAAGTCCTTGGGGATAAAACAATGATTTTGCCGTTGTCGTTCTTAGCGTCCTTGCGACTTGGCGTCTTTGCGTTGGGCGCTCTATAATCCTTCAGCTATTCCCGCTGACGCTGTAACCATCTAAAAACGTGATTGTTTTGAAATATCGCTTCTTAATAAAATTCCAAGAAAAGCTGCGACATCGATTTGTCCCGTATGAATCACAGTCGTAAGTTTCAGAGGCTAGGCAAAACGTAACTTTCTTATATTATTCGTAAAAACAGCTTATGGTGGCGATTTTTTACTTGACACCGGGCCTATAGGGTGGCGGCATTTTCTCGTTGACTCATTTTAATCTACGAGGTAATGAGAATGCCCAAAGCACGACTTGTC
>CAIOGM010000005.1 GCA_903857795.1 uncultured Geobacter sp.
CCATCACGCCGGGGTTCGAGGCCCTGGTCTTCAAGGCGTCACGGGGGATCGAGGACATCTACGAGATGACCTACATCCGCAAAGACGGGAGCCGCTTCCCGGCGGTGGTCTCGGTCACGGCCCTGCGCGATGAGCAGGACGCCATCATCGGCTACCTGCTCATCGGCACCGACAACACCGCGCGCAAGCAGATTGAGGCGGAGCAGAAACAGCTCGGTCAGCGACTGCGCGACCACCAGTTTTACACGCGATCCCTGTTCGAATCCAACATCGACGCGATCATGACCACCGATCCGGCCGGGATCATCACCGACGTCAACAAGCAGATGGAGGTACTCACCGACTGCACCCGCGATGAACTGATCGGCGCACCGTTCAAGAACTACTTTACCGATCCGGATCGGGCCGAGAAGAGTATCAAGCAGGTCTTGAGAGAAAAGAAGGTCACCAATTACGAGCTTACCGCCCGGGCAAGGGACGGGAAGGAGACGGTGGTCTCCTGTAACGCGACCACCTTCTACGACCGGGACCGGAAGCTGCAGGGGGTGTTCGCCGCGGCGCGCGACATCACCGAACGCAAACGCCTGGATCAGGTGCTGCTGGAAAAGAACGTGGAGCTGGAGAGTGCCCGCTCAGTGGCCGAAAAAGCCAACCTCTCCAAATCCGATTTTCTCTCCAGCATGAGCCATGAACTCCGCTCCCCGCTCAACGCCATTCTCGGTTTCGCCCAACTCATGGAATCCGGATCGCCCCTGCCGACGGCTACCCAAAAGGGGAGTATCGGTCAGATTCTCAAGGCTGGATGGTACCTGCTGGAGCTCATAAATGAGATTCTCGATCTCGCGCTGATCGAGTCGGGGAGGCTTTCGCTCTCCCTTGAGCCCATGTCTCTGGCGGAGGTCATGCTCGAGTGCCAGGCGATGATTGAACCGCAGGCGCAGAAAATCGGCGTCAGGATGAGCTTCCCCCAGATGGAGAATCCCTCCTATATCAACGCCGATCGAACCCGGGTGAAACAGGTCTTGATCAACATGCTTTCCAACGCGATCAAATACAACCGGCCCCATGGAGCGGTTGAGGTGACCTGCCGACCCAGCGGCGGCAAACGGATCCGGATCAGCGTGCATGACACCGGTGAAGGGTTGTCTCCCGAAAAACAGGCTCAACTCTTCCAGCCGTTCAACCGTCTCGGACAGGAGGCCAGCGCCAAGGAGGGAACCGGCATCGGCCTGGTGATGTGCAAACGTCTGGTGGAGTTGATGGGAGGAGAAATCGGTGTGGAAAGCACGGTGGGTGAGGGAAGCCTCTTCTGGTTTGAGCTGAACCTGTCCACGGAACCGCAACCCGGCGCCAGGGGGGCCGAACCGGTTGAGCCGCATCATCCCCATCGGCATCGCGGTGCTCACCCCTGCACACTGCTGCATGTGGAAGACAATCTGGCGAATATGCAACTGGTCGAGCAGTTGATCGCGCGGCGCCCCGATTTACGTCTGTTGAGCGCAACCGACGGCATGCTCGGCGTCGAGATGGCGCGCACCCATCTGCCCCAGGTGATCCTTATGGATATCAATCTACCGGGAATGAGCGGGGTGCAGGCGCTGAAAATACTGCGCGACGATCCGGCCACGACGCACATCCCGGTGCTTGCCATCAGCGCCAACGCCATGCCCCATGACATCAAGAAAGGGCTGGAAGCGGGATTTCTTCGTTATCTGACCAAACCAATCAACGTCATCGAGTTCATGGAAGCGCTGGATATGGCGCTGGAGGTCGCAGACAAGGAGTCAGGCTGCAGGAAGCACTCGAGGGTCAACTGATGGTGAGCAGCGCCGATATCCTCACCGCCAGCATTCTGATCGTAGACGATCTGGAAGCAAATGTGCTGCTGCTGAAACAGATGCTGGGAGAGGCCGGTTATACCTGCGTTACCTCGACCATGGACCCCCATGCCGTCTGCACCCTGCATCGGGATAATCGCTATGACCTGATTCTGCTGGATCTACGGATGCCCGGCATGGACGGCTTTCAGGTGATGGCGGGGCTGAAGGAGATCGAAACCGGCAGTTACCTGCCGGTGCTGGCCATTACCGCCGAACCGGCTCACAAGTTGCGTGCGCTGCAAAGCGGCGCCCGGGATTTCGTCAGCAAGCCGTTCGATCTGGCCGAGATAGTGATGCGGGCTCATAACCTGATAGAAGTCCGCCTCTTGCACAAGGAGGCCTGCGATTACGGCCGGATGCTGGAGACCCTGGCCTTGAATGATTCACTGACCGGGTTGGCCAACAGACGGCTTCTTGCGGACAGGATGTCCATGGCGTTGGTTCATGCACATCGGGACAAGAGCGCCATGGCAGTCGTGTACCTGGACCTGGACGGCTTCAAGCAGATCAACGACACGTTGGGGCACGGCGTCGGCGACCTGCTGCTGAAGATGGTCGCAGAGCGTCTGGTGGCCTCGGTTCGCGAAGAGGATACCGTGGCGCGACTGGGGGGTGATGAATTTATCCTCGCGCTGTGGCATGTGAGCGGCCCGGAGTATGCGACCTCGGTGGCGTCGCGCGCCATCGAGTCGGTGTCAAAACCCTATGAAATTGAAGGAGCTCTTGTCAGAATAACCACCAGCGCGGGGGTCAGCATCTATCCGGATCACGGCGGGGACGCGGAGAGCCTGATGAAGAGCGCGGACCGGGCGCTGTACGAGGCCAAACATATGGGCAAGAACAGCTATCGACTCTCGACGGGGCCCGGTGAGGCTGTTATCGGTGAAGACTTGACAAGAGACGCCATGACGGAGTAAAAAACAGACGCAGCGAAACCAAAAACTTCAACGACTATGACGACAACGGGGAAAATTCATCCCGCGCCATGGGGCGTCAGCTCTGGAGGATTTCATGGAAATCAGGGTGCTCCCTCTTTCTGAGGAGCAGAAAAAGACGAAATACACCGACGAGAGCCAACTGGGCTTCGGCAAACTCTTCACCGACCGGATGCTGGTGGCCGAATGGAGGGCCGGCCAGGGGTGGATCGATGCGCGGATCGAGCCGTACGCCCCCTTCCTGCTGGACCCGGCCTGCATGGTCTTTCACTACGCCCAGGAGATCTTCGAGGGGCTCAAGGCCTACTGCTGGGAGGACGGGAGTATCGCCCTCTTCCGTCCGGAGATGAACGCCCGCCGGTTCAACCGGTCGGCCACCAGGATGTGCATGCCGGAGGTCCCGGAAGAGCTGTTCCTGGACGGCATCGACCGGCTGGTCTCCCTGGAGCGGGAGTGGATCCCCTCCTCCCCCGGCACCTCCCTCTATATCCGTCCCACCATGATCGCGGTGGAGCCGATGCTGGGGGTGAAACCATCGGACCACTTCTATTTCTACGTGATCCTCTCACCGGTGGGAGCCTACTACGCCGCCGGCTTCAAACCGGTGAACATCCTGGTGGAGGACAAGTACGTCCGCGCCGTGCCGGGAGGGACCGGAGAGGTCAAGACCGGCGCCAATTATGCCGCATCCCTCAAGGCCGGGCTGGAGGCAAAGACAAAAGGGTACGATCAGGTTCTCTGGCTGGACGGTGTGGAGCGGCGCTTCATCGAAGAGGTGGGGGCCATGAACATGTTCTTCGCCTATGGCGACAAGATCATCACCGCCCCGTTGGGGGGGACCATCCTCCCCGGCATTACCCGCCAGTCGGTCCTCCTCCTCGCCCTGGAACTGGGATACATGATGGAGGAGCGGCAGATCGACGTGGACGAACTGATGGCGGACATCAGGACGGGGAAGGTTACCGAGGCCTTCGGCAGCGGCACCGCCGCCGTCATCACCCCGGTTGGAAAACTCTGCTACAAGGATGAATGCATTCAGATCGGTGAAGGGGGAGTCGGCACAATCACCCAAAAACTCTATGACACCCTCACCGGCATCCAGACCGGCAAACTCACCGACAGCTTCGGCTGGGTCCGGAAGGTCGCATGAGCATGAGTAAGGGAGCGGCCGTGACCGCAAAGAAACCGGCGGCAGGGGCGCTCAATCCCCTCTGCCTCTCCTGCCGCCGCGGCTGCAAGCAGGCTGCCCTGGCGCTCATCGCCGAGTGCAAACGCTACTATGCAGGCCCCCGCGTCTCCCGCAAGGTGTGGAAACAGCTCGACCTGCCGCTGTAGTGGGCGGCAGCTCCCCTTTCGCCCCGCCCCGCATCATCCCCCAGCGCTGCAGCGGCTGCGGCCGCTGTGTCGCCGCCTGCCCCCTCAAGCTGATCTCTCTCGAATCCTCCGGTTATCGCAAACAGGCCGTCATCTCCGACATCCACCGCTGCAGCAGCTGCGGACTCTGTATGGAGGCCTGCCCCGTCGGGGCGTTTTTCAGTTCAGGGGAGAAAGAGTGACCGGGAACTGCGAGGGATGACACCGGCGGCTTCTGCCCGGCCCATGAGAGTCCTGACGGCAGCCTCCCCCTCAGGGCCCAGTTCGATGGAGTAGCGGTTGACGTAGAGGCTGATATGGGCGTCGCAGACCTCGTCGC
>CAIOGM010000006.1 GCA_903857795.1 uncultured Geobacter sp.
CCATCCCGAACACGGAAGTTAAGCCTCTCAGGGCCGATGGTACTGCACGGGCAGCTGTGTGGGAGAGTAGGTCGCCGCCGGATCTTTTAACAAAACGCCCCACTTCTCGTCCAGAGTCGTGGGGCGTTTCTTGTATCAACTTTCGAGCTTCTTCAGCAGTAACCGCTATTGATCAGGGCTCTTAGGGCTACATCAATGTCATTTAATTTGACTTTGCGGCTGTCCTCATTTATTTTCAGGCTCTTGCGCTAGCTTCTGCCTGGAAACCATGGGCCGTGTAACCGCTGTTAATGTGAACCTGAAGTCAGGTGCAAGTCTCTCGGATCGTTTCAAAGTCGGTTCTGTCATATCCTCTCAAAGGCTACCCTATGATCAACAACGGATTACCACCGAAGCAGGGTCTCTACGATCCACGGTTCGAGCACGACGCCTGCGGTGTCGGGTTCGTGGTGAACACCAAGGGGAAGAGATCTCATGAGATCATTCAGCAGGCCCTGACGATCTTGATTAACCTGGATCATCGTGGCGCCTGCGGCTGCGAGGCCACCACCGGAGACGGCGCCGGCATCCAACTGCAGATCCCTGACCGGTTTCTTCGTTCGGTCTGTGCCCCGCTGGGGATCACACTCCCGGAACCGACCCGCTATGCCGCCGGGATGGTCTTTGCTTCTACTGATCCGGAGGTGAGGGGAGAGTCCTTCCGTTGCTTCGAGCAGATTGTAGCCGAGGAGGGGATGCGTTTCCTCGGATGGCGTGATATTCCCACGGATAACTCGACACTGGGGCTTGGCGCCCGTTCCGCGGAGCCATTCATAAGTCAGGTATTCGTCGGGTGTGCTCCGGGTTGTACCGATACGGCCGCCTTCGACCGCAAGCTCTATGTAATCCGCAAGCGGTGTGCCGCTCTGCGTCGCTTTTCCGGTGTCGATCCTTTCTGGTATATTCCGAGCCTCTCCAGCCGCACCATCGTCTATAAGGGGATGCTGACTCCGGACCAGGTGGACCGCTACTTCTCGGATCTTCGTGATCCCGCCATGGAGAGCGCCTTTGCCCTGGTGCATTCACGTTTTTCCACCAATACCTTTCCCAGCTGGGAGCGGGCTCACCCGTTCCGCTATATGGCCCATAACGGCGAGATCAATACCCTGCGGGGTAATGTCAACTGGATGCGCGCCCGCCAGGAGCTTCTGGCGCATGAGCTGTTTGGCGATGATGTGAAGAAGATCCTCCCGGTCATAAACATCCACGGCTCAGACTCTTCCATGTTCGACAACTGTCTGGAACTGCTTGTCATGTCCGGACGGTCACTCCCCCACGCCGTTATGATGATGGTCCCCGAGCCGTGGGAGCTTCATGAAAGCATGAGCCGTGAGCTGAAGGCCTTCTACGAGTATCATTCCTGTCTCATGGAGCCATGGGATGGGCCGGCCTCCATCGCCTTCACCGACGGTCACTATATAGGGGCGGTACTGGACAGAAACGGTCTGCGGCCATCACGGTATTATGTCACCAGCGACGACCTGGTCATCATGGGTTCCGAGGCGGGGGTACTGCCGGTGGCGCCTGAAAAAGTCATCCGGAAGGGGCGGCTCCAGCCTGGACGGATGTTCCTGGTGGATATGGAGCAGGGACGGATCATTGATGATGATGAGATCAAGAGCCGTCTTGCCGGAGAGCACCCCTACGGGGAATGGCTGGAACAGAACCATCTCCTCCTGAAGGATCTTCCCGATCCGCCACAGGAGCCTGAACCCGACCATACCGCCGTGCTGCAACGTCAACAGGCGTTCGGCTATACCTATGAAGATCAGCGACAGATCCTTGGCCCCATGGCCCGCGACGCCGTGCAGCCGCTTGGTTCCATGGGGACGGATACCCCTTTGGCGATCCTTTCAGACCGCCCGCACCTCCTCTACGATTATTTCAAGCAGCTGTTCGCCCAGGTGACTAACCCCCCCATCGATCCCATTAGGGAGGAGTTGGTAACCTCAACCACTACGCTTCTCGGTTCAGAGGGGAACCTTCTGGTGCCGACAGCGCTGACCGCACGGCTGATCAGGCTGGAGCAGCCGCTGCTGACAAACGCCGAGCTTGAAAAACTGCGGCATGTGGATCGCCCAGGGTTCAAGGCGACGACCTTGTCGCTCCTCTTCCCGGCTGATGCCGGTGCGATCGCTATCGGTACGGCCTTGGATGCGCTGTTTGCTGCTGCTGACTGCGCCATCAAGAGCGGCAGCAGCATCCTGCTCCTCTCGGATCGCGGCGTTGACGAGAACCGGGCTGCCTTGCCGGCGCTCCTGGCTGTGGCCGGTCTCCATCATCACCTAATAAGGACGGCCACTCGAACCAAGGTGGCCCTGGTGCTGGAGTCGGGAGAGCCTCGTGAGGTGCATCACTTCGCCCTGCTTCTGGGTTATGGTGTTAATGCCATCAATCCCTACCTTGCCTTCGAGTCGCTGGACGACATGATCTGCCAGGGGCTGCTTACCCATCTGGATCACAAGCAGGCGGTCAAGAACTTTATCAAGGCGGCAATCAAGGGGGTTGTGAAGACCATCGCCAAGATGGGTATCTCCACCATTCAGAGCTACAGGGGAGCCCAGGTCTTCGAGGCGGTCGGCCTCAATCAGGAACTGACCGAAAAATATTTTACCGGAACCCCCTCACGCATCGAAGGGATCAACCTGGAGACCATCGGCGCCGAACTGCTGGCCCGTCATCAGAGAGCCTTCCCCCGGCGCGGTCCCCGTGCGGAGACGCTGGATTCACGGGGCGAGTATCAGTGGCGGACCGACGGAGAGGAGCACCTCTTCAACCCGCTCACCATTCACACCCTCCAGCAGGCGGTGCGCAACGGGGATTATGCCCAGTTCCGGCAGTACTCCTCCCTGGTTGATGATCAGAACAGCCGCCTCTACACCCTGAGGGGGCTGCTCAAATTCCGCACGGTCACCCCGATTCCTCTGGATGAGGTCGAGCCGGTTTCGGAGATCGTCAAGCGGTTCAAGACCGGCGCCATGTCCTACGGGTCAATCAGCAAGGAAGCTCATGAGACCCTTGCCGTGGCCATGAACAGAATCGGCGGTAAGTCCAACACCGGAGAGGGGGGCGAGGACCCGGAGCGGTTCACCTGGACCAACGAAGCCGGTGACTCACGCAACAGCGCCATCAAGCAGGTCGCCTCGGGTCGTTTCGGCGTGACCAGCGACTATCTCACCAGCGCCACTGAGCTCCAGATCAAAATGGCGCAAGGGGCCAAGCCGGGCGAGGGGGGGGAACTCCCCGGGTTGAAGGTCTACCCCTGGGTGGCCAAGACGCGGCATACCACGCCGGGGGTGGGGCTCATCTCTCCGCCCCCCCATCATGACATCTACTCAATCGAAGATCTGGCAGAGCTGATCCACGACCTGAAGAACGCCAACCGCCGCGCCAGGATCAGCGTCAAGCTGGTCTCCGAAGTCGGGGTAGGGACCATCGCCGCCGGGGTGGCCAAGGCCCATGCCGATGTGGTGCTTATCAGCGGTTATGACGGCGGCACTGGTGCGTCTCCTCTTTCCAGCATCAAGCACGCCGGCCTGCCGTGGGAACTGGGGCTGGCCGAGACCCACCAGACGCTGGTGCTCAACAAGCTCCGGAGCCGGATCACGGTGGAGACCGATGGTCAGCTGAAGACCGGTCGGGACGTGGCCATTGCGGCGCTACTGGGGGCCGAGGAGTTCGGCTTTGCCACGGCGCCGCTGGTGACGCTCGGCTGTATCATGATGCGCGTCTGTCATCTCAACACCTGCCCCACCGGGGTGGCGACCCAGGATCCGGAACTGCGGCAGCGGTTCGCCGGCAAGCCGGAGTATGTAGTCAACTTCATGGAATTTGTCGCCCAGGAGCTGCGGGAGATCATGGCGCAGCTGGGGATCCGGACCATCAATGAGATGGTGGGACGGACCGACCTGCTTGAATCACGGGAGGCAGAGGAGCGGTGGCTGGCCAAGGGGCTGGATCTGTCCAATATTCTCTACCGGCCCGAGGCCGGTCCCGAGGTGGGGCGGTACTGTACCGACGCCCAGGATCACGGACTCGATGCATCACTGGACCTGACCGTGCTCCTCGATCTTTGTGCCCCCGCCATAGAGCGGGGCGAGGCGGTTGAGGCTACCCTCCCCATCAGGAATGTGAACCGGGTCGTCGGGACGATTCTCGGTAACGAGATCACCCGCCGCCATGGCGCGGCCGGACTTCCCGATGGAACGGTCACTCTCACGTTCAATGGCTCCGCCGGCCAGAGTTTCGGCGCTTTCATCCCGCGCGGGGTCACCTTGAAACTGCAGGGGGACGCCAATGATTACCTGGGGAAAGGGCTCAGCGGCGGCAGGATCGTTCTGGCGCCACCGGCCGGCTCCTCCTTCGTGGCGGAGGAGAACATCATCGCCGGCAACGTGGCGTTCTATGGCGCCACCAGTGGCGACGCCTATATCCGGGGGATGGCGGGAGAGCGGTTCTGTGTTCGTAACTCCGGTGCGACCGCCGTGGTCGAAGCCGTGGGGGATCATGGCTGCGAATATATGACCGGCGGCACGGTGGTGGTGCTGGGCCCAACCGGCCGCAACTTCGCCGCCGGCATGAGCGGTGGGGTCGCCTATATTCTCGACGAGCCGGGAGATTTCTCTACCCGCTGCAATACCCAGATGGTCGATCTTGAGCCGCTGGACGATGGAGACTCCGCGACCCTGAGGGGGATGCTGCTGCTCCATGCCGAGTTTACCGGGAGCAGTCGCGCCGCAACTGTCCTTGCTGCCTGGGAGACATATCTGCCGAAGTTCGTAAAGGTCATGCCCCGTGATTATCGACGGGTGCTTCAGGCTCTGACGCGGGCCCGCGAGGCCGGGCTCAGCGGTGACGATGCTCTCTCCGCCGCCTTCTATGAGAACTCACATACCGAAGAGCGCGCCGGAGTGTAGCGCTTCAACCCCCTCTTGATGACCTGGATGAGGCTGTTATTGGCGGTTCATCCTCTGCGTGGCAGCATACTACAACGATTCTTTTGTCAGGTACCGATCATGGGCAAACCGACCGGCTTCATCGAATATCTCCGCCAGGTCCCGGCCGACCGGCCGCCGCTGGAGCGGATCCGGGACTGGAACGAATTTCACCTGCACCTCCCCGACGAGGCTCTTCAGACTCAGGGGGCGCGCTGCATGGACTGCGGTGTTCCATTCTGCCATACGGGGATGCTCCTGAGCGGCATGGCCAGCGGCTGTCCCATCAACAACCTCATCCCCGAATGGAATGACCTGGTCTACCGGAACCTCTGGCGCCAGGCCCTGGAGCGGTTGCACAAGACGAACAACTTCCCGGAATTCACCGGGCGGGTCTGTCCCGCTCCCTGTGAAGGCTCCTGTGTCCTCGGTATGGACACCCCGCCGGTGACCATCAAGAACATCGAGGTCTCCATCGTGGAGCACGGCTGGGCCGAAGGGTGGATCGTCCCCCGGCCGCCCCTGTTCCGCACCGGGAAGCTGGTGGCCGTGGTTGGCTCCGGCCCTGCCGGACTCAGCGCCGCTGCCCAACTCAACCAGGCCGGGCATACGGTTACCCTCTTGGAGCGGGCGCCGCTTCCCGGCGGCCTCCTGATGTACGGCATCCCGAACATGAAGCTGGACAAGGAGCTGGTGATAATGCGCCGCATCCGGCAGATGGAAGCGGAGGGGGTCATTTTTGCCTGCAACACCGACGTAGGGGGAGAGTACCCTGCCCAGCGGCTTACCACCGAATTCGACGCCGTGGTCCTGGCTACCGGCGCAACTCTCCCCCGGGATCTTCCCGTGACCGGACGGGAACTGAAGGGGATTCACTTTGCCATGGAGTTCCTGACCGCCGCCACCGGGGCGCTGCTGGCCAATGAGGAGACGCCGCTTTCTGCCAAGGGGAAGCGGGTCGTCGTCATCGGCGGCGGCGATACGGGGACCGACTGTGTCGCCACATCGCTGCGTCAAGGGTGTGTCGCCGTGGAGCAGTTGGAGATCCTCCCCCGCCCTTCCGACGAGCGGAGCGAAGATAATCCGTGGCCCGAGTGGCCAAAGATCTACCGGATGGATTACGGTCAGGAAGAGGCTGCCGCACTCCAGGGTGGCGACCCGCGCCGTTACCTGACCACGGTTACCCGATTCGATGACGATGGATGCGGCGCTGTAAGCTCTCTGCAGACGGTGCAGGTCCGGTGGGAGAAGAACGACCGGGGACAGTTTGTTCCGCAGCAGATACCCGGCAGCGAGCAGGTCATTGCCGCGGATCTGGTGCTCCTGGCCATGGGATTTCTGGGGCCGGAACAGCCGCTGTTGGAGGCGCTTGGGGTGGAACGCGATCACCGGAGTAACGCCAGGGCCGAGCATGGTCGGTTCGCCACCAGCGCCCCCGGTGTCTTCGCTGCCGGTGACTGCCGCAGAGGCCAGAGCCTCGTGGTCTGGGCCTTCAACGAAGGGCGCGGCGCGGCCCGCGAATGTGATCGTTTCCTTATGGGGAGCACTGTTCTCCCGTAGTTGTCGCGGATCCGTGTCATCCGTGTGAAACGGTTTTGGATTTTCAAAGTTTGCCCAGAAATTGTAAAGAGTGTAGTTGCAAGTGACTAAAGGAGAATTTCCATGAAAAGATACGTTGTCGCCGGAACGCTCCTCCTGAGCTGCGGGATTGCCTCTGCTGCGCTGGCAGCCCATGGCGGTCTCGAAGCTGCAGCGTTTGCCAATGCTACATCGGCCAAGATGAAGCCCGCTGCAACGACGGATTCGAAGCCTGCGGCACCGCCGGCTCCTCTCGCCGGTAAGGTGGTGCAGACCATGGATTCCGGCGGCTACACCTATCTCCTGATCGACTCCAAGGGAGAGCGGAGTTGGGCCGCCGTCAGCAGTACGGTGGTTACGGTGGGGCAGGAGGTTACCCTCAAGCCCGGCTCCACCATGGTCAACTTCACCAGCAAGGGGCTGAACCGGACCTTTGACCGGATCGTCTTCTCCGACGGAGTCGATCTGCAGAAGAGCGGTCTACCCGCAGCTGTCCCGAAGAAGACGGCGGGGAGCGTTGGCGCCGCATCCCCCGTAAGCTTGGTGTCTGTGGAAAAGGCTGTGGGGCCCAACGCCCATCGGATCGCGGAGCTGTTCGCCAATCAGAAACTCGACGGCAAGAAGGTGACGGTGCGGGGGAAGGTAGTCAAGGTCTCTTCCGGGATCATGGAACGCAATTGGATCCACCTTCAGGACGGGAGCGGTTCCGCAAAGAAGAAGAATCATAACCTGGTGGTAACATCCCAGGAACTTCCGGATGTGGGGGCTGTCGTCACCATGACCGGGATCCTGATCCGGAACAAGGATTTCGGCAGCGGCTACAAGTATGATGTCATGGTGGAAAAGGGGAAGATCGTTAAAGAAGCGGAAATTAAGCAGCCTGTCGCCGCTCCTGTTCCCTGAGCGGAGTCGAAGGGGAGAAGTAGAACGGGCCGGAATGCGGTACATACCGCACTCCGGCCCGTTTGCGTTGCCGCTGCTCAGTTTTTTATGGTTACTTGTCGAGTTTCTTGATGACCTCGGCGGTCACGTCGCTCAGGGGATGATTGCCATCGAAATAGAGGAGATCCTTGGTGGAGACGATGAGCGTGTAGCCGTTCTGTTCTCCATACTCCTTCACCACCTTTGAGACCTGCTCGATCAGCTTGCGGGAGACCGACTCTTCCTGTTTGGCCATCTCCTTCTCGGCGTTCTGCAGCGACTCCTGGTACTCCTTGACCTTGGCCTGGAACTCCTTCCCCTTGGCCTCCTGCTCCAGAGGGTTCATCTGCTTGGCCTGTGCCTCCAGGCTCTTCTTCAGCGCCTCAAGCTTTTTCCCCTTGGCGGTAAGCTGCTTCTTCAGTTTCTCTCCGGAAGCGGTGATGCTGTTCTTGGCCTTGAGGGCGGTCTTGGACTCCTGGGCGATGCGCTGAAACTCCACATAGCCGAGCTTGATGGGGCCGACCATGGGGCCGGGGGGGATCATGAGCGCTCCCGCCGGCAGGAGTGACGGTCCCTTGACGGAGGAAGGGGAGAGCGCTACAGAAGTCGTGGCCGGAGGTGCGGGAACCGCATCCGGTGCGATTGAGACGGTTGCAGGAGCGAGAGGCGCAGCCACCGCGCTGACGCTGGTGGCGGCGGGTTGAGTCGGCGCCTCCGGGGCGGCAGAGGCAGTGGCGGCAAGGGTTAAGGCCAGGAGGGCGATCATGATGGTCCGCTTCATGGAGTTCCTTTCGATGGTTTTAGAGCTGGGAGAGGGACAAGCTTTGACTCACAGCTGTCTGATTCGGTAGCGCGATGGTAGCAGGGGGACGGCTCCCTGTCAATCTTGCCTGTTGACCGCTGCAAAATTTCTGGTATCCTCATCCGTTCGCACAACATCCCTACGAGAGCCGTCCGCGGCAAAAGAGCCAAAGAGCATGGCGCCGTACCTGGACAAAGAGTTCCGCATCAGATCCTATGAGGTCGACTTCCGCGGCAGGGTGAGCCCGGTGGCCATCCTCAACTATCTCCAGGATGCGGCCGGTGAGCACGCCTATCGCCTGGGTGTTGCCGTTACCGTGCTGCAGGCCCAGGGACTCACCTGGGTCCTCTCCCGGTCACACCTCAAGCTCTTTCACCAGCCGGGGGTCGGCGAGGTGCTGCGGGTCCGGACCTGGCCGTCGCTGCGGGACGGGCGCTTCACCTGCAGGGAGTTCGAGCTGCACGACCGCAAGGAGAATCTGGTGGCCCTGGCCACCACCTCCTGGGCAGTGCTGGACATCGTCACCCGGCGGCCGGTCCGACTGGACGCCTCGCTCCCCTTCTATCCACTGGATTCGCGGCGGGCCATCGACGATGAGTTCGCCTCGCTCCCGAGGCTGGAGGGGGCGGAGCAGGAGCTCCCGTTTCGGGTGCGGCTCATGGACCTGGATCTGAACCGCCACGTGAACAACGCGGTGTACGCGGCCTGGGCGCTGGAGGTCGTACCGCCAAGGGTGTTGGAAGAGCGCCGACTGGCAGAGCTGGAGATCGCCTTCCGGGCCGAGGCGCGCTATGGTGATGCCATCGTCTCACGGTGTGCCGCAGAGGAGGACGGGAGATCCTTTCTGCATCAGATCGTTGGGATGGGGGACAGACGGGAGCTGACTCGGCTGAAGACGGTCTGGAAGCCTCTGGCTGAGTATTAATCGGCATGCAGTTCAACATTAACCAGAACGGGTTCGCACGTTCACAAACGAGAAAAGGAGAAATCATGTTTTTTTTGCTGAAGCGTATCTTGCCGGCGGCTATTCTTGCCTTTGCGCTGGCTGGTCTGGCCGGTTGCGGAGAAGGGAGTGAGACCAACACACCATCAACCCCACTGACTGCCGTAAAGGTGACCTCGAGCACAACCAGCAGTCACTCTCATACGGTGGACATTCCGGTCACCGGACTGACCGGATCCAGCACGATCAATGTCAGGAGCAGCATTACGTCGGGACATTCCCACGTTATCGCCCTCTCCGCCGGTCAGCTTGCTGACCTCAACAAGGGGTATCGGGTTGAGGTCACCTCCACACCTGCCGCAGACGGACATACCCACGTCTGGAATATCCTCGGCGGAACCGTGGTCTATGATACGATCTGTTATGGTTGCCATTCCAATGACAAGCTGGGTAAGAGTCAGATGAACTCCAGCCAGCCTCCCCTGCAGTCTCAGAAAGATGCGCTCGGGAACCCGTCAGGCCAGCCTCTGTCTCCTGCAGTGTCAGCGGCTCCTGATCCAAACTATGGGGCGCCCAGCATCACCACAGCGACGCTGAACGCCGGCATCGTGGGAACACCCTACAGTCAGAGCCTGGCCGCAAGCGGCGGGACCTCGCCCTATACCTGGAGCATTACCAGCGGAGCTCTTCCCGCTGGGCTTACTTTGACCAACGGGGTTATTTCCGGGACGCCGACGGCTGTCGGCAGCTCCGCCATTACCGTGAAGGTGGTCGACTCCGCTGCGGCGACTGCCTCGGTGAACCTGACCCTTCTTGTAAAGCCCGCCGGCACGGCTCCGACTCCGGTGGTCATCTCGCCCACGACGCTTTCCGCCGCCACCGTGGGAACATCTTATACTCAGAGCCTGACCGCTACCGGCGGCACCTCTCCTTATACCTGGAGCATTACCAGCGGAGCTCTTCCCGCTGGACTATCTTTCTCCAACGGGATTATTTCCGGGACTCCGACGGCTACTGCCGCCAGCTACTCCTTTACCGTGAAGGCTGCCGACTCGGCCTCCCCCACCGCGACCGCGACACAAGGGTACGCTCTCGTCCTGAACGCCGCCGCCGTTCAGCCTGCGTTGAACACGCTTACCCCCAACTGCGCCACCGCCTGCCACGGACTCCCCCCCACCACCGTAGTTTCCCTGAGTGGGGCCGTTGCAGTCGGGATGCCGCACACGACCAACATGAAATGCGGGACCTGCCATCTGATCGGCGGCTGGGTAGCGGGTACGACCACGTTCAACATGTCGGGTGTGACCACGCATCAGAACGGTACGATTAACTTTCTGGCGGGTCTCCCCACTGCCAGCTGCAACGCATGTCACAGTTTACCTCCGACGTCCGGTGGACATCCTTCCGTTGCCACGAAGTCCTATGTGGCAAACTGCGGGATCTGTCACGTGGTCGGCGCCGGTAATCCGATTAGCATGAGTGGAGTCGGTACGCATCAAAACGGCTCACCGACCTTCAACCCGTAATCGGTCACTTGCCTGATACAGAGATAGGCCGGGGGTGGCTCACCCTCGGCCTGTTTTGCATTTTCTCCTCCCCCGTGCTATGATCCCGCGCGTCACCACAGGGAGCCAACCCAGAACCTGGAACCCCGAACCCCGAACCTGCTCTCCGAGGATTTCCCATGTACCGACTGACCATAACCTCCTCCTTCGCCGCCGCCCACAACCTGGTCAACTATCAGGGGGATTGTGAGAACCTCCATGGCCACAACTGGAAGGTCGACGTCACCGTCACCGCCCGGGAGTTGGACAAGGCCGGGCTCGGCATCGACTTCAAGCTCCTCAAGAAGGAGACCAAGGAGCTGCTCCAGACCCTGGATCACAAGTACCTCAACCAGCTGACGCCGTTTCTGGACGCTTCCCCCTCGTCGGAGCAGATCTCAAGGCACCTCTACGGCGAACTCTGCGGCCGGCTTAACAGCGACAACGTGACGGTGCAGGAGGTGACGGTGTGGGAGTCGGATGTCGCCCGCGCCACCTACTATGAGTGACGCCACACTGGTCGAGCTCTTCTCCTCCATCCAGGGGGAGGGACCTTACGTGGGGCGCCGCCAGCTGTTTCTCCGGTTCCACGGCTGCAACCTGGAGTGCAGCTACTGCGATACGGTGCAGCCGTCCCCCCCCACGCGCTGCCGGGTGGAGACGGCGCCGGGGAGCGCGCTCTTTCGCGAGCTGCCGAACCCGCTCTCCCTGGCAACCGTGGCCGGGATCTTCACCGACTGGGACGACCGGTTCCCCGGCCTCCATCACTCCATCAGCATCACCGGCGGTGAACCGCTCCTGCACCCCGAACTCCTGGCCCGGTGGCTGCCGCTGCTCCGGGAGATTCGGCCGATCTACCTGGAGAGCAACGGAACCCTCCCGGGTCCGCTTGGCGCGGTCATCGACCATCTGGACTTCGTCAGTATGGATATCAAGCTCCCCTCCGCCACCGGCCTCCCTCCTTTCTGGGAGACGCACCGGAAGTTCCTGGAGGTGGCCGTAGGGAAGGACCTCTTTGTCAAGGTCGTGGTGGCGCCGGAGAGCTCCCTTGAGGAGATCGATCTGCTCTGCGGGATAATCCACGATGTGGATTCCTGTATACCGCTCATCCTGCAGCCGGTGACCCGTTCCGGCCGTCCGGCGGTGTCGGCGCAGCAGCTCCTCCGGTTCCAGGAGCGGGGCTCACGGCTTTTGGCCGATGTTCGCGTCATTCCCCAGACCCATGTCTTTCTCGATCTCTTGTGAGTAGCCGGACAATGGGTACCCTTTTTGCGGAGGTTCAACAGCATGGTCAACGAAGGCGACTACATCGCGGTATTCAACTCCATTCACCGGGTGATGAAGGCCGAGCAGTTTCTCAAGGAACGACGGCTTCCGATCCTCCTCATCCCCGCTCCCCGGGTGGTAAGCTCCGATTGCGGTCTCGCCATCCGGTACGGGGAGGAGGCGCGGTCGGCCGTTGAGGAGTCTCTGGCCCTGGCCGACCTGGCGCCGGAGATGGTGTATCTCAGACGCGGCAGCGACTATCTCCTCTGCCGGGGGGTGGAGTTATCATGAAGAATCTGGATTGTCGTAACATGGCCTGCCCGTTGCCGGTGGTGACGGTGAAGCGGGCGCTGGAGGAGCCGGGAACCGCCGGGGTAACGGTGCAGCTGGATTCCGGGCCACCCGTGGAGAACGTCACCCGGTTCGCCCGCAACCGTGGTTATACGGTCACGGAGAGCGAGTCGGACAACGGGGTCACTCTGGTGATAACCGGCCAGGGACGGGAGGGTAAGACTCTTCCTCTCCCCGAGATCTCTGCCCGGCGAAGCCTGCTGGTGACGTCGGACCGGTTGGGGGACGGCCCGGAAGAGCTGGGGCGGCTCCTGATGAAGAACTTCCTCATCACCCTGCTGGAGAGCCCTGGGCTCCCAGACCGGATTCTCTTCGTGAATAGGGGGGTGCTTCTGGCCGTGGAAGGGTCGGAACTGCTGGAGGCGCTGGAGAAGCTGGAGCAGCGGGGGGTGGAACTACTCTCCTGCGGGGTCTGCCTGGATTACTTCCACCAGAAGGAAGCCCTAAGGCTGGGGAAGGTGACCACCATGTACACCATTGTGGAGGCCGTCATGACCGGCGCGGGGACAGCTCGCCTTTAACCGTCCTAACTCCCTGTAGTTCTGGCTGTAATTTTGCTTGACAAGCCGCTACCCTCTCCACTATAGTGCATTTCTTTCGGGCGGGGTCCGAGGCACGGGGTTCGTGCGTCTTTTCGCTACCTTACGGGAGTGTAACCAGGCGGGCATGTTCGATTCACTTTCAGATAAGCTTGACGGCATATTCAAAAAACTCCGCGGCCACGGGGTGATGACCGAGGAGAATATCAAGGAGGCCCTCCGTGAGGTGCGGCTCTCACTCCTTGAGGCTGATGTCAACTTCAAGGTTGTCAAGGAGTTCATCGAGAGAGTCCGGGTTCGCTCCGTCGGCACCCAGGTGCTTCAGAGTCTGGCGCCCGGCCAGCAGGTCATCAAGATTGTCCATGATGAGCTGGTTCAGCTCATGGGGGGGGACACCGACAACTCCCTCGATCTGGCGGCTCGGCCGCCGGTGGGGATCATGATGGTCGGGCTTCAAGGCTCCGGCAAGACGACCAGTTGCGGCAAGCTGGCCCGGCACCTCAAGGCCCAACGGCGGAGGCCGCTCCTGGTTCCTGCCGACGTATACCGACCGGCAGCCATCGAACAGCTCAAGACCCTCGGAAAACAGCTCTCCATTGAAGTCTATGGGACGGAGTCGGACCAGCCGGTGGAGATCTGCAGCAAGGCGCTCCGCTATGCAGAGCTGAACGGCTTCGACACGGTTATCTTTGACACCGCCGGCCGCCATCAGATCGACGAGTTCCTCATGGACGAACTCGCCCGGATCAGAGACGCGGTGGCCCCTCGGGAGATCCTCTTCGTGGCCGATGCCATGACCGGGCAGGAAGCGGTCAATGTGGCGTCGGGCTTTAACGATAAACTCGGCATCACCGGCGTCATCCTGACCAAGCTGGACGGCGACGCCAAGGGGGGCGCTGCCCTCTCCATCCGTGCGGTCACCGGCAAACCGGTGAAGTTCGTCGGGACCGGGGAGAAGCTGGACGCCCTGGAAATTTTCTATGCCGATCGGCTCGTCTCACGCATCCTCGGCATGGGGGATGTGCTGACCCTTATCGAGAAGGCTCAGTCCACCTTCGATGTGAAGGAGGCTGAGCTTCTCCAGCAGAAGCTCAAGAAGAATCAGTTTGACCTGGAGGATTTCCGGAATCAGCTCCAGCAGATAAAGAAGCTCGGCTCTCTGGAGTCGATTCTCGGGATGATCCCTGGGGTCGGCAAAGCCCTCAAGCAGATGCAGGGGGCGGCGCCCGGCGAGAAGGACCTGAAACGGATCGAGGCGATCATCGACTCCATGACCAGGGGGGAGCGGGCCAACCATGCCATCATCAACGGCAGCCGGCGGCTCCGGATCGCCAAGGGGAGCGGGACCACCGTGCAGGAGGTCAATCAGCTCCTCAAGCGATTCACCGAGGCCCAGAAAATGATGAAGCAGCTTCAGAAATTAGGCCCGAAAGGGCTCATGAAAGGAATGGGAGGAATGGGAGGAATGGGAAAAGGAATGTTCCCCCCCTTCGGCTAATCCCCAACCCCATAACATAGAACCTAGAACATAGAACCCAGAACATAGAACCCAGAACATAGAACCCAGAACATAGAACCTAGAACATAGAACCCAGAACATTGAACCCAGAACCTAGAACCCCGAACCCGAACCCAGGAGGAAGACCATGGCAGTAAAAATCAGGCTTGCCCGCGCCGGCGCCAAGAGAAAACCCTTTTACCAGATCGTCATCGCCGACGAGCGTTGTCGCCGTGACGGCAGGTTCATTGAAAACGTCGGGACCTATGATCCTAACAAGAACCCCGCAGCGGTGACTCTGGAAGAGGCCAGGACTCTCGACTGGCTTTCCAAGGGGGCACAGCCCACCGATACGGTAAAACAGCTCCTCAAAAATCAAGGTGTCTGGCAGAAATTCTGCGCCGTGTAATGTTTTCGCCCTGACCGAACCGGTCCGCCGGCTATTCCCGTGCAGAGGATACCGACATGAAAGAGCTCGTAGTGGTCATTGCCAAGGCGCTCGTGGATGACCCCAGTCAGGTTGAGGCTTCCGAAGAGCTGGAAGATGACACCACGGTGATCAAGCTTTCTGTCGCCAAGGAAGATATGGGGCGGATAATCGGTAAAGAAGGGCGGACTGCAAAGGCAATCAGGACGCTGCTCAACGCGGTGTCGACCCGGAGCAATACCAAGGTACTCTTGAAGATCGTCGAATAATGCCATCCCCCTCCCAACTGTTAGCCATCGGGAAGATCACCGGAACTCACGGCATCCGGGGAGCGGTGAAGATTCACCTCTATTCGGGTGATGACAGCACGCTGCGAGCGGTCTCAGAGTTCGTCCTGCGGCGTGCTGACCGGAAGGAAGAGGTGGTCACGGTCGTCACCATTCAGGGGCAGGGGCGGAAGACGTTCGTCAACCTGAAGGGGTACGCCAGCATCGATGCAGCACTCCCCCTGGTGGGGGGAGAGCTGCTGATTCCGCGGGAGCAGTTTCCGGAGACCGACGAGGGCGAATATTACTGGGTCGACCTGATCGGGCTCAGGGTTTTCACCGACGACGGCAATGAGCTTGGGACACTGCGGGAGATCATCGAGACCGGCAGCAACGACGTTTACGTGGTCAAAGGGAAGGGGAAGGAAGTTCTTATCCCGGCGTTGGACGATGTGGTTGGCAATATCGATCTTGAGGCGGGGACCATGACGGTCACCCTGCCCGAAGGGCTGCTCGCTCTGTGACCTTCGATATCCTCACGCTCTTTCCCGGAATGTTCGACGGGCCGCTTACGGAGAGCATCCTGAAGCGGGCCGCGGAGAGCGGGCTGATAACGGTTCGCTGCCATAATGTCCGGGATTATGCCCTTGATAAGCATAAGAGCGCCGATGACGCCCCCTATGGCGGTGGCACCGGGATGGTCATGAAGGTGGAACCGCTGGCCGGCTGTATCGAGGCGGTTAAGGGGGAGCGCCCCCGGGCGAAGGTAATCCTCACCACCCCCCGCGGCCGGACCTTCACCCACCGGCTGGCGAAGGAGCTGGCGGAGGAGCCGGGGCTCATCATCATCTGCGGAAGATACGAAGGGGTGGACGAACGGGTCAGCTCCCTGTACGTGGATGAAGAGATTTCCCTGGGTGATTTCGTGCTTACCGGTGGCGAACTGGCGGCGATGGTCATGGTTGATGCGGTCTCCCGGTTCATCCCCGGAGTCCTGGGCGGGGCAGGCGCCGCCCATACCGACTCATTTTGCGACGGGCTTTTAGAATACCCCCAGTATACCCGGCCGCCGGAGTTTAAAGGCTTACATGTCCCCGAGGTGCTCCTCTCCGGCAATCACGCCGAGATCGCCAAGTGGCGGCGAGGTGAGTCGCTCCTGAAGAGCCGCCGCAGCCGTCCAGAGCTTCTCATTGCAGCCGATCTGACCGCCCGGGAGCGGCGGTGGCTGGCGGAGCGGAACGATGAAGAGGTTACAGGATGAACGGCGCCCCGGTGGCGGTCGCCCTGCTCCATTACCCGGTTTACGACCGGAACCACCGGACGGTGGTTTCTGCCATTACCAATCTTGATCTCCACGATATCGCCCGCGCCGCCCGGACCTTCGGTCTGAGCCGCTACTATGTGGTGACCCCGGCCGGTGAGCAGCAGCGGTTGGCCGGGCAGATCATCGGGCATTGGCAAGAGGGGTATGGTGCGACCTATAATCCGAAACGGAAGTCGGCGCTGGAACTCGTCAGGGTGAAGGGGTCACTGGCCGAGGTCGTCGGGGAGTTGGAGAGTGAGTATGGCATGGCACCTTGCCTGGTCGCCACCGGCGCGGCTGCCGAGGCCACGGTGACGTATGCCGGGTTTCGCAACCAGTTGCGGGGGGCGACTCGACCGCATCTTCTGCTGTTCGGCACCGGCTGGGGGTTGGCCGACGAAGTAACGGCAGCTGCCGACCTGGTCCTTCCGCCGGTGAAGGGCCCCACCGGCTACAATCATCTGTCGGTCCGATCCGCCGTAGCAATCATCCTGGACCGGCTCTTTGGGGAATGAGATAGAATCAGAGTGGCCACACACAACACGAAAAATGATACAGGAGGAAGGATATGAACAGGATTGACCTGATCGAAATGGAGCAGATGAAGAAGAACATCCCGCCGTTCAAGGCGGGGGACACCGTCAAGGTCCACGTGAAGATCGTGGAAGGGGACAAGAGCCGGATCCAGGCGTTCCAGGGTGTCGTTATCAGCCGGCAGAACGGCGGCATCCGCGAGACGTTCACCGTGAGGAAGATCTCCAGCAACATCGGTGTGGAGCGCGTCTTCCCGCTCCACTCGCCGACCCTGGACAAGATCGAGGTGATTACCCGCGGTCAGGTCCGCCGGGCCAAGCTCTACTATCTCCGGAAACTCCGCGGCAAGGCTGCCCGCATCAAGGAAAAGAAATACATCTCCCAGAAGTGATACAAAAACGCCCCGGCCTAAAAGCCGGGGCGTTTTTCGTTGTGGGGCCGTGCAGCCTAATTTTTATGCTCCGGCAGGGCGACGCATGCGTCGCCCCTACGTTTCAACCGACATCCCGCACCCCCATGGACGGAATTGACATTTACGCTATAAATCGACCATATCGTTGTCTTCCACTGAACTCGATCTTCCGTTCGTGGTGAGCTTGTCGAACCATGAGCGGAAGATCGGGCTGTTGCAAGACTTAAAGCACCTTCGACAAGCTCAGGGCGAACGGATATCAGCCGAACTGCCAAAATCTGATTTTTCTTTCTGGGGGGTGCGGAATGACGGTTTCAATAATCAATGGGCAACCTCTGAACTCTCTGAAGCCTCGGTGAGTTAGCGTGGGTCATTTCCCTGGAACCGTCTTGCCGGTTTCTGCTATACTCCGCCGCATCTGTTTCGAAACAGTTTCGGGAGATTCTCATGGGACCATTGGCGCTTAAACGGGAAGAACGTTTTACCTACGGCGACTACCTGACCTGGTCCGACGATGAGCGGTGGGAGCTGCTTGACGGGATCCCCTATAATATGTCGCCGGCGCCGGCAGTGGCGCATCAACTGATCCTTGGCGAACTGCATCTCCAACTTGGCGCCTGGTTGAAAGGTAAGCCGTGCCAGCTCTTTCTTGCTCCCTTTGACGTCCGCCTTCCTGAAGCAGACGAGTCTGACGACCAGGTTGAGACGGTGGTGCAGCCTGATCTCACCATAATCTGCGATAAGACGAAAGTGGACAAGGCCGGGTGCCGGGGGGCTCCTGACCTCGTGGTAGAAATTCTCTCCCCCGGAACAGCCCGGAAGGATCGTACGGTAAAGTTCGCCCGGTATGAGCGCGCCGGGGTGCGGGAGTACTGGATCGTCGACCCGGATGAAAAGACGGTACAGATTTTCATCCGGGGTGAGGATGGCCGCTACGGCCCGCCCCGGCTTTTCGTGAATGGCGACAGCGTTAACGTCGGAATCTTTCCCGACCTGGAGATAGACCTTGCCGCGGTTTTTGCGGAATAGGAACATGTTATGACTGATCTGCTCCGCTATGAATCGGAATTACTCCGCGCCGGCTTTCACGCCATTGCCGGGACCGACGAGGCTGGTCGCGGACCGCTGGCCGGGCCGGTGGTGGCTGCTGCCGTGATACTTTATCCCGGGCAGATGCTCTCCGGGGTCAACGATTCCAAGAAGTTGACGGAGCGACAGCGGGAGAGGCTCTTCCCGCTGATCATGGCCGAGGCGAGGGCTGTCGCTATCGGCATCTGCGACCATGGTGAGATCGACAAGCTCAACATCCTCCGGGCATCCCTGGAGGCCATGCGGCGCGCCGTTACTTCGCTCACCGTAGCGGCGGATTTCATCCTCATTGACGGGACTTTTTCCCTCACCCTGGAACTTCCCCAGCAGACGATCATCAAGGGGGACTCGTTGAGTCTCTCCATCGCTGCCGCCTCCATCATCGCCAAGGTGACCCGGGACCGGCTCATGGTCGAATATGACGCTCTTTACCCAGGTTACGGCTTTGCCGCACACAAGGGGTATCCATCCGCCGCCCACCGGGCCGCCATCGCCCGTCTCGGCCCCTGCCCGATCCACCGGAAGAGTTTCCGGGGGGTGAAGGAGTTCGTGGGGAGTGAGGTGTGAGGCGATGGTTAGGTAGGGGCGCCGCTTGCCGCGCCCTCGTTGCGCACAGAGGACCAGTTCATGAAAGATGATGAGACGACCGGCAACAAGGGGGTGGGTGAACGGGGGGAGGCCATCGCCGAGTTGTATCTCCGGGGGCTAGGGTTCGCCATCCTGGAGAAAAACTACCGCGCCAGGACCGGCGAGATCGACATCGTGGCGCGGGAAGGGGAGAGCATCGTCTTCGTGGAGGTCAAGGCCCGGAGGAATCTGGCCTACGGTCCGCCGCAGCTGGCCGTGACCCCCTTCAAGCAGCGGCAGATCTCCCGCACCGCCCTCACCTGGCTGGCCCACCGAAAGAGACCCAACGCCATCGCCCGCTTCGACGTCATCGCCATCCTGATCCCCGATCACGATGTGCCGCAGATCGAGCATATCCGGAATGCCTTCGATCTGGCGTACTGAAATCCCCCCCTCTCCTCCTCCCTCTTCCTACCCTTTGCAAACTCCCTCATCCTGTGGTACCGTACCGGCACTTTACTCAGAGGGAGATTCCCATGGATTTCACAGTCGCCCTGGCGCAGATCAAGCCGAAACTCGGTTGTGTCGCCGATAATCTGCTCCTCATCGAGGAAGCGGTGGAACAGGGGATCAGGGAGCAGGCCGGGCTGGTCGTCTTCCCTGAACTGGCCCTCACCGGCTACTTCCTCAAGGATCTGGTCCCCGAGGTGGCCCTCCCCCTGGATGCGCCGGAGATCCGCCGCCTCATAGAGCTCTCCCGCTACATCAGCATTGCCGTCGGATTCGTTGAGCTCTCCAGGGAGTATCGCTTCTACAATTCGGCCCTCTATCTGGAGGGGGGTGAGATCCGGCACCTCCACCGCAAGGTTTATCTCCCCACCTACGGGCTCTTCGACGAGCAGCGCTACCTCGCCCAGGGGGATCGATTCCGGGCCTTTGACAGCAGCTTCGGCCGGATGGGGCTCCTCATCTGCGAGGATATGTGGCATCTGTCGGCCCCGTACATCCTGGCCATGGACGGCGCCACCACCCTTATCTGCCTCTCCAGCAGCCCCGGTCGGGGGATCTCCCAGGCGGAGACTCTCGGCTCCACCGCCTCCTGGCAGAAGCTGACCAGCACCACCGCCCTGTTCCTCAACAGCCGGGTCCTTTACTGTAACCGGGTGGGGTATGAGGACGGAGTCAACTTCTGGGGAGGCTCCGAGGTGATCGATCCCTCCGGAGCGGTCATCGCCCGGGGGGAGATCCTGGAAGAGGATTTCGTCCTGGCCGGGATCAGCGAGGCGGCGCTCCGGCGGGAGCGGATCTCTTCCCCCATGATGCGGGACGAGAACCTCTTCGTCACCCTCAACGAACTGAAGCGGATTGGTAAGGAGCGGAACCGATGAGCGAGCTGACGGTAAACACGGAGCTGCTGCGCAAGGTCCTGGTCGGCTTCGTCCGGGACGAGGTGCGCAAGGTCGGGGTCAGGAAGGCGGTGCTGGGGCTCTCCGGTGGCATCGACTCGGCCCTGGTGGCGTATATCGCGGCGGAAGCTCTGGGGCCGGAGAACGTCCACGCCATCATCATGCCATACCGGACCAGCAACCCGGAGAGCGAGGCCCACGCCCGCCTCGTGGGGGAGCGGCTGGGGATAAACTGCCAGGTGGTGGAGATCACCCCCATGGTGGACGCCTACTTCACCCTCTTCCCCGACGCCGGTAATCTCCGGCGGGGAAACAAGATGTCCCGGGAGCGGATGACGGTCCTCTTCGACCACTCGGCGGCCCTCTCAGCCTTGGTGCTGGGGACCAGCAACAAGACCGAACTCCTCCTGGGGTACGGCACTCTCTACGGCGATATGGCCAGCGCGTTGAACCCCATCGGCGACATCTACAAGAGTCAGGTCTGGCAGCTCTCCGAGGCCATGGGGGTCCCCATGGAGATCGTGGAGAAGAAGCCGTCGGCGGACCTCTGGGCCGGACAGACCGACGAGCAGGAGCTGGGGTTCACCTACCGGGAGGTGGATGAGCTCCTCTACCGGATGGTGGACTTGAGAATGAGCCGCCCTGAACTGGCGCTCTTCGGTTTTGCCCCCGAGTTCATCGACAAGATCTACACCACGGTACAGAACTCCCACTTCAAACGGCGGCTTCCGGTCATCGCCAAGGTCTCCAACCGGACCATCGACCGGGACTTCCGCTATGCGCGGGACTGGGGGAAGTGATTCCCGAAGGTAACGTGTTTTAAGAGTAGAACAACTTGCATTTGTCCGCAAAAATGTGTATTTCTGCTTTGTGACATTTTGCAACTGCACGAAGGACTACAGCGTTGTGAGAAATTTTCCTCACAACGCTTTTTTTATATCAATAGGCTCACATTGTCCCTGCTTGAAAAACACTATAGATCAAAATTATGCCATACCGTTGTTCACCGGAGGTACCCCTGATGAAAGTCCTGAAGTCCGCTCTTCTCCTGCTGGTCTGTTTCGCTCTCCTGCCGCTCGGTTCCACGGTTTTCGCCGCCACACCTGTAACCTACGCCGTTACCTACGATGGTAACGGCAATAGCGGCGGAAGTGCGCCGGGTGGCGGCCTGTATGTTGAGAACAAAAACGTCACGGTTGCGGGCAATACCGGTCACCTGGTGAGGAGCGGCTACATTTTTGCCGGCTGGTATGCGACGGATCAAACCGGTACCCGTCAACGGTATCTGCCCGAGACCACCTTTATCATTACCCAAGTCATCAATCTCCACGCACAATGGACACCGTGGACGGACTGTTACCCTCAACCGGCAAATCTGTATTCCGGATGGAATGGGGAGTTTGATGCCGTTGATTTCGTCGGTTCAAACAACCATGCACATGACGGCATCATTGCCAACAGCAGTTATTCTCACAGCATTACCGTTGGTGAAAATCTTGAGGTAACCGTCGCGTGCGGTGCAGGTGAAGGAACGATATCTTCATTCACCGGCAGCTACGGCGTGCTGGCCGACGCCACAAAAACCGTATCCTGCGGGAGCTGTAGTTTGGGTGATAAGAGCTGCAAATTCACCTTCAACAATGAGCTCTGTGGCGACCCGGCATATGGAGAGCCCAAGAAGGGCGCGATGGCCATAACGTGCGAAAAACTTGTTTCCGGCAAGTTCGGGCATGGGTTCGGCTTTAACGGGACGGATGGCTATGTCGTCCAGGGATCAAGCTATAAAGATGTCATTGCCGATACTTTTACCATCGAGTTCTGGGCAAAACCGACGGCATCGAGGAAAAGCACACCTCAGACAAACTTTGACTTGTCGGGCACCGTTGACCAGCGCTATGCAATCTTTCCTGAAATAGGGACCGCAGAGACCGCCGGTATCGGCATTTCTTTCGGTAACGACGGAATCAGTGTTGTTGAACATGCGCCTGGCCATATGCCGACAGTGCTGGTGTATGATATCAAACCCGCGCTGAGTGACTGGACGCACGTTGCCGTCGTGTATGAAAAAGAAAAACAGCCGATTCTCTATATCAACGGCATATTTATAAAATCAGGGACAAGCAGCGGCAGGAAACTCTTCCCCTCAAGCGCCTTCGGAGAGACACCCGGTAACAGCTACGGTTTCTACCAGGGGCGGCTCGACGAGGTACACATCTTCAACCGTGCCCTGTTGAAGGAAGAAATCGGGGGGATTGCCGGCCAGACTAACGGTAGCGTGTTCTGTCCGATTCCGCGGCCTACCCTTGCCACAGTTGGCAATTCGAATTTCGGATCAACACTCGGCGGGACTGAGGTAACCATCACCGGCGCCAACTTTACGGCCGACTCAAAGGTCAGGTTCGGCGATGCCGATGCGACCGGAGTTACGTTCTCCTCTGCCACAATGCTCACCGCTACTTCTCCTCCCGGTGCGGTGGGGACAGTTCATGTCACGGTCATTACGGCAGGAGGTCCCAGCGCCGTAAGTGATGTGGATCTGTTTACCTACAACAAGGCGCCCCAGACCATTACCTTTAATCCCGTTACCAAGAGCTACGGTGATGCCCCGTTCGGCTTGAGCGCTACCGGAGGTGGGTCGGGGAACCCGGTGACGTTCACTCTGGTGAGCGGACCCGGTACCTTGAGCGGCACAAACAACGCGATGCTCACCATTACCGGCGCGGGCGATATCACGGTGCGGGCATCCCAGGCAGGGAACGACACCTACCTTGCCGCCGATCCGGTGCAACAAACCCTGACGGTGAACAAGGCCCCCCAGGCTATTACCTTTAATCCCGTTACCAAGAGCTACGGTGATGCTCCGTTCGGCTTGAGCGCTACCGGAGGTGGGTCGGGGAACCCGGTGACGTTCACCCTGGTGAGCGGC
>CAIOGM010000007.1 GCA_903857795.1 uncultured Geobacter sp.
GGTGCTCACGGTCGCCAGCGATTCCGAGAGCCGGGAGAGCTGCTCGATGGAGGTGTTGGAGGTCAGAAACAGCGGCTCCACCCCGAATTCGGCAAAAATCTCGGTGATCTGTTTCCGGGCACTGCCGAAGAAGTTGATGACATTGACGGTGTTGCTCTTTTTCTCCGGCGGCTTGACCACCTGGGTCAGAATGGCGTGATAGGCGGCATCAAAGCCCGACGCCCAGATTTTGGTCTTGAACCCTTCACAAAAGACCGGAGCCACCGGTATCGGCAGCTCGTCCCGGAGTTCACTGGCGACACTTTCCAGATCTTCGCCGATGATGCCGCTGACGCAGGAGGCGCCGATAAAGATGGCGCCGGGCTGGTACCGGCGGTACGTTTCCCGGATCACCTCCTTCAGGTTGTCGGTGGCCCCGAAGACGATGTCGGAGTCATTCATATCCGTACAGACATACGCGGAGTGCGAGTTGTCGAGACCGAGCGCGTCGGCCAACTGGTCCTTGGCGTTACTGACCTGCATCGCGGTCACGGCGCATCCGGACGGCGCATGGTGCACGATGGCCGCATCGGTAATGAAGCTGAGCTGGCTCAGCGCGCAGGCCGCATTACAGAGGCTGGCCTGACTGAAGCAGCGCCCTTTGTCCCCCAGCCCGCCGCAGCCGACCTTGGTATGCAGATCTTTGAGGGTGCCGTTATAGCCGGTGATGGAGCCGAGACGGGTCTCCCGGACCCCGCTTTCCGTGTTTTTGGTGATCGCCATGGGTTATGCCACCTCGCGTCGTGAGATCGTGAACGCCTGCTCCAGATCGGCAATCAGGTCGTTGGGGTCTTCCAGCCCCAGAGAGAGACGAATGGTTTCCGGGGGGATTCCGGCGAAGGCCAGCTCCTCCGGAGTCAATTCACCGTGAGTTGTCCTGGGGGGGTTGATAATCAGCGACCGGCTGTCCCCCACATTGGCCTGATAACTGAACAGCCGGACGGAATTGATAAAGAGCTCCAGTTGCTGCTCCGTCCCGTTGAAGCCGAAGGTAAAGGTCGAGCCGGCCCCCTTGGGGAGATATTTCTCGGCCAGCGCCTGATACGGGCTCCCCTGTGCCGCCGGATGGCGGACCCAGGCCACGGCTTCCTGGGTTTCCAGATAGCGGATGATCTTTTCCGTGGTCGCGACCTGCTTCTGGACCCGCTCCGAGAGCGTTTCAATCCCCTGCAGCAGCAGATAGGCATCGAACGGGCTCAACACGGCTCCGAAATAGATCAGATAGGTCAAGCGCACCCGGAGCGTAAACGGGGCTTGCGGGGCCAGTTCCAGGAAACTCCGTTCCTGGCCGGCCGCGTCCCGCAACAGAAAATGGGGTTCGGTAAACTGGGGGAAGTTGCCGTTGGCCCAGTTGAAGGTCCCGCCTTCCACAATCACCCCGGCAATGACATTGCCATGCCCCCCCAGAGCCTTGGTGGCCGAGTAGACCACGATATCCGCCCCGTGCCGGAGCGGATTCAACAGATAGGGGGTGGCGAACGTATTATCGACAATCAGCGGGATGCCGTGGTCATGGGCCACGGCGGCGATCTGTTCGATGTCCAACACCGTCGCATTGGGATTGCTGATGCTTTCGATGAAAATGGCCCGCGTCTCAGGAGTGATCCCCCGGCGAAACGCCTCGACATCGTTGGGATCGGTCACCTGATCGATGCCGACGCCAAACCGGGGATAGATCCTCTTGAAGCTGTCCACCGTGCCGCCATAGAGATGCGGGGTCGTCAGGATTCGGCCGCCCCCTTCCGCCACACTGAACAGGGTATAGGTAATGGCCGCCATTCCCGAGGCCACGGCAACCGCCGCGGTACCGCCATCGAGCGCGGCGATCCGCTGTTCCAGGACCGCCAC
>CAIOGM010000008.1 GCA_903857795.1 uncultured Geobacter sp.
GAATACAACCCCAACGGACTGGTTGATACCCAGAAGTCGGCCTTGGAGGTGGATCGGCAACTCTTCGGCACCCCCACCGGCCACCACAAGTTCAAGGTCGCCTTTGCCGGCTGTCCCTTCGACTGCCCCAAGTCGGCCACCAACGATGTGGGGTTCCAGGGGGCTCTCCTCCCCACACTGGACAAGGAGGCCTGCATCAGCTGCGGACTCTGCGCCAAGAGCTGCACCCCCGGCGCCATCACCATGGGAGAAGAGAGAAAGCCGCTCCTGGCCATTGATCCCTGCATCTGGTGCGGCGACTGCGTGAAAGTCTGCCCCACCGGTGCCTGGGAAGCGAAACAGACGGGATACAACGTCCGGATCGGCGGGAAATGGGGGCGCAACCCCCTGGTGGGTACCCTCTTCGCCACCTTCCTCCCCCAGGAACAGGTGGTTGCGTTCATCGCCCGGGTGCTGGAGTGGTACCGGGAGAAGGCCGAAAACCAGGGGCGGATCAGGCTGGGGGATATCATCCTCAAGGAGGGGCCCGAGCCCCTGCTGGAGCGGTTGAGACAAAGTTTTCCCGATTCCGTGGTGGCCGAGACCATCCCGCCGCAAATCATCAACACCCAGATCGGCTCAGGGAGGTAACGGCATGGCAACCATAGACCTGCGAGGGGTGAGCTGCCCCACCAATTTCGTGAAGGCCAAATTGGCTCTGGAAGAGCTTGAGCCGGGCGACCGGCTGGAGCTCCTCCTGGATGACGGCGAAGCGGTCAAAAACGTCCCCCGTAGCCTGAAAGGGGACGGACACAAGCTCCTCGCGCTGCAGGAGACGGCCGAGGGGCACTACCTGCTGACTGTAGAGAAAGGTGAGGAGTAGGCGATGAGTAGTATCAGCGGAAAAGCAATGACTCACCTGCAGCAACTGGAAGCCGAAAGCATCCATATCCTCCGCGAGGTGGTTGCCGAATTCGCCAACCCGGTCATGCTCTACTCCGTCGGCAAGGATTCGGCGGTGATGCTGCACCTGGCTCGCAAGGCATTTTACCCGGCTCCCCCCCCTTTTCCCCTGATGCACGTGGACACCACCTGGAAGTTCCGCGAGATGATCCGGTTCCGGGACCGGATGGTAGCCGAGTGCGGGCTCAAGCTCATCGTTCATGTGAACGAGGAGGGGGTGCAGCGCGGGATTACCCCCTTTACCCACGGCTCGGCCCTCTACACCGATGTCATGAAGACCGAAGGATTGAAACAGGCTCTCGATATCTACAAGTTTGACGCCGCATTCGGCGGTGCCCGCCGGGACGAAGAAAAATCCCGGGCCAAGGAGCGGATCTTTTCCTTCAGGAGCGCCAACCATCGCTGGGACCCGAAGAATCAACGGCCTGAACTCTGGAACCTTTATAACACCCGCATCAGACCGGGGGAGAGTATCCGGGTCTTTCCGATCTCCAACTGGACCGAACTGGATGTCTGGCAGTATATCCACCTGGAGAAGATCCCCATCGTGCCGCTCTACTATGCCGCAGTCCGGCCGGTGGTGGAACGGGATGGCATGCTCATCATGGTGGATGATGAGCGACTGGAACTCAAGCCGGGAGAGACGGTTGAGTACAAGTCGGTCCGATTCCGTACCCTGGGGTGTTATCCCCTCACCGGCGCGGTGGAGTCAACCGCGGATACCCTTCCCGCCATCATCCAGGAGATGCTCCTGACCCGCACCTCCGAGCGCCAGGGGCGACTCATCGACCACGACCAGGCCGGTTCCATGGAGAAAAAGAAACAAGAGGGGTATTTCTGATGGCCCACCAGTCGGATCTCATCGAACAGGATATCCTCGCCTACCTCAAGAGCCAGGAGGAAAAGTCACTCCTGCGTTTCATCACCTGCGGCAGCGTGGATGACGGAAAAAGCACTCTCATCGGCCGCCTCCTCTGGGATTCCAAGATGGTTTTCGAGGACCAGTTGGCGACCCTGGAGTCGGACAGCCTGAAGGTGGGAACCCAGGGGGGAGCCATCGACTACGCGCTGCTGCTGGACGGCCTGCAGGCTGAACGGGAGCAGGGGATCACCATCGACGTGGCCTACCGCTACTTCTCCACCGACAAGCGCAAATTCATCGTGGCCGACACTCCCGGTCACGAACAGTACACCCGCAACATGGTCACCGGAGCCTCAACCGCCCAGGTGGCGGTCATCCTGGTGGATGCCCGGAAGGGACTGTTGACCCAGACCCGACGGCACAGTTTCCTGGTATCGCTGGTGGGGATCAAACAGATCGTGCTGGCGATCAACAAGATGGACCTTGTGAACTACGATGAGGAATGTTTCCGGTCGATTCTGGCCGATTACCGGCAGTTCGCCGCGGATCTGGGGTTCTCGTGCATCGCCGCCATTCCGATCTCGGCCCTGAACGGCGACAA
>CAIOGM010000009.1 GCA_903857795.1 uncultured Geobacter sp.
ATCCGGAAGAAGGCTACCGCAGCCTGAAGCTGCTCCGCCTGGGAGGAGAGCTCCTCTGCCGTGGACGCCATCTCTTCGGCCGCCGAGGCGTTCTGCTGGATCACCTGGTCCAGCTGCTGAATAGCCTTGTTGATCTGACCGGCCCCGCCCTCCTGTTCCCGGCTGGAGGCGTTGATCTCCTGCACCAGCTCCGCGGTCTTCTGGATGTCCGGCACGATCCTGCCCAGCATCGCTCCGGCCTCCTCGGCCACCGCCACGCTGGAGGTGGAGAGTCCGGAGATCTCCCGGGCCGCGGCCTGGCTTCGCTCGGCCAGCTTGCGCACCTCCGAGGCGACCACGGCGAACCCCTTGCCGTGCTCCCCGGCCCGGGCCGCCTCGATGGCCGCGTTCAACGCCAGCATATTGGTCTGCCGGGCGATCTCCTCGATGATGGTGATCTTCCCCGCGATCTCCCGCATGGCGATTACGGTCTCGGCCACCGCCTTCCCCCCCCCTCTGGCGTCCGCCGCCGCCTTGACGGCGATCTTGTCGGTCTGCTGGGCGTTGTCCGCGTTTTGCCGGATGTTGGCGGTCATCTGCTCCATGCTGGAAGAGGCCTGCTCGGCGGCGGCCGCCTGATGGGACGCCCCGTGGGAGAGGGTCTCCGCCCCGGAGCTCATCTCCATGGAACCGGCAGCCACGCTGTCGGCGGCAGCCTTCACCTCACTCACCACGGAGGTGAGCTGCCGGACCATGGCGATGAGGGATTGCATCAGCTCGTCGCCACTGGAGCGTTCCCGGAGCTCTACCATCAGGTTGCCCGAGGCCACCTCCCGCGCGCCGGCGGTGATCCGGTTGAGCGCCTCGATGAGGTCGTTGAGGTTGTTTTTGGTGTCGTTGTACTGCCCCTGGTAGTGAGCGGTGATGAGCGGCGGCATATCCCCCCGGGAGATCCGCTCCACGTAGGTGGCGGTGAGCATCAGCGGCTCGACGATGTTGGTGATGGTGTCGTTGACCCCGGCTACCAGCTTGTGCCACCCTCCCACGAAGCGGCCGGCATCGGCCCGGCGCTCCAGATCGCCGCCGGCCGCGGCCTTGATGACCGTATCGATCTCAGCGTGGAGATCGTGCATGGTCCTGACCAGAGCGTTGAGATTGTTCTTGGTGATGTTGTACTGCCCCTGATACTCGTCGCTGATGGCTGCGGGAATGATCCCCTTGGCGATCTGATCCACGTAGTCGGCGGTGAGCATGAGCGGATTGACCATGTTGGTGAAGATGTTGTTGATCCCCAGGACCAGCTGACGCCACCCGCCGTGAAAAAGGTCGGCATCGGCCCGCTGCGCCAGCTTTCCCTCTGCCGCGGCGACGATGACCCGATTGGTCTCCCCCTGCAGGTTGTTCATGATATCGATGCAGCTGTTCAGGCTGTTCTTGACGCCGTTGAAATCCCCCTCATAGGCCGCGGTGATCTTTGGCGGGAAATTCCCGCTGCTGATCCGTTCCACATAGTCGGCGGCCATGTTCAAAGGAACGATCACCGCATCCAGGGTCTTGTTGATCCCCTGCACGATGACCCGGAAATCCCCCTGGTGCTTGCCGACGTCGGCCCGGGTGGCCAGCTTGCCGGCCACCGCGCTCACCGCCAGTGTGCCGGTGTCGGCGATGAGGAGGTTGATGGCGGAGATGCAGGTGTTCAGGTTGTTCTTGATCCCGTTGAACTCCCCCTGGTACTGGGCGGTGATCAGAGGAGGAATCTCCCCTTTGGCGATCCGGTCCACATGGTCGGCAGCCATGTTCAGGGGGCCGATGACGGCGTCCAGGGCGCCATTCACCCCCTCCATGATCTTGCGGAAGTCCCCTTGATGACGGGTTGCGTCGGCCCGGTTGGCCAGATTGCCGGAGACGGCGGCCTTGGCCAGCAGATCGGCGTCGCCGATGAGGAGGTTGATGGCGTCGATACAGGTATTGAGGTTGTTCTTGATGACGTTGAAGTCCCCCTGGTAGGTCTCGGTGATCCTGGGGGGGATGTCCCCCTGAGCAATCCGCGCCACATAGGTGGCGGCGACCCCCAGCGGAATGGTCAGCCGATCCAGGATCTCATTGACGATACCGAGCATCTTATGGTTGTAGCCGGTGTAGCGGGAGACATCGGCGCGGATGGTGAGGTTCCCCTGGAGGGCCGCACTGCTGAGCAGCTCCAGATCCTGCCCCCGCATGGTGACGGCGGAGAGGACGCTGTTGACGCCGCTCTTGATCCGCTCATAGTCTCCCAGGTACTCCCCCGTCACCTGGGCGGGAAGCTGACCGTCACCGAATTTATGGAGGGCGTCGGCGGCGATGTTCAGCGGACCGATGACGGTGTCCAGGGTCTCGTTGATGCCGGCCACGATCTTTCTGAAATCACCACGGTGCCGCCTGGCGTCCACCCGGGTGGTCAGGGCGCCGTTGACCGCCGCCCCGATCAGCATCCCCGTATCGGCGGAGAGCTTCTGTACCGACTCCTGGAGTGACTTCATGCAGAGGAGCATCCTGCTGATCTCGTTGTTCCGGTAAACCTTGATCTCCTGGTTCAGATTGCCGTCCGCCATGGCGGTCAGGTAGGCCGCCGCTCGCTCGATGGCCTGGTGGATGGACCAGATATTGAGCCAGCCGAAGAGC
>CAIOGM010000010.1 GCA_903857795.1 uncultured Geobacter sp.
AAATTAGATAATATTTAGTTAAAGTTTAGAGTTGGCACGGTTTACTGGCTAAGATTTTCCAATGTTACATATTTTTTTATTTTTTTTGTTCCAAGCGTCTGCGATATTTTTTTCAAACAGCCTTTTTCTTCCAGACACTATTTATGAATAGGAGATCGGGATGGGTTTTCGAGTTCTGCTGATACTGGCAGCGGCACTGCTGCAGGCGACGCTGCTCTTTGGCGCCGTCAGGGAGAATGTCAAGTTGAGGGTGGTGGCCGCTCCCCACGGGACGGAAGCGGAAAAGGAGAAGAGGGTCCGGGCGGAGGCGGTGGTTGACCGGATCAATACCAGCGAGCAGCTGAAAGTGATTGCCCTTCAGCTGCTGGAGCAGTTGAAGGGGAGCTATCCGAACTGCCGCTCCTACACCATCGTGCTCTCCAACGATGCGCGGATGATGGCCATCGGTCGATACCTGGCGGTGGCCACCTCGGAGGGGGGGAAGACGGTGGTTACCGGCGGCATCCCCACGAACATGGATATCAGGGCCATGAAGGCCAGTCGGGTGGAGGTCCGTATGCCCGATTCGCTGGGGATGCAGGTGGCATATGATGTGGCCCTGCTCAAGAAGGAGTCGGTGAAGAGGGGGCAACCTCTCACCGACGACACGGCGTACGCCCTGGTCGCCAAAAAACGGAAGCTGCAGGCGGCATACGTCAGGCAGATAGATCAGGGGATCACCCAGTATTACAAGGCGTTTGCAGGGAAACCGTTTTAGTCTGAAATGAACTGGTGCGACTCAGTTCAGTTCATCGTCTTTATAGTATTTCGCCCCGGTAACGCTGACCCCGACGATGGCCCCCTCGTCACTCAACTGATACATCGTGATCCCCGGCGCCACATCGACTCCGAGACGCCCACCGGTGCCCTGGGTGCTGCTCTGTAGCGCGGCCGTGGTGTTCCCCCCGAATTCCCACCCCGAATTTACGAAATCATCCATAGCGCTCCTGGTATCGAAGAGGAAGACGCAGGCGAATTTTTGAGCGCCGAAGCCGAGACCGGGTGACAGCTCGAACATCTTCATGAAGGTGTCCCGCTTCGTTCTGTTGTCGACCACGACCCCGGCGCCACGTGACGACCCCATGAACATGAATTTGAAGCCGAAGTTGCTGAAGACCCCATAGCCGGCGGCCTTCCGGACTTCTTCTCTGGCCTCGGGATACTGCTGATAGGCCTTCTCCAGTATTTCGTTGGAGATCTTGAGAATCTCGGCCCGTTTGCTTTCAATCTGTGCCGCGCTCTTGGGGAGCGTGGCGCAGGCGCAGAGGCCGAGGCAGATGATCGCCAACAGAGTCCAGGTGAACAGTCGCTTCATTTTTTTCATGGTTTTTACCTCCTGGTGCAGCGGTTACGTGCAGAGGAATTCCGTGCTGCCTTTCATGGTGTTTTTTCGGGGGCACTGCTGCGGATCCCGTCGGAGAGCACCGCGCCCAATTTTTTAACGGCTCTTCCCATGGCCGCCACCACCCCCTCATAACTCTCTTCGTCACACCGTTCCGTGATGGTCAGCTCCCGGGAGAGGAGCGTCTGCTCCTTGGGTCCCTGTTTCAAGAGGAGGCGCCACCTGGCCTGCAGGACGACCTCCTTGCCGAGTACGCCGTCGAAGCGGGCGATCTCCACCGGTATCCGGTAGAAACTCTCACTGGAGTTGAGCGGGAGCGCCTGCCACGGGAGCACGGTGAATCCGTTCGAACCGGCACTCCGGGAGATATCCATGGCCAGAGCTTGTGAGATCTCACTGCTCAGGGCGCCTCCCCATCGGTCGAATTCGGCGAAGACCAGCTCGTTGGCCCCGGAGCGGGTCACGATCTGGGGGCGGTTCAGGTAGTCGGGGATGCTGACCGGACCGACGATCAGCGGCTTTGCCGATAGCGTTGCAGAAGCGCCGCCGCTCTCCAGCGGCGTCAGCGTGTAGAAGCGGGCGGGGGGGGAGTGACCGACCACGCAGCCTGCGAGAAACAGCAGGCAGCAGCCAAGGAGTGGTGCTCTGGTGAGACGGATGGTGATCATGGCGTTCTCCGGGTACTACTGTTTCCCTTTGAGGAGGGATTCGGGGTGGCGCTCCAGGTAATCGGCCAGCGAGCGGAGTGACCGGGCCGTCTCATCGATCTCGGCCAGTGAGTGGCGCAGGTCATGACCGATTCCTGCTTTCCCCTCGGGGAGCTGTTCATACGCCGCCAAGGTCGCCCGCATCTGCTCCAGGGAAGCTCCGGCCTTGACGGTGGCGTCCCGGATTCCGGCCGCCAATTCACCCGGCACCCCTTCCTTGAGCGCCAGGCTCTTCTCTGCCTGGGTGAACGCCCCCCTGGCGGCGATGGAGGTCCCCTTGAGATCTACTGCCAACTCCCCCACGGAGGAGAAGGCGCTTTTGGCCGAACTGGAGGTCTCGGTGAGAGTGGCCACCAACGGCTTGAGTTCGGCATCCACATGGGAGACCAGCAGGTTCGTCTCGACGATGATCTTGTTGAGGTTCTTCAGCCCCTTGCCGATTTCCGGTGAATTGACCGTCTTGTCGATCCCCTCCATGGCTCGCGCCAGCCGGTCGGCGATGACGCTGAAGGGAATCTTCTGGATGGTCGCCATCAGCTGCTGCATGTCGGAGGGGACCGTTGGCACCTCCGGATACCGGGTGTCGAGCCTGACAAATTTTGCCGGTTTATCGGGTTCAAAGTCGACGCTGATGAAGAGCTGGCCGGTGATGAAGCTCTTGACCTTCAGTTGGGCCCGGAGTCCCTTGGCGATCAGCGGTTTGTAGAACTGGTACTTGTTGAAGGTCGGGAGGAGAGATCCCTCCCCGCTGAGATCAAAGTTTTCGTTGACGATCCGGACATAGACCGGGATGACGATATCCAGGTTCTTCCGGTTGAAGCTGGCCTTGATGTCGGAGACCTCGCCGATCTTCACCCCCCTGAACTCCACGGGGGCGCCCACCGTGAGCCCGTTGATGGATCCGTCGAAATACATGACATAGATGGGGTTGTCCTTGAACAGCTTCCCCGACCCGAAGATGGCGACACCGATCACCGCCAGGGCGATGGCCCCGACGACAAACAGGCCGATGAGACTCTTATTCGCTTCTTGTGCCATAAATTTCCTTAGTTCAGCGTGTGAGACTCTTATTCGCTTTTTGTGCGATAAGTTATCCTTAGCTCAACGTCTCTCCCGACCGTCTGTTCAGGGGGTGGTCAAGCCATCCTCTCCCCGGGTCAGGAAGCCGAGCACCCGGGGATCTTCTGATTCGGCGAGGAGCTGCTTGGGGCAGCCCGAGGCGATCATCCGCTTGCTCACCGGATCGAGGAAGACCGAATTGCTGCCGATGGCGAAGAGGCTTGCCAGTTCATGGGTTACCACCACGATGGTGGCGCCGAGGCTATCGCGGAGTTCCAGGATCAGATCATCCAGGAGCCGGGAGCTGATCGGATCGAGCCCCGCGGATGGTTCGTCGAAGAAGAGGATGTCCGGGTCCAGCGCCATGGCCCGGGCCAGTCCGGCCCGCTTCTTCATCCCGCCGCTGATCTCCGAGGGGTAGTACTCCTCAAACCCGGAGAGACCCACCAGCGCCAGCTTGAGCGAGGCCAGATCGCGGATGTCGGCCGCGCTCAGGCGGGTGTACTCCCTGAGCGGGAGCGCGATGTTCTCGGCCAGGGTCAGCGAACTCCAGAGCGCCCCGCTCTGGAAGAGCATGCCGAAGCGGCGCATGACCGGCTCGCGCTCTTCTGGCGCCATCTCCCAGAACCCGGTGCGGCTCCCTTCATAGAGAACCGTTCCTGCGGTCGGCCGCTGTAACCCCACCAGGTGCCGGAGCAGGGTGCTCTTGCCGCAACCGCTCCCCCCCATGATGATGAAGATATCTCCTCTATTCACGGTGAAGGAGAGCTCCTGCATCACCAGATAGCTTCCGAAAGCCATGGTGAGGTTGCTGACCGTTATCTTGGGGGTCGGTGCGCTCATGGCTCAGATCCCGATGATGTAGCAGAGAATCGTGATGACGGCGGTGGCAACGATGATGCTGACGATGCCGGTGACCACCGCCGACGTGGTCGCCACCCCCACGGCGGAGGCGCTCCGTCCGCAGTGGATGCCTCGGTGGCAGCCGGTCAGGGCGATGAGGATGCCGAAGACGGAGCTCATGAAAACCCCGATGAACAGATCGTTGAGACGGACCGCGCCGCAGGTCTGCAGATAATACTGCGCGGGTGGGATGTCCAGCATGAAGACGCCGACGATGAAGCCGCCGAGAACTCCCATGAGGTCGGCATAGAGGCAGAGGAGCGGCATCATGAGGCAGAGCGCCAGCATCCGGGGGAGGACGAGGAAATCCATGGGTGCTATGCCGAGGGTCTGGAGGGCGTCGATCTCCTCGTTGACCTGCATGGTGCCGAGCTGGGCGGCAAAGGAGGCGCCGGTGCGGCCGGTGACGATGATGCCGGCCATGACGGCCCCCATCTCCCGGACCATGCCGATCCCCACCAGATTGGCCACGTAGAGCTGTGCGCCGAACATCTGGAGCTGGATGGCCCCCACGAATGCCAGGATCAGCCCCACCAGGAGGCTGATGAGGGAGACGATGCCGAAGGAGCCGGCGCCGCACTCCTGGACGATGAGAAGAAAATCGGAACGGCGAAACCGGGCCTTCCCGCGGAACAGGCGAATACCCGAGAGGAACGCTTCGCCGATAAAGTCGAGCATCTCTTGGACGGCGTTCCAGGTGGAGATTGTTGCATCGGCCACACGGACGAGAAAGGGGGGGCGGGTCCCGTCACGGCGGGCCCCTTTTCGTTCGGGAATGGCGGTGGCGAGGGTGAGGAGTCGCCGGACTCCATCGGGGAGCCCTTCAGGCCTGATTGGGACGCCACGGCTGGAACACTCTCCCCGTATCTTCAGAAGAAGGGTGAGAAGGCCGCTCTCCCATCGGTCAAGTTCCCCGGCGTCGAAAGTAATGTACGTGGGGGTGGGCTCCCGGGCCAATTCGACGAGAACCTGCTCCGCGGAGGGGAGGGTTTCGGAGAGAGTCCATGCCCCGGAGAGGGTGAGGCGAACTCCGCCGTCCGGGAGTTTTTCGACCTCTAGGTCGCACCGCTTGGGTACTGTGGAGTCGGTTTCTGCCATAGAGATACGTTTTCTTTGCCTCTGTTGGAGAGGCGTATTCTGGTGCGAAGGGAGCGCCGAGTAACTGGCGCATCATTGCACAAATAACGATAGAATTAAAGCCCGTTTTCCCTGATGGGTGCAATGAACGGACACGACAGAAACGGCCCTCCTTTTCGGGGAGGGCCGTCGACACATTGCTGTTGAAAAAAGACGCGTGGCCGGGAAAACCAACCAGATAAACCGGCCATGCGCCAAAAGTTACCACCTGCTATTGATTATGTGATCTTCTCGATGATGTGGCCCGCTCCCCGTAACTCTTCCACCACCAGTTCGGCCAGAGCGGGAAGCTTGCCTGCCAGCAGCGGGGTCAGTTCCACGCCAGGTTCATAGGATGACGGGATGATGCCGAAGAGGGTCACCTTGTCCGGGATTCTGCCGCGGAAATCCGCCAGAGAGAGGACCTCCTGGATCCCTATCTGGTGCGGTGAGAGTTTGATGGGGAGCGTCCCCAGCAGGAACTCTTCCTTTTCGTAACGAAAGATCTCACCCGGTTCCCCCTGGGCCTGGATCACGTCCACCAGATAGACCCGATCCGCCTCCTCCAGCAGGTGGGTGACCATGATCCCCAATGTCCCGCCGTCGTAGAGCTCCACATCGTCCTGAAAGCGGTACCGCTCCTGCAGGTAGGTGATGAAATGAACACCGAACCCTTCGTCGGAGAGGAGCAGGTTGCCTGCCCCGAATATCAACGTTTGCATCGGAAAACCTTTTTTCACCACAGAGACACGGAGGCACGGAGAACATCTTAAAACTGAGAACTTAACTGCTTTCGGCTAGAGACACTCGGACCGACAGCCGCTTGGTAAAAGCTATCCAATTTTAACAGATCGTTTTTTTTACTTAGTTCCGATTTTGACTTCTCCGTGTCTCTGTGTCTCTGTGGTGGATTGAATTTGTCTACATCACCTTGATCTTCGTGATTTCGTTTCCTTCCGGGTCGATGGTATGCACGGCGCAGGCGATGCAGGGGTCGAAGGAGTGAATAGTGCGGAGCACCTCCAGCGGCTTATCCTGCTGCGCCACCGGGTTCCCCACCAGCGATGCCTCGTAAGGGCCGAGCACCCCCTTGTCGTCCCGGGGGGAGGCGTTCCAGGTGGAGGGGACCACCGCCTGGTAATTCTTGATCTTCTTGTCCTCGATGACGATCCAGTGGGAGAGCGTCCCACGGGGCGCCTCATGGAAGCCGACCCCCTTGTACTCACCCTTGGGGATCTCGGTGGGGTTGGCATAGGCCTTGTCCCCCTTGGCCACGTTTTCCACCAGCTTGTCCAGGTATTCCAGGGAGTAGTCGGCCATGATATGGGCGCGGATGGCCCGGGCGCCCAGACGTCCCATGGTGGAGTGAAGATCGTTCACGCCGATGCCGATCTTTCTGCAGGAGTCGTCCACCAGCTTGATCACCTTCTGGTTCCCCCCTGCATAGGCGGCGAAGAGCTGGGCCGGCGGGCCCACCTGGACCGCCTTGCCGTTGAGGCGGGGCGCCTTGCACCAGCTGTACTTGCCGTTATCCTGGAAGTCGGTGTAGTTGGGTTTGGTCTCGCCGTCCCAGGGGTGCAGGGTGCCGTTCCCTTCGTACCAGGCATGGGAGACGTTCTCCTTGATGTTGGCGATCAGCTCCAGGTCCTGGTGATTGTTGAGGATTCTGGCCCCCTTGATGTTGCCGTTATCGATGATCCCGCCAGGGAGGGCGAATTTGGTGTTGGTGGTGTCTTCGGCCATCTCCGGCACGGCCATGTAGTTGATCACCCCTTTCCCGTATTTGAACCACTCCTTGTAGGCGGCGGCGATGGCGATCATGTCCGGGTAATAGACCTTCTGGACGAAGTCCCGGGTCTCTTCCATGAGCGCGCGCAGCGCGGCGATCCGCTCCATGTTGATGGTTGCCAGGTTTTCCATGTTCAGCGCGGTGGCCACCCCCCCCACGCAGAGGTTCTGGATGTGCGGGTTCTTGCCGCCGAGAATTGCCACCGCCTGGGCGGCCTTGCGCTGGTAGTCCAGGGCCTTCAGGTAGTGGGCCACCGCCATGAGGTTGGCCTCGGGGGGGAGCTTCATGGCCGGGTGTCCCCAGTAACCGGAGGAGAAGATCCCCAGACGGCCGGTCCCTACGAAGGATTTGAGTTTCTCCTGGACCGCCTTGAACTCGGTCTCGCTGTTCCCCGGCCAATCGGAGATGCTCTGTGCCAGTTGGGCTGTCTTCTTGGGGTCGGCGCTGAGGGCGGAGACCACGTCCACCCAGTCCAGTGCGGAGAGGTGGTAGAAATGGACGATGTGGTCCTGCACCGAGTGCTGGGCCATGATGATGTTGCGCATGTACTGGGCGTTGAGGGGGACCTCCACCTTGAGGGCGTTCTCCACCGAGCGGATGGAGGAGATGGCGTGGACGGTGGTGCAGACGCCGCAGAAACGCTGAGCATAGATCCAGGCGTCCTGGGGGGGGCGCCCCTTGAGGATAGTTTCGATGCCGCGCCACATCTGGGCCGAAGACCAGGCATTGGTGACGGCGCCGCCGTTGACTTCAACATCGATGCGCAGGTGCCCTTCGATGCGGGTGATGGGGTCCAGGGTGATTCGAGCCATGAGTACTACCTCCGGAATGAGATTCTAAATTTTTTTACCACGGAGGCACGGAGACACGGAGAAAACAAAAAGCTTAATTTACAGGGATGAACAGGATAGCCAGGATAAAGCTTTTAGGGAAAAACTTCATGTTTTTCATCCTCCCCATCCTGTATATCCCTGTTTAATGCCTTTCTCCGTGTCTCCGTGTCTCTGTGGTGAGATGTCTTGTCTTTATGCCTTTGCCGCATCCAGCTGCTTGCGCGTGTGCAGACGCGGGAGAACCGGGAGGATCTTTACCAGCACCTGGTAGCCGAGAATCTCGAAGGCCACGATTCCCAGGGTGATCATCAACTCAGCCAGAGCCGGGAAGTAGTGCCACCCCTTGCCGGGGTTGAAGCCGATCAGGTAGACGTTGAAGCGGTAGAGGGCTCCCCCCAAAACGATGAGGGCGGCAGAAACGAAGAGCCAGCGGATGGAGGAGCGCTTCCTGCCGCTGAACAGGAGGAGCGACCCCCCTGCGATGAGACAGAACTCCAGGAGGAAGAAGCGGGAGTAGAAATCCAGGGAGAGCGCCGTCCCCAGCTGTCCCCGCCAGGCCAGGTCACCGATGACCACCGTCAGCCAGATGACCGTCAGCCAGGGGATGATCTTCGCCAGCCCGGTCAGCTCATGCAGTTCGAAGGGGCGTTTGAAGGCGTAACAGGAGATGATGGACTCCAGGATGGCGATGGAGTAGCCGATGAACATGCAGTTGATGAGAAACAACAGCGGCAGGAAGCCGGTATGCCACAGTGGGTGCAGCTTGGTGGAGGCGATGAGCAGTAGCGACCCCAGGGAGGACTGGTGCATGGTGGGGAGGGTGATTCCCAGGACGATGACGAAGATCAGGATCTTGTCCAGCCGGGGTTTCAGCCAGGCAGCCAGATCCTTCACCGATTCCAGCCGCTCATCCATCATCTCGGGGCGATTGATCCCCGTGTACTTGTGCAGCCGGTCCATGAGCGCCTGCAGGGTCTCCCAGTCGGTCTTCTCCAGGTAGGAGAGGATCGCCGGCATGAATTCCAGCGCCAGCACCGTTGTGTAAGCCATGACGCAGAGGGCGACCTCGAACATGGCCGAATTGGCTTGCCATTTGGAAGGGATGAAGAAGTTGTAGGCGTTCCAGGGGCGTCCCACGTCCACCATGACCGAGAACCCGGCCAGCCCGTAGCCGAACATACTGGTGAGGATGGCCGAACGGATCATGGGGTGATAGCGCATATGGTTGCGGATATAGATCAGGATCGCCATGGCGTAGCCGCCGCAGGCGATGGCTGTGCCGGTGGCCACGTCGTAGGTGATCCAGATCCCCCAGGGGTAGCCGTCGCTCATGTTGGTTACCGCACCGATCCCCTTGACGAAGCGGACTCCGATGAGGGTAAAACCGATGAGAGTCAGGGCCAGCAGCACGATAAACGACGGCGTCAGAATCTTCGCATCATATCTCTGATATTCATCGTGTCCCATCAGTGATCCCCCTTCTTCTTCCCGTCATGGCCATGCTTCCCCTGGTCGTCTTCCTGCTTTTTCATGTTCTTCACCGCAATGAAGCAGAGGGTGCTGTAGAGGGCCACCGGGGCGATGAACCCCTTGTAGATGGTGTGCTGGATCTTCTCGGAAAATTCGGCCGGCGGCTCTTCCTTGAGGATGGGGAGCCCCAGTTTGTTGAACGGCATGGCTGCCAGGTAGAGGTGATTGGTCCCCCCCACCTCTTTCTCGCCATAGACTTGATTAATGTATTTGTCCGGATGCTCCTGAAGTCGCTTGTGGGCTTCCGCCAGGAGCTCCTTCCGTTTGCCGAACATGATGGCGCCGGTGGGGCAGGTCTCGGCGCAGGCGGTGATCCCCTTTTTCAACAGATTGGTGCTCTTGCAGAGGTCGCACTTGACGATCTGGGGAATGGCCTTGTCCCACTGGAACTTGGGGATATTGAAGGCGCAGGCGATCTGACAGTAGCGGCAGCCGATACAGGCGTTCTTGTTGTAATCCACGGTGCCGGCTATCTTGTCCCGGGTCATGGCGCTCACCGGACAGACCGAGACGCAGGAGGGCTTGTGGCAATGCATGCAGGAGTACTTGACGTAGGACCACTGCTTGTCGCTCTCTTTGAAGAGCTTGATCAGGGTGCGGGTGCTCCCCGAGAGGTCCTTGGGAGCATCCCACAAGCTGTCCTTATCAAAGTCGGCTTTTTCGTAGGCAAGGCTGCCGTAGTCGCTGTTGACCCGCTTGCAGGCCGACATGCACGCCTTGCACCCCACGCATTTTGTGGCGTCGTAGAGCATCCCCAGGGTATCGTCATAGTTCTGGGCCGGTTCGTCCGAGGCGTTGGCCTTGCTCCGCCCTGCCAGGAGCGTGGCGCCGGTGACCCCCATGATTTTCAGGAACTGCCGCCTACTCGGTCTTGCCATGGTCGTCCCCCTTGTCCGGCGCGTCGGGCAGTTTCTTGGCCAGCATGATGCCGGCCCCGATGGCCACGCCGGCAGCCAGGCCGATGACGCCGGTGGTCAGCGGGTCCGCCCCTTTCCCCTTGTCCTTCAGATCCACCGGGGCGTAGCTGTCGAAGGGGGTCGGCTCGTGAATCTGAACCTTGTCGCTGATAGCGGTCTTGAAGAGGAGATCAGGCTCGGTGCAGCCGATACAGGGATGACCGATTCCCACCGGCCAGGCAACGCCGTCGTTGAAACGGATGACCGAACAGTTGGCGTAGGTGGCCGGTCCCTTGCATCCCAGCTTGTAGAGGCAGTACCCTTCGGCATGGGTCGGGTCGCCGAAGGCCTTGGCAAACCGGCCGGCGTCGAAGTGGGGGCGGCGTTCGCAGTGCTCGTGGATCCTGCGGCCATAGGCGAACTTGGGACGCCCCAGCTGATCCAGATCGGGAAGCTTCTTGAAGGTTAGGTAATAGAGCACGGTGGAGAGGAAGTTGTACGGATTGGGGGGGCAACCGGGGATGTTGATGATCGGTTTATCCTTGATGATGTCCCGCACCCCCACCGCGCCGGTAGGGTTGGGTCCCACCGACTGGATGCCGCCGTAGCTGGCGCAGGTCCCGATGGGGATGATGGCGACTGCCCCTTCCGCTGCCGTGCGCAGCGACTCCAGGGCGGTCTTGCCGGCCACCTTGCAGTAGATGCCGTTATCCTTGGTGGGGATTCCTCCCTCCACCACGAGGATGTACTTCCCCTTGTTGGCGGTCATGGAGTCGTGCAGTGCCTTCTCGGCCTGGTGTCCGGAGCCTGCCATGAGGGTCTCGTGGTAATCGAGAGAGATCATGTCGAGGATCAGGCTGGCGACAGACGGGTGAGACGAGCGCAAGAGCGACTCGGAGCAGCCGGTGCACTCCTGAAAATGGAGCCAGATGACCGCCGGCCGGCCGTCGGCGTTTCTGGCCGCAGCCGCTACCTTGCTGACCATGCTGAACGGCAGCCCAAGCATGGCTGAGACCGTCACACAGGTCTTGACAAAGTCCCTCCGGCTTACTCCGCTCTTCCAAAGATCATCGATATTTTTCATGGTTCCTCCCGCGGATTTCATAGACGCACTCATTAAGCAAGAGAAGTGCCAACGGGGAGGGGGAGTGCTGTTTTGTCGGGCATCTCGTGACAGCCGTCTAAATCCTTATAGTTAGGATGGAGGGGCGCTGCTTGGTGGGGAGAGGGGAGGGGGCCGGTTGAGGCAGACGGCGCCGGAGCAAGGGACAAAATGACCCGCGCCGGGACATAATGATACGGAGTGCTCCGCAGGGGTTGACGGACTCTATCGGGGTTCTCTTGACCCCGGCGGATATCTCCCCCCGGTAATCCTGATTGGTCAGCCGAGATCCTGCTCCTACGGATTCTTTTCTATGCTCTTAATTCACACCCCGCACCGGTTGGTTGAGCTGGCACTTCATTAGATTTTTCAATTAAAAAATTGCGTTTTATTTCGGCACGAATTGTTGTTTTCCGGTAGGTTGGATGCCCATTTCGGCATGCCGAAATGAGTGTAAAAAGTGCTGGGGATCTTTTTCGCAAGGGTTCAGAGGGGCTCTGGATAATAGCTCCCCTTTTCCTCAGTGGGAGAGGGTCGGGGTGAGGGGTGGTTTAGTGTCATCTATGATCGTGGATTGGAATCAGCATCCCCGTCAACTGCCAGACTCATAACGTCTCCGGACGATAGCGGTGCAGATAAATAATGGAACGTGACATATTAGAAAGTTTGACTTTCTCATGTGAGAGGGACAGATTGACATTCGGGATAGTTCCACCGAAAAAGCAGACACCCTACTGATCGGGCAACGCAAAACGCACCGGGAACCAGGGCTCGGTCCTGTGGGTGCGTCACTTGTTGTTAGACGTGGCCGGGAGATACTGTAAAGGGATATCGAAATCCGGGCAACCATCGAGAACCACGTCATCGTTCGGGGGATCGAACGACGGGACATTTTAGCTGATGACTCCGATAAAGAGCATTTGCCGTGGCCGAGAGATACTGTAAAGGAATACCTAAATCCGGACAAGCATCGAGAAAGCGTTGCTAATTAGTGTCTGGAAGAAAAAGGCTGTTTGAAAAAAATATCGCAGACGCTTGGAACAAAAAAAATAAAAAAATATGTAACATTGGAAAATCTTAGCCAGTAAACCGTGCCAACTCTAA
>CAIOGM010000011.1 GCA_903857795.1 uncultured Geobacter sp.
CGCTCTTGGAACAGAAAGGACACGACGGGCGAGTCAGCAAATCCGCTGTCGGCCGTTATGCCCTGGATATGGAAGAGGCCGGGGCGCACCTGCGGGAATCGCGGGAAATGGCAAAACAGTGGATCGGCACGATGGGAGCGGCTCCCCAGGGTGAAGTCGGCCTTTTCGTCAACGAGATCATCCGAACCTTGTCCTTTGATGTTTCGTTGCTGATGCGCCGCGGCGGGATTGATGCCGAGAACGCACCCGAGGCGGTGAAGATGCTCAAAGATCTGGCCCTTACCACGATGCGTCTGGAGAAGGCGGCAAGCGACAACGTGAAGCGCTCAGCTGAGATCAAGAAGCTGGCCATGGAAGAGGCTGCCGACAAGGTGTCGGAAGTGGCCAAGCAGGAAGGTGTGTCCGCTGAAACCATTCAGCGGATCAGACGTGATGTCCTGATGATGGCGGGGTAAAACCGTGAAGGGTGAATGGTGAATGGTGAAAAAAACGGTTCGCGCCCAAAATATCCCGGCTAATCCGGAGGGGCTGTTCCTCCCTTATCAGGAGAAATGGATTCTTGATCGGAGCCGGTTGAAGCTGATGGAGAAGGCCCGACAGATCGGCCTCTCCTGGAGCACCGCCTATGCCGCCGATGAGCGGACCGCCGAGGCCGGGGCCAGGTGGGACCAGTGGATCTCCAGCCGGGACGATCTCCAGGCACGCCTGGTCATTGAAGATTGCAAGATGTTCGCCAAACTGCTGCAGCTGGCCGCCGAAGACCTGGGGGAGCGGGTCATCGATGCCGAGCGGAAGATCTCCGCCTATGTGCTCCACTTCGCCAACGGGCGGCGGATTCACTCCATGTCGTCCAATCCCGACGCCCAGGCCGGTAAACGGGGTGGGCGTATTCTGGATGAATTCGCGCTGCATCCCGATCCCCGCAAGCTCTGGAGCATCGCCTACCCCGGTATCACCTGGGGGGGCAATATGGAAGTCATCTCCACCCACCGCGGGAGCGCCAACTTCTTCAACATGCTGATCCGGGAGGTCCGGGAGCACGGCAATCCCAAGAAGATCAGCCTGCACCGGGTAACGCTGCAGGATGCCCTTGATCAGGGGTTCCTCTGGAAGCTGCAGCAGTCTCTTCCCGATGGCCATGAGGTCCTGGAGTATGACGAGGCCGGGTATTTCGAGTTCATCCGCTCGGGATGCGCCGATGAGGAATCGTTCCAGCAGGAATACATGTGCGTTGCCGCCGATGATGCCAGCGCCTTTCTTGAGTATGACCTGATTGCCGGGTGCGAGTATGGCCGGGCGGACGATTGGGAACGGGATTTTACCAATCCCCAGTCCCCGGTCCCCGGTTCCCGCCTCTTTGGCGGTTTGGATATCGGGCGCAAGAAGGACTTAACCGTCCTCTGGGTGCTGGAGCTGTTGGGCGATACGCTCTATACGCGGCAAATTGTCGAGCTGCGCAACATGAGCAAACCGGACCAAGAGAAAGTCCTCTGGCCTATCATGGCCAAGCTTGACCGCTGCTGTCTGGATTACACCGGTCTGGGGATCGGCTGGGGTGACGACGCCAAGCTCAAGTTCGGCGAGTACCGGGTGGAGTGCCTCACCTTTACCCCCAGGGTCAAGGAAGAGCTGGCCTATCCGGTCCGAGGGAAGATGGAAGACAAGAAACTCCGGATACCGTACAAGCCGGAGATCCGGGCCGATCTGCGCGCCGTCACCAAGGAGACCACCGCTGCCGGCAACATCCGGTTCACCGCCGAGCGGAGCGAAA
>CAIOGM010000012.1 GCA_903857795.1 uncultured Geobacter sp.
CCTTGATCATGCAGCCCCCCAGTTCGTTGGCGAAGTTCTGGTCGATGTAGGAGATCGCCTCCAGGAGCCCCCGGGGGTGGATCTCGTTGCTCGGGGGGACCGGCATGATATCAGGGGTATTGGTACTGTTTTCTTTCGACACGGCGTTCACCTAACCCGAAAAACCTTTCACCACGGAGACACGGAGACACGGAGAAAACCTACTGCTTTTAACATGGATATACAGGATGAACAGGATGAAAGGCCCGGTATTTTCCAACCGAAGAAGGAAGTTATCCTGAACATCCTGTCCATCCCTGTTAAATTGCATTTGACGTTGGACACCCTCTCGCTTTGAGTCACATCCCGATCATTGTGAGTGTCCGGACCAGATGCACGATCCCGCCGCCGTAGGCGACCAGCGCCGCCAGCAGCAGACAGATGGCGGCCAGCGTCGGATTGCGCTGGCGCACCCCGACCCAGAAGGCCGAGACCACCAAGGCGACAAAGAGAAAGCGTCCCCAGAAGCCATAGAGGAGCGTGGCGAAAAGCTGCTGCCAGAAGCCGGTATACTCCGCCGGTCCCAGGTACCGGAGCGGGTTGAGTTTCTCGATGGGCATGGGCTCCTCTCAGAAGAGCGGGTAGGCTTTCGCCTTGATGCGGCTTTTTTCGACAAAGCCGAAGTACCGGGAGTCGTAACTGTCCCGGTGCTGCCCCATGACAAACATGAATCCTGCGGGGACCGGGCCGTTGAAAGCGAAGTGCCGCAGCGGTTCCCCCTTCAGGGAGACATCCTTCGCCCGAACCAGATAGTCGCCGTTGCAGTAGAACCGCTTCTGACAATCAACGGTGAGCAGCTCCCCTTCGTTACAGCCGACGATCTTCAGCACATCCTCCGACTTTTTCATCCCCACCCGGGAGGTAAGCTCCCGGTGCCGGAACAGGACATAGTCCCCTCTCACTACCCGCTCCGGATTCCGGACGAGCCAGTAGACCCGGTGTTTCAGGGACGGGGTGAGCGTCACGCTGAACTTGTACGGGAGCATGGTCCCCGCGCTGAGCAGGGCCGTGAGCGCCAGCCAGAGCCGCCAGTTGCGGAACTCAAGGGTTAACGGTTTCGGCATTGCGCACCACCGCGTCACCCATGATGACCACCCGGTTCCGGGGAATGGCCGTGATGACCGCTTCCAGACGGTCGCAGCTCTTCTTCAGCTCGTCATCGGACATCTTGCCGGCGAGGTAGCTCTCCCGCTGCCGGGCGATATACCCCTTGATATCCACCGCCACGATCTTCTGGGCGTACCAGCGGTCATAGCCATAGATCGCGATCAATGATGCACCGAACGAGATCGCCACGCAGAGCGCTACCATGGGGAGCACTGTCGGGTGTCGTTTCGGCTGCGCTGGTGGCAGTGAAACAGCTTCCTTCAGGTCCGGCCCTTCCCTTTCGGTTATCGTTTCCATGGTGGGTTTATCCTTCATGCCGGCTCTCCTTTTTTCAAAATCAGGCGGGTAACCGCCGATGAACGCTGATGAACGCAGATAAACCGGAGGCCATCGGATCACTCCGACTTTTCTCTGCTCTGGCTACTTTTCCCGGGTTTATGCGCGGCACCCGCGAGAAGATTCGCCAACGTTTGCGCTCCGGTCTCCCGCTGGAACTGTTCAATAAGGTATTCGAGGCTGGCGTCGCCGTAGATCGTATGGCTCTCCGCGATGCCGGTGTTCTTGGTATCACCTTCGCTCAAGCCGCTGTCTTCCGCCTTGACTCCCCGGGCATAGACCACAGCGGGAACCCGGTCGATGCCGTAGCGTCGGAACAGCAGGGGATCGACGACGAGGTTGACCGGCTGCATCTCGCACTCCCCCTTCAGCGGGTTGCAGGAGGGATCACGTTGCAGCACTGATCCGATGAAGCTGATCGTCGGCTGGATCTTCGTCATCCCGTCAATGAATCCGCGCATGACCAGGACGATTCCCGGATCACCCAGGCGAGCCACAGAAGCCGCATAGTTCCGGATTGTCCGGAGTGGCAGAGAGGAGGAGATGAAGAGGTAGAGCCGCTCCTCGCTGCCAAGCTTGCCGTGTGCAGCGGGAGGAGTGCTGTCCGGATAGAACCGTGCCGAGGCATCGCCGAAGAGTTCGCTCCTGATCCGGGCCGTCTCTCCCTTCAGCCGCCCCTGGAATTCCGGGGAGCGGTAGTAAGCGTCCACCTTCCCGGCCAGCTCCTTCATCTCCGTCTCGGCCCGGTTGGGCGGCAACGTCATGCTCTCCGCCATCCGGTTTGCCTGGTTCAGGGTTGCCTCCAGATCCGGGATAGAGAGTTTGGAACGGGCGTCCGGAGGATCCATGACGGCCGACCCGGAATCAGCACCACGTACAACAGCAGGGATGGCTATGAACACCATAATCAATTGAGCGAATAGCCGACGCAACAGACCCTCCTGCGGGTCAGGGACCAGAGGAAATTGTCCGCTGACGTGCTTCCCGTCCCTAAGGGCGGGTTCTTGGCGGCGCCCCAGAGGAGCGACGGCTGACCGATGGGGATGCAGTCGTTCCCCCGCACCGGCCGTGCTATCTGGAGCCGGTAGTTGCTCTTGACGAGGATGGGGGTTACCACGCCGTTCGTGGCGCACTGGTTGCTCCCCGTATCCCAGAGGAGTGTTTCCCGGCTCAGCTTGAAGAGCATCCGGGCCGCCAGTCCCGCATTGACGTTGAGCGGGTTGCTGTCGTTCATACTTCCCGACAAGGGATAGAACGACCCCCAGCTCCCCATGCACCAGAACAGCGGATCGATCGGCTGA
>CAIOGM010000013.1 GCA_903857795.1 uncultured Geobacter sp.
ACTAAAAAATCATGGCTAAATCAGGCCATTACGGCCTCTGGGAAAACCACCACCATCCGAGAGAGTATAAACTTTATAGAGCAAAAAAGATATAACTATTTGCTTTTATTGGATAATTTGGCATCACGTTCAAGCACTAAATAATAGTTTACCCCTCGTCTCTCCCGGAGCAGGCGCGCCAGCAACGGTCCGGCCACTGCGGCCAGGATCAGGATACAGCCGGACAACTCCGGACCGGTGAGTCGTTCCCCCAGGAGCAGCATCCCGCCGAGCATGCTCCAGACCGGATCGAGGGTATAGATGAGTCCTGCCTGGGTGGGGGTCGTGAAGCGCTGGTAGCGGTTCTGGAGGGTGAAACAGAGTACCGTCGGGAAGAGGGCACAGTACAACAGCGCCCACCATGAAACCGGACCAATTGTCGCTACCACGGGGTGAACCAGGGCCGTCGCCACTCCCCCCACCACCGCCACCGTGGCGAACTGGACCAGGGAGAGGAGGAAGATATCCTCGTCACCCAACAGGCGGGAGACGGTAATGATATGGAGGGCGATGAACAGAGAACAGACGGTGGAGAAGAGATCTCCCCGGTTGAACCCCTCCACTCCCCCCTGGGCCATGAACCAGAGCCCGGCAGAGGCGACCACGACCCCGACCAGGGTGACCCGCTCCAGCCGTTCCCGCCAGAGAGCATAGGAGATGAGCGGCACGTTGAGCACGAACAGATTGTTGAGAAAACCGGCCCGGGTGGCGCTGGTCCCGCTCACCCCGAGGACAAAGGTCAGATTGGCCGCTGCCAGGGCCAGGCCGACGAGAACCCCCTTCCTGATGGTCCTCCGATCCAACCGCCCCAGACGGCGGCCGCAGACGAGCCCCATGATGAGGGTGGCCAGGGTGAACCGGAGGAAGAGGAAGAGAACCGGCGGGAGTTCCCGGAAACCGATCTTGTTGACGACAAAACTCCCTCCCCAGAAGAGGGTCGTCAGCAGCAGCCAGAGAACGTACTTGGGGCGGTGGGTTGTCACGGAACTGCTCACTATAACCTTCGACCAGTCACCCTGAAAACGGCATTCCTAATAACACGGAGCAACGGAGCAACCGAGAAATCAAGACCTTATGTCAAGAGAGTATCTCTCCGAAAAGGTGAGTTATTGAAATGATTGCCTCAAAGAATTTCTCCTGGATTCCAATCCGTTAGCTCAGTTGCTCCGTGTTTCAAATGCTTTTTTTAGGATAACTGTTGCCGACACACTCGCGCCGCGGCGATGACGGCGGCATAATCCGGTTCGCTGGTCACCTCCGGCACGATCTGGATGTACCGGATGACATCGGCGGCGTCCACCACGAAGAGGGCCCTGGTGAGGAGCTTCAGCTCCTTGATGAGCACGCCGTAGGCATGGGCAAAGGAGCGCTCCTGGTAATCGGAGAGGGTCACGACCCGGTCGATACCCGCAGCGCCGCACCACCTCTTCTGGGCAAAGGGGAGATCCAGGCTCACCGTCAGGAGCACGACCTCACCTGGGAGCCCGGCGGCCTCCTGATTGAAGCGCCGGGTCTCGGTGTCGCAGACCGGCGTGTCCAGCGATGGCACGCAGCTGATTATCTTGACCTTCCCCCCATAGGTCGCCAGGCAGACCGGCTGAAGCCCGTTGTCTACCACCCTGAAGTCTGGGGCCTTGTCACCCACCGTGAGTTCCGGACCCAGCAGGGTGAAAGGGTTACCTTTGAAAGTGATGATTCCTGTCCGTTCCTGCATGGTGAATCCTCCTTGAGTAGATGGTGGGGAAACCGGCTATTTCCAAGTACACTTGGGCGGTCCGGACTCCTGCATGGTGATGAGCCGCACCTGACGCTCGTGAAAGAGGTAGTACCAGCCCCAGTTCATGATGACGAGAATCCGGTTGCGGAAGCCGACGAGGTACATGAGGTGCAGCCCCAGCCACGCCATCCAGGCAAGGTAGCCGGAGAGGTGGAAGCCGAAGGCGGAGGCCACGGCGGAGCTCCTGCCGATGGTGGCCATGCTCCCCTTGTCCTTGTATCGGAAGGGGGGGAGCTCCCGCTCCGCCTGCCGGGCCAGGATCGACTTGCCGGCATAGGAGCCCATCTGCATGGCAACCGGGGCCACCATGGGGAGGACGGCGCCGTCCTGCTCGCAGCAGGCCATATCACCCACGATATAGACCTCGGGATGCCCCTCCACCGTCAGATCCGGTTTCACCTTGATCCGGCCGCCGCCGGCCTTGGGCAGGTCCAGCACCCCCGCCAGGGGGGCGGCCTTGACTCCGGCAGACCAGAAGAGTGTATGGGTCGGGATGATCGTACCGTCTTTGAAGATCACGTGCTCCGGGGCCGCGTCACTGACCGCGGTATTGAGCAGCACCTCCACCCCCATCCGACGGAGCCTATCCACGGCATATTTCCGCAGATTCTCCGGCTGGGAGATCAGGATTGAGCCCGAAGCCTCCACGAGCATGACCCGGCACTCGGTGATGGAGAGCTCCGGATAATCCTTGGCCAGGACGTAACGGACCAGCTCCACCAGGGCGCCTGAAAACTCCACCCCGGTAGGCCCCCCCCCCACGATGACGAAGGTAAGCATGGCCCGGCGCTTTGCCGGATCGTGCTCCTTCACCGCCCGCTCGAAGAGGCCGAGAATCTGGTTGCGCAGCGTTTCCGCATGCTCCAGCTTTTTGAGATCATAGGCATGCTCGGCAATGGAGGTCATGCCGAAGTAGTTGGTCTCGCTCCCGGCGGAGACGATGAGGTAGTCATACTCCATGGGGCCTTCGGAGGTCATGACCCGCTTCCCCTCCAGGTCGACGCCGCAGACTTCGGCCAGCCGGAAACGGGTCTCCGGCCAGCGGCGCGCCATGGCCCGGATGGGGTAGGCGATGGACTCCTGCTCCAGGGCCGCGGTGGCCACCTGATAGAGGAGCGGCTGAAAGAGGTGGTAGTTGTTGCGGTCCAGCATGACCACTTCCATCCCCTTCCCTGCCAGTTCCCGGGCCGCCCGGATGCCGCCAAACCCCATACCGACGATGATGACACGTTTCATAACATCAGACTCCTTCTCATCACACAAATAACCCCGCAGCAGAGAGTACCGCAGGGGAGCGAGAAACATATGTAGCGTATTTATTCCGACAACACAAGTTTGAATGTCTCGTCCTGCCGCTCCGACTGAAACGTCATGACCTCGTGGAGAAGTTCGAACGCTTTTTCGGCTTCAACGTTCTGCTGCCCATGCCCGACTCGGTGTATCGCGATGCGGCGGGGTTCAGGGCGGGACGGGGATTGAAGACACCGGATGCCCTCCATCTGGCAACAGCACAATTTCACGATTGTTCGGAGTTATGGACCAACGACGACCGATTGGCGACGGTTGCGGTGGGGAGAGCGGTAAACGTGGTCGGGAGGGGCTGACAACTGCCGGATGACTGACAATGCCGGGACAGCGTGACGGCAATCCTCCCCACAACTGCGCAACAGGTCATGGTCAGGATCATCGGGAGCCCTGTCCCATTCTGGAACATCCCCACGAAAGCTCCAGCCGTGGCGCCCAATGTATACTGGATCGTTCCCAGGAGTGCAGATGCAGTTCCAGCTGATCTGGCAAATGGCGCCAAGGCGAGCGCAGTGACATTGGGATACAGCAGCCCGGTGCTGCAAAGACAGAGGAACAAGAGGATGAGCTGTGCCGAAAAACCGCCGATACCCGTCATGGTTGACAGGGTCAGCAGGAGCGCTCCCAACAAGTTGACGGAAAAGGTAACACTCAGAATCTGTTCTGATCCGTACCGGCGTAACAGCTTGCGGTTCAGTTGTGACGTTCCGATCAGACCGCAGGCATTCAGCCCGAAGATGAGACCGAAATATTGAGGGGAAATCCCATGCAGCTCGATGAAGAGCTGGGGAGCACCGGCAATATAGGAGAAATTGAAACCGGCGACTGCGCCTAAAGCGATGGCATAGCACAGATACTGCCGGTGCCTGAACAGGGCGCCATATCCGGTTACCATATCTTTGATACTCCCCTTGCTCCGCTTTTCAACGGGCAGCGATTCGGGGAGCCAGAGAAGTGACGCACAGAAGGAAAGAACCCCGAAAATCCCCAGGAACCAGAAAATCCCTCGCCAGCCGGTTATCAAGAGGAGTTGGCCACCTGCCAGAGGTGCAAGGATCGGCGCCGCTCCCATCACCAGCATGAGAAGGGAAAACATCCGCGCCGCTTCGGCGGTATCATACAGATCCCGAACTACCGCCCGGGAGATGACGATACCGGCTCCGCCCCCCAAGGCCATGACGACCCGCCAGAAAAGCAACCCCTCGCCGGAGTGAACCAAGGCACAGCCGATCGTCGAAATGACGTACAACCCCAGCCCGAACAGGAGGGGGAGTTTCCTCCCCCACCGGTCAGCCACCGGCCCGTAGAAGAGCTGGCCGAACGCCGAACCGAACAGGAAAGCTGACACCGAAAGCTGCACCGTCCCCAGCGGGACGGAGAGATCCCGGGCAATCTCCGGAAAGGCCGGCAGGTACATGTCGATGGACATGGAGTTGAAGGCGGTGAGTGCGCCCAGGATCAGGACCAGTTTCACCAGGCCGACATGTTGCTTTTTTACCATTACGCTCACTGTGCGGCAGCTCCCGTGGCGAACTGCTCTTTCGCCGTCATGACGACCGGTTGTATCCCAAGCTGTTACTGAGTTACTCCGCCTTGAGGGACGCCATGTCGATGGAGAAGCGGTACTTCACATCGGACTTGAGCAACCGCTCATAGGCTTCGTTGACCTGCTGAATCGGGATAATTTCAACATCCGAGGTTATGTCGTGCCGACCGCAGAAGTCGAGCATCTCCTGGGTCTCCTTGATGCCGCCGATGAGCGAACCGGAGAGGCTCTTGCGGCCGAATATCAGGGCGAACGCAGAGAGTTGCAGTGGCGTCTCCGGCGCGCCGACCAGCGTAAGGTTTCCCTCCAGACCGAGCATATTGAGGTAGGCGTTGATGTCGTGATCGGCGGCGACTGTGTCGAGAATGAAGTTGAAGGTCCCGGCGTGCTGCTTCATCTCTTCCGGGTTGGTGGAAATGATGACCTCGTGGGCGCCCAGGCGCAGGGCATCCTCTTTCTTGTTCAGAGACGTAGTGAAGACCACCACATGGGCGCCGAACGCTTTGGCAAATTTGACCCCCATGTGCCCCAAGCCGCCAAGACCCACCACACCGACTTTTTTCCCTGTGATGTCACCCCAGCGACGTATGGGTGAATAGGTGGTGATCCCGGCGCACAAGAGCGGCGCGACGCCGGCCAGGTCGAGATTTTCCGGCACGCGCAGCACGAACTGCTCATCCACCACAATGCTTTCGGAATAACCGCCGTAGGTGACCGGGGCAGCCCCGTGTTTGTCCGGTGAGTTATAGGTGAAGGTCGAGCCGGGACAGAACTGCTCCATATCAGCCCGGCAGTTGGGGCAGGTATGGTCAGAGTCGACCATGCAGCCGACCCCCACCAGATCACCCGCTTTGAACGTGGTGACACCGGAACCGACCTTGGTGACCCGACCAACGATCTCATGCCCCGGTACGCAGGGGTACGTGGTGGGCATGACGCTGCTCCACTCGTTGCGAACCGTGTGCAGGTCGGAGTGGCAGATGCCGCAGAAAAGAATTTCGATCTGCACGTCGCGCCCGGTCGTTTCGCGCCGCTGGATAGTGTCCGACGTAAACGGTGACGTGGCACTGGTAACGGAATAGGCCTTTGCTTTGTACATGAATGTATCCTCCTGTCGATTGTTGTTCCGCATGTCACATAGGAATATCTTTTCTCAGCGTCCGGTCATCTGCTCCAGTTTCTCCGGGTAGCGCTCCCCCTGCACCGTGATTCGGGCGGCTGACTGCTCGATCTCTCGCAGATCGTCTGTGGTAAGTTCAACGGCTACTGCTCCGATGTTCTCGTCCAGTCGGTCCAACCTCGTGGTGCCCGGGATCGGCACGATCCACGGCTTTTGGGCCAGGAGCCAGGCCAGGGCGATCCGGGCCGGAGAGGCGTTCTTCTCGACTGCAATCTCGCCGAGCAGATCTACCAGAGCTTGATTCGCCCTCAACGCCTGGGGGGTAAAGCGCGGCAAAGAGCTGCGGAAGTCGGTACTGTCAAAGGTGGTAGTTTCAGTCATTGCGCCTGTGAGAAACCCCTTCCCCAGCGGGCTGTAGGAAACGAGACCGATCCCCAACTCTTCCAGCGTCTGGAGCAGTCCCTCCTCAGGCCGCCTGAACCAGAGCGAGTACTCATTCTGAACCGCAGCCACCGGCTGAACGGCATGGGCGCGCCGGATGGTCTGGATTCCAGCCTCCGACAGGCCGAAATGCTTCACCTTTCCTTCCCGGATCAGCTCCTTAACGGCGCCTGCCACCTCTTCTATGGGAACATTCGGGTCCACCCGATGCTGGTAGAACAGGTCGATTACATCGGTCCTGAGCCGCTTGAGTGAAGCCTCGGCCACCTCCCTGATATGCTCCGGCCTGCTGTTCAGGACCGGACCGCTCCCCTTCATTGCCCGAGGATCGACGCTGGTATCGAAGCCGAACTTGGTGGCGATTACCACTTGGTCCCGAACGGGAGCCAACGCCTCACCGACAAGTTCCTCATTGGTAAAAGGGCCGTAGACCTCTGCCGTATCGAAGAAGGTGACGCCGCGCTCCACTGCTGTCCGGAGGAGCGTAACCATCTCCTGCTTGTCCTTGGGAGGTCCGTACGAAAAACTCATCCCCATACAGCCTAAACCGAGAGCTGAAACTTCCAGACCACTGTCACCCAATATCCGTTTTTGCATTGTTGTCTCCTTTTACCGGTTCCTTCCACCCCTGTTGATGATCGTACCCTACACCTCAAGGGGCAACTACAGATAGACTGATCCTGTCGATTTATTGCCTGATACGATGAATTATTGGAATGTCGTTGTCACGCAGGTTGTGGTAAGGTAGGATCCTGACGGTGAAGAATACATGGAAAAAGAGACCATTATGATGCATCGTGAGGAGAGTAGCCTGGCTGCCGCGGTTGCGGAGTTGAGAAAGAGTATTGCCCGATGGACTGAAGGCGGCGAGTTCCACGCAACTGCCATCCCGGGCCTGTCACTTTTTCGGCGGGATCAGCCGGCCGGACCGATCAGCGGCATATACGAACCGAGCATCTGCCTGGCGGTACAAGGCGCAAAGCGGGTACTACTCGGGGATGACACGTATATATACGACTCGTCACATTATCTGATCACATCGGTGCATCTCCCCACCATTGTGCAGATCATCGAAGCGACCCCGGAGATACCGTACCTGGGGCTCAGACTGAAGTTTGATCAACGGGTGATTTCGCAACTGATCATGGAGAGCACCCTTCCCCAACCGCGTGCGCAACAATCGGGCCGTGGCATGGCAACCGGCGAAGTTACAGCGCCTCTGATCAATGCCTTTCTACGGTTGACCAATCTCCTTGCGGAAGAGCAGGACATCCCGATTCTTGCACCGATCATTCATCGGGAGATCATCTATCGTCTGCTTGTAGGCAATCAGGGGGAGCGGTTGCGCCAGATAGCGTCGGCAGGGAGTCAGAGTCATCAGATATCGCGGGCAATTGACTGGTTGAAGAATAACTTCTCACAACCATTAATCATCAACGACCTTGCGGCCCACGTCAGCATGAGCAGTTCGACGTTTCATCACCATTTCCGGTCGATGACCGCGTTAAGCCCGTTACAGTTCCAAAAGCAGCTCCGCCTGCAAGAAGCCAGGCGCCTGATGCTGGCAGAGCATCTGGATGCGGCAAACGCCGCATTTCAAGTCGGCTATGAGAGCCCCTCGCAGTTCAACCGCGAGTACAATCGCCACTTCGGGGCACCACCGTTACGGGATATCACGAAGCTGCGACATATGACTGCGGGATGAAAGGGATAAACCTTATGCCAGGGCATTTCGCAGCTCCAAGGCCCGCCCATAGATCTCGCTGCGCGCTATTCCTGTCTCACCGGCGACCCGGCTGACCGTGTCGCGAAAAGAGAGGTCGGGATCAGCCAGATAACGGTTGAGAAGTTCGTCCGGGTCCACCGCATCGGGCGTCCCGCCGGCAGGCGCCACCAGCAGCACCACCTCCCCCTTCACCTCCCGATCGGCAAACGTGGCCATTACCTCGGTCACGCTCCCCCGGACAAACTCCTCGAAGAGCTTGGTCAGCTCCCGCGCCACCACCACCTGCCGGTCGCCGCAGAGCTCCAACAGGTCGGTCAGGGTCGCCAGGAGCCGGTGGGGCGCCTCGTAATAGACCACCACCCTCCCCTCCTCCTTCAGCTGGGTCAGCCGCTCGCGGCGCTTCCCCTGGCGATTGGGGAGGAACCCGGCAAAGGTGAAGGCATCGGTGGGGAGCCCCGCCGCGGAGAGGGCCGTCACCGTGGCGGAGACTCCGGGGATCGGGACCACCCGGATTCCAGCGGCCACGGCGTCCCGCACCAGCTGGTAGCCCGGGTCCGAGATGCAGGGGGTCCCGGCGTCGCTGATGAGCGCCACCGACGCCCCCGCCTGCAGCCGCTCCAGGATGAACTCCCCCTTGAGGCTCTTGTTGTGATCGAAGTACGAGGTGAGGGGACGGGAGATGCCGAAATGGGTGAGGAGCTTGCGGGAGTGCCGGGTATCCTCGGCGGCGACCAGGTCGACCTCCTTCAGGGTCCGGATCGCCCGAAAGGTCATATCCTCCAGGTTACCGATGGGGGTGGCGACAATATAGAGAGTTCCGCTTTGACTCACTGCTCTCTCCTCACTCTGCACGATTCGCTCTCAGTTACGCAAACAGCGCACCCGGGTCGATTCTCCAGCTCGGGGAAAATCCCCACCCTGGCCAGATCACCATCCACATATACCTGGGGCCGTCCATACCGGCTATCCGCACCCAGGGTAACGAGCTGTACCGTCCTTCCTGCCGGATCAACGACCCGGTATTCCTGGACTCCAGCCCGTTCATACCGGGCAAATTTGATCTTCAGATCCTTCTGTGCCGTTGAGGGAGACAGGCTTTCCACCACAAGATGCGGCGCCCCCCGGCGCATGGTCGCCATAGGTAAACCGATCTTCAAGTTTTATGGCCAATGGTCTCATGAGAACCTCCGATAGAGAACCTCAGAAAGATTCAGGAGTATAGCAAAAGATAAGAAGATACCGTCAGAAAAAAACCACGTGGACAATGATCTTGTCGTGAGTATCGAGGCATATTCCGGCCAACCGTCACGGCCTCCCCATCAATGATGTCCCGATCCAACCGTAGGGGCGACGCATGCGTCGCCCTGGCGCCATTGCCACCACCTTTGCCACAACCAACATCACCTTCACCATTGCCATCGCCACAAACCATCGCCACGGGCCATTTCACCGGATGTTTCACCATGGGCGACGCATGCGTCGCCCCTACGGTCGTCACCACCATTGCCTTCGTCATCGCCGACACATCGCCATCGCCACAAACCATCGCCACGGGCCATTTCACCGGATGTTTCATCATGGGCGACGCATGCGTCGCCCCTACGGTCGTCACCACCATTGCCTTCGTCATCGCCGACACATTGCCATCGCCACAAACCATCGCCACGGGCCATTTCACCGGATGTTTCA
>CAIOGM010000014.1 GCA_903857795.1 uncultured Geobacter sp.
GGCGTCAGCTGCAGCGGCGCCGCCACCTGCAGTTACGCCAGCGGCACCGGCAGCATAACCTTCAGCGGCCTGGCTGCAACGCTGACCAGCGGCCAGAGCCAGAGTGTGACTCTTGCCTATACCGCCCCGGCCTCGGGAACCGTCACCGTTACCACCACCGTGGCTACTACCACAGCCGAGTCCTCAACAGCCAACAACAGCTCAAGCAGAACAACAGTCATTACAACAGCTGATGTGACTACTTCCGTGTCAGCTCCAGCTGCCGCTCAGCCTGGAAGTGCCGTTACTCTGCTGCTCAGCTTCAGCAATGTCGGCGGGGTTTCCGCCGAAGGAGTGGCCTATGCTGCGTTCCTGTCAAAAGGACTATTCGGTGTGAGCTGTAACGGAGCTACCTGTGTATATAACAGCAACAGCGGAGAGATTGGTATTTCGGGCCTGCCCAGCTCCCTAAGTACCGGTCAGGCTGAAAAATTGACACTTTACTACACTGCGCCGGCATCAGGGACGGTAACGGTAACGACTGTCATCACCACGAACTCCGATCAGGGTGCCAACCTTGCCCCGGACAATGCCACTGCCGGTACCGTCATTTCTGCCGGTGTCGGTGCCGACATGACCACCACCGTGGCGGCTCCCCTCACCGCGAGTCCGGGACAGTCAGTCACGGTGGGAATCAGTTACGTCAACCTGGGCCCTGCCACGGCGTCAGGGGTTACCTATGCGGTAACGTTGCCGTCAGGACTCGCCGGCGTAAGCTGCTCCGTGGCATGCGTCTATGATAGCGGTACGGGTGCTGTGGCGGTTACCGGATTTACGGATAGCCTCGTTGCCGGCCAGAGTCGGAACATGACGTTGAACTATGTCATGCCGGGTTCGGGACCGGTCGAAGTTACCAGTAATACGACAGCCAACGACGACGGTAATCCTGGAAACAATACAGCATCCGACATAACCTATGTCAGCAGCGATACTCTCCCCGACCTCACCACAACGGTAACCGCACCGGCTTTCATCACGCCGGGAAGTCCCGTGAGCGTAGTGGTTACCTACACAAATCGTGGCCCGGTACCAGTTACGGATATCAGCTACCAGTTGCTTGTCCCTGCAGGGCTAAGCGGCGTGAGCTGTCCCGTGGGGTGCAGCTATTCCGGCGGCGCCACCGTAACCGGGAACCCTGCAGGCATCGGGACTGTTACAATAACCGGTCTGCCGGCTACTCTGACTGTTGGCCAGTCGGTGGAGATGGTGCTGATCTATGAGGCACCGGCTCTTGGACCGGTGCCTGTTACCAGCATCATCAGCTCTCCGACGATCGAGTCCAACACCCGCAACAATGAGGCCAGCGCTGCCAGTGATGTCTCTGCGCTGTCCATTGTCACGACAACCAATGGAACCAACAACGATATTCCGACGGGGCCGAAGTTAGTCATCGGGAAGCCGGTGATGTGGAAGTATCTCGTGACAAATACGGGAGACGTGACCTTGACCGGTGTAACCGTCACCGACGACCACATCGGCGTCATCTGTACGATGGGCTCATTGGCGCCGCTTGCCGTACATACCTGCTCGTGGTCCGGTATCGTCCAGACGGGGCAGTACGCCAATGTCGGCACCGTGACGGGAGTAGACCCGGCGAACCAGACCATTACCGCCTCAAATCCTGATCACTACAAAGGCGTGGTCGCCTGTGATGTGAACGGAGACGGCAAAATTGATATAAACGACGTTACGCTTATCTTCTCCTCCATCGATCTGAAAGTCGGAGTGGGTGACCCCCGTGATCTGGATGGCAACGGGCTGATCAGTATCAATGATTATCGTAACTGTGTGTTGAGGTGTACCAAGGCAAGATGCGCCCCTTAGGGGTATCTCTGGATCTGTGATCACGGTAAGTTCTTAAAGAGGGAGTCGGCGATTATGAAAAAAATACTCTATGCAGCACTGATTCTGATGAGTCTGGGGGTTGTGCAAACAGCTGCGGCGCTCCCCATCGCTGAGATCGGATTCATGCCCTTCGGCGGTGATCCGTCGAAAAACTTTTCGGTGAATTCCTTCAATTATATGCCTCAAACGTCCGGAACCTTTAGCGTGGACGTAATGATCGAATTTCTGCCGCAAGGCCAACAGGCAGGGCAGATCGTCTCCGCATACGACCTGGATGTTCTCTACAATTCAACGGCTACGGTCAATACATCGGTCAGGTTTGCCCCCTGGTTAGGCAATCCCGGGTCCCTGCTTCTTCCTCCTGAGGTGCTGCAACAGTACAGCGTTACCGGCACGGACGGATTGCCGGGTCAAGGAGTAGTGAACTTCCTTGCCGGATCACTGCTCAATGATAGCGAACTCCTGGCTCTGCAACATGATCCTCGAGTCAGCTACCCGTACGTAACCCTGGCGACACTGGATTTCAATGTGACAGCGGGTACTGACCTGCTCCTCTTGTTTGACTGGAGTAACGTCAGGGGCCAACGAGATGTGAAGGGACTCTCTTCGCCCGGGCCGGATGGATTTCCCCTGGCCGGTGTCATTCTTCCCGCGGCGCCGGCGGTTCCCGAACCAGGGACTCTGCTGCTCATCGGGGCAGGCGCCCTGACACTCCTTATCCGCCGCAGGGGAAACAGTGACTGACGAAAAGCCATGCCGCGCCAGGAGAAGAGTGTCCGCATTCGACCAGGAGATTCCCGGTGGGAAGTGGTCGGTGCTGCGTAGCGTCTCCATAATGGTGATTCTAGTTTTTTTTATACTATCGACCTCTTACGCCACCACCTCTCCCGTGATTCCCTCCCCAACGCTCAAGCAATGGACGACCGTCGGCCCGGAAGGGGGAGACATTATCTCGTTGGCCGTTGATCCGGTTACACCGACGATCCTCTATGCGGGAACCGATGGCGGCGGACTCTTCAGGAGCGCCGACCGCGGTGCGACCTGGTCCGCCGCAGGAGTTGCAGACACGGGAGTATTGTCGGTGATTATCAGCCCCGGCCAGACGACGACCATCTATGTTGTCGCAGATGGCGTGGTATATCGAAGTGAAACCAGTGGGACCACCTGGAGTAACTCAGATGCCGGCCTTGAAACTGTCGCGGTCTACACCTTGGCGATCAACCCGCAAACGCCCACGATGCTCTACGCGGGAACTTCCCGCGGTGTGTACAGAAGCAGTGACAGTGGCTTGCACTGGAGTGCAGTCAGCAGCGGTGTGTTGGCAAACATGACGGTTATGGCCCTGACGATCGACCCGACAATGCCTTCGACACTCTATGCGGGAACAGTTGGCGGCGGTGTGTACGTAAGCAGCACGGGCGGCGATGTCTGGAGTGTCGCCAACACCGGACTGGACCAGCTGTATGTCCAGTCTCTGGCGCTTGACCCGTCTACCCCGTCGACGCTCTATGCGGGAACCAGTGGCGGAGGCGTCTACAAGAGCAGTAACCGAGGAGGAAGCTGGAGTGCCGCCAATACCGGGTTACCGGCGGATTTCTGGGTCACTTCGGTGGTAGTCGCAGCGGGGAAACTATACGCGGGAGGGGACCAGGGGCTCTTTTCGAGTATCGACCATGGGGGGGGATGGACTCCTGTCGGTTCGGGGTTGGGGGGGGCGTATGTCAACGTTATTGCTCTCGACCCGGTTTCGGTCGCGACACTCTACGTCGGGAGCGATCAGGGGGTTTTCCGGAACGACACCGGTACTCTGATCTGGAGCAGCGTCAATGGTGGCCTTGTCGGCACGTCTATCTCAGCGTTGGCCATGGCGTCAACCGTGCCGGTAACCATCTATGCGGGAACCCAGGGGGGGGTATTCAGGAGCAGCACCGGCGGCGGCGACTGGAGCGCCACCTCCGTCGGGCTGACGAACAGGAACATCCTTTCTCTAGCCATTGATCCATTCCTGCCGGCAACTCTCTATGCCGGAACTTTTCTGGGTGGGGTCTTCAAGAGTACCGACGGCGGGGCTATCTGGAACGCCGTAAACTCCGGTCTGACGAATACCGTGGTAAACGCCTTGGCAATTGCCGCCACCGCCACGGCCACAATTTACGCTGGGACCCTTGACGGGGTGTTTGTCAGCACCAACGGCGGAGTGAACTGGAGTCCTGCCTCTACCGGGCTCACCAATCGGAAGGTTGCAGCTCTTGTTGTGGTTCCCGCCACCCCGGCGACACTGTATGCGGGGACCGAAGGAGGGGTGTTCAGGAGCATCAATGGGGGGGGGACGTGGAGCGCCATCAACAGTGGTCTGACATTTCTCACGATCACGTCCCTGGCGCTGGATCGGTCTACCCCGTCCACCCTTTTTGCCGGAACAGATGGGGGCGGGCTTTTTATCAGCACCAACGGGGGGGATACCTGGCGTCCTGTCGGGACAGGGATTGAGAGCGATTCGATCCTGTCGGTGTTTCTTGACACGGCGACTCCGCCGACACTCTACGCCGGGACCAACGGGAACGGGGTCTATGTCAGCGTGAATGGTGGTGAAACCTGGGATAAGGCGCCGGATTCAGGCATGACGTCCCTGACAATCTCTTCCCTCGCAGCGACATCCGGTGAGTTATCGGTGTTGTTTGCAGGGACCAGCGGCGGCGGGGTAAACGTATACACTGGGAGGTCTCTCTTGACGGTGACTTCGGCCGGCCCGTCCAGTGGCGTTCCGATCACCCTGAGCCAGAAAGACCTGGCCGGCAACAGAGACGGCGCGTCGCAGTTTAGCCGCACGTACCTTGTCGGCTCCGCACTCCGGATGACGGCGCCCGCGATGGCCGGCGGTAACAGCTTCAACTCCTGGAGCGGTTGTGACGTCAGTGATGCCACCCAGTGCGGTGTCACACTTCTGAGTGATCGGATCGTGACGGCGCGCTACAACTCACCGTATACACTGACGGTTGCGGTGCAAGGCAGTGGCGCCGGGTCGGTCAACAGCGTTCCGCCACCCACTCCTCCCGTGGCGACCATCGCCTGTTCGACTCCTCCCCAGACCGGAATCTGTTCAACTACTCAACCTTTCGGCGCCGAGATAACTCTTGCAGCAACTCCAGACAGCAAATCGCTCTTCAGGGGATGGTCGGGTGACTGTCTCGGCAGTGGTACGTGTGCCGTGACCATGAGCGGCCCAAAACAGGTTACCGCCACCTTTGCTCCCTTACCGCCGGTACGGAGGATCGGGGCCATCCCCCGGTATTATGAACAGCTCCAGACAGCTTGCAATGAAGTGACGGCTCCTGCAACCATCCAGGTCCGTCTTGCCACACTTGTGGAGAACCTTACACTCATAAAGGCCGTGCCTCTTGTCATAACTGGCGGTTATGACGCTGGTTACACGACTCAGGCAGGTTACACTGTGCTGAAAGGGAGCCTGACGGTGAATAGGGGAAGCTTGGTGGTAGATCGATTGATCCTGCAATGATTTCCATCTGAAGGTTGAATGAAGGGTTGAGTACAAAAAAATAAGAGGCTACGGTAAAAACCGTAACCTCTTGATTTCTTTGGTCGGGGAGACAAGATTCGAACTTGCGGCCCCCTGTGCCCAAGACAGGTGCGCTACCAGGCTGCGCTACTCCCCGAACCGAACAGAGTAAATATCACACTCCGCCGGCTTATGCAACGTTTTTCGTCTCTTCCTCTTTAAGATACTGAACGAACGCCTCCAGAGCCCTCCCCCGGTGACTGATCAGGTTCTTGCTCTCCAGCGACAGCTGCGCCAGGCTCTCCCCCCGTTCGGTGACCAGGAAGAGCGGATCGTACCCGAACCCCCCATCTCCCTGCTCTTCCGTCAGGATGATGCCGGGGAGTCGCCCCTTGAAGGTCCGGCAGCTGCCATCAGGGAGACAGAAGGCCAGGACGCAGTGAAAGGCGGCGCTCCGTTGGGGGGGAGGGACCCCCGCCAGTTCAGCCAGCAGCTTGCAGTTATTGGCGGCGTCATCAGCTCCTTCGCCGGCAAATCGGGCGGAATAGACCCCGGGCCGACCGTCAAGGTAGTCGACAACCAGACCGGAGTCGTCGGCCAGAGCCGGGAGGCCGGTGGCTGCCGCCGCTGCCCGGGCCTTCTTGACGGCGTTCTCCGCAAAGGTCGCCCCATCCTCCTCCACTTCGGGTATGCCGGAAAACGATCCGATGGGGCGCACGGTTGTAACCACCCCCTGAAGGAGCAACTCCAGCTCCCGGATCTTCCCCCTGTTCCGCGTGGCAACTACCAGCTCTCTCATCCCTTCAGGACCTCCTCCTGGATGGCGAAGAGTTTCCGGATACCGGCCATGGCCGAATCCCTCAAGGCATCCATCTGAGCCAGGGTGAACGGTTCCGCCTCGGCGGTCCCCTGGACCTCCACGAAACGGTGGGAAGAGGTCATTACGAAGTTCATGTCCACCTCGGCGGAGCTGTCTTCCGGGTAGTCCAGGTCCAGCAGGACCTCGCCCCCCACGATGCCGACGCTGACCGCCGCCACCGCCTCCTTCAGGGGAAGGCTCTTCAGCTTGCCGGTCCCGATGAGTCCGGTGAGCGCATCGTGGAGCGCCACATAGGCGCCGGTGATGGAGGCGGTTCGGGTGCCGCCGTCGGCCTGGATGACGTCACAGTCGATCTGGATGCTCCGTTCGCCCAGGAGTGTCAGGTCGGTGACCGCCCGGAGGGAGCGGCCGATGAGCCGCTGAATCTCGTGAGTGCGGCCGCCGATCTTTCCCTTGGTCGCCTCCCGGGGGGAGCGGGTATGGGTGGCCCGGGGGAGCATGGAGTATTCGGCGGTGACCCAGCCGCGCCCCTTCCCCCGGAGGAAGGAAGGGACCGACTCCTCCACCGAGGCGGTACAGATGACCTTGGTGTCGCCGAAGGTGACGAGTACCGACCCCTCGGCATGTTTGAGATAGTTGCGGATGATGCTGACCGGTCTGAGGTCGGCGGCGGTACGGCCGTTGCTGCGCATGGATGCTCCTTGAATGTTTAGAGGGTAGAGGTGTTTTACGACTGCGGCAGGAGCGGGTGGGGCTGAACCCCGTCCTTCCCCAGTTCGGCCAGGAGACGGTGGGTGAGGAGCTCTGCCAGCTCCCCAATGGCCCCGTCATCAGCGGGGACGTTGACGATCTTCCCCCCGGCGGTCATCCCGTGGCCACCACCGGTTCCAAGGTCCGCGGTCATCCGGCGGATCAGCTCCCCCAGCCTCAGGTCCGGGCGGGTCGTCCTGATGGAGAGGATCATGCTGCCGGCGTAATACCCCATGCAGAAGGAGGTGTCGATCCCGTCCAGCCGGATGAGGAAATCGGCCATCTCCGCCACCACCTCGGGAAAACTGATCTCGTAGAGGTTGGAGACGAGAACCGTGTCGTAAATGAGGGTGTGCCGGAGCGCGCTGTTCATCATCATGAAATACTCTACCGGCAGCTTGGGGTGGGTTATCAGGAAGATGATCCGTTTGTTGGAGAGGGGGAAGAGCCTCAGGTACGCCTCCCGGTCGGGGAGGTTCGCCTCCCGTCCCAGATCCTGGGTCTCGGACTTGATGGCGTAGAAGAGGGCGGTCGCCAGGTTGCTGTTGATGGTTATCCCCTGGGAGAGGAGGTATTCATAGAGGATGGTGGCGGTGACGCCGTACTCCTCGCGGATGTCCGACCATTTGACCGCATCGCCGGCGGGGCGCTTGGGATGGTGGTCGACGATGAGATCCACCCGGCAGTTGGCGGGGAGCGAGTTGTTGCCGGTCCCCGGCTGGGTATCGAGCATGCAGACCACGGAGAACTCCTGGAGGTTGAGGAGTTCCAGCGGGCTGAGCGGGATCTCCAGCTCCTTGGCCATGGCCAGGTTCTCTCCGCGGCCGATCATCCCCGAAAAGGCGATGGTCGCCTGCCGGTTGAGCGTCATGATGAAGAGGTGCCGGAGGGCATAGGCTGACGCCAGGCAGTCGGGGTCGGGGTTGTCGTGGACGATGATGAGGATCTTCCCCCGGCCGCTCACCCAGGTGAGGAGGTCGTCCACGTACCTCTTGGTCTGCTTGATCCGCTCGCTGTAGGTCATCGGGACACCCGGGAAAGAGAGGTTGAAGAGGCAAAGAGCGGCCGGAGCCGTTTCAGGGTAAGGTCGCCGATACCGGCGACGGAGCGAAGCTCATCCGCCGTCCGGATCCCCCCCCGTTGTCGGGCATACGCCACGATCCGCCGGGTCAGGGCGGGGCCGATGCCGGGGAGCGCCTCCCAGTCGGCGGCGTTCATCCGTGCCGCTTCCAGGGGGATCCCCAGAGCCAGCCGCTCGCGGGCGGGGATGCTCCCTCTGACGAGCCCCCTGTCGGTGACGGTTACCAGGTCGCCGTCGGCAAGGGGGGTAGGGAGGAGCGGTTCCGTGGCGAGTCGCCGTTCCAGGCCTGGCGCCACCAGGGCGACGAGCTCACCCACCGAGGCGGGGCTCTTCAGCTGGTAGACGCCGGGGGAGGGGATGTCGCCGGCAATGCGCGCCGTGATCGTCCCCGGCTTCCCACGAAGAAAGGCCACGGACTCACCTCCGCCGGGGGGTGTGTCGTGGCCTTTGGGGATGAAAAGGAGCAGCGTCAGGGCCAGCGCCCCGCTCCAGAGGAGCAGCCTCCGGAGCCGCTCTCTCATGTACGGGGGAGATCCGCCTCGTCATCCTTGTGCAGCTTGTATTCGATGGCGTCCAGTAGCGCCTGGTAGGAGGCTTCGATGATGTTCTCCGAGACCCCCACCGTTCCCCAGCGCCCCGCCTTGTCTCCCGATTCGATGAGCACCCGGATGGAGGAGGCGGTCCCTTGGCCCGCCGGGAGGACCCGTACCTTGTAGTCCAGGAGCTTCATCTCCTTGAGCCGCGGGTAGAATTTTTCCAGGGCCTTGCGCAGGGCGTTGTCCAGGGCGTTCACCGGACCGTTTCCCTCGGCGGCGGTATGCTCCATCTTCCCCCCGACCCGGACCATGATCGTCGCCTCGGCCAGAGGCTTCTGATCCTCGTGGCGCTTTTCGTCGATGACCCGGAAACCGATGACTGAGAAGAACTTCTTGTGGGAGCCAAGAGCCTTCTTCATGAGGATCTCGAAGCTCGCCTCGGCGCCCTCGAACTGGTATCCCCGGTTCTCCATCTCCTTGATGTTGTCCAGGATCTCCAGGGTGACCGGATCCTTGCTGTCCAGGTTGATATGGAACTCCTGGGCCTTGACGAGGATGTTGGAGCGCCCCGAGAGGTCGGAGATGAGGACCCGGGTGCTGTTCCCCACCAGTTCCGGACGGATATGCTCGTAGGTCTCCGGGTGGCGCTGGATGGCGCTGACATGGACCCCCCCCTTGTGGGCGAAGGCGGAGTTCCCCACATAGGGCTGGTGCTTGTGGGGGGGGAGGTTGGCCAGCTCGAAGACATAGCGGGAGAGCTCCCGCAGGTGCTTCAGCTGCTCGTCGGTGACGCACTCCTTGTTCAGCTTCAGCCGCAAGGCCGGGATGATGGAGCAGAGGTTGGCGTTGCCACACCGTTCGCCGAAGCCGTTGATGGTCCCCTGAACCTGGACGATCCCGTGATGCACCGCCATGAGGGAGTTGGCCACGGCGCAGTCGCCGTCGTTGTGGGTGTGGATCCCCAGGGGGGTGGTGATCTGCTGCTTCACCTGGTCGATGATCTCCGCGATCTGGAAGGGGAGGGTGCCGCCGTTGGTGTCGCAGAGGCAGATACAGTCGACACCGGCGGCTTGTGCCGCCTGGAGGGTCTTGATGGCGTACTCCGGGTTGGCCCGGTAGCCGTCGAAGAAATGTTCCGCGTCGTAGACTACCTCGGCCACGTGGGACTTGAGGTAGACGAGGGAGTCGTTGATCAGATCCAGGTTCTCCTCCAGGGAGATCCTGAGCGCCTCGCGGACATGGAAGTCCCAGGTCTTGCCGAAGATGGTGACCACATCGGGGGTAGCCTCGATGAGAGTCCGGATGTTCTGGTCCTTGTCCGGGGTGACCTTGGCCCGCCGGGTGGAGCCGAAGGCGGCGATCTTGGCCTGCTGGAGCTTCTCCTTCCTGATCTCCTTGAAGAAGGTGATGTCCTTGGGATTGCTTCCCGGCCACCCCCCCTCGATGTAGTGGATGCCGTTTTCGTCCAGTTTGTGGGCGATCCGGATCTTGTCTTCCACCAGGAAGGAGATGTCTTCGGCCTGCGTGCCGTCTCGCAGGGTAGTATCGTACAATTTTATCAGGCTCATAGGGGCACCTCACAGGAGCAGGGGAATCAAAACAGCGTTAAATGGATTCGTCTTTTTAGCCGTTTTCGGGATTTTTATCAACCGGTAAATAAAACAGCGGCGTCCCGTCTGCTGCGGGGACGCCGCTGTTTTATTTATTATTGCTTTAAACGAGGATTGCCCGACTCCCCTGTCCCGGGAGTTACTCCCCGCCGGCGAGGCCGAAGACCTCGTGAAGTACCCTGACGGCCAGTTCGGTGTACTTGGAGTCCACGATCACCGAGATCTTGATCTCGGAGGTGGAGATCATCTGGATGTTGATCCCCTCCTTGGCCAGAGTCTGGAACATCTTGGTGGCGACCCCGGCATGGCTGCGCATCCCGAGGCCGACGATGGAGATCTTGCTGATGTTCTCGTCGGTGACCACGGTGCCTGCCTCGACTTCCCGGGCGGTCTCTGTGGTGATGGCCAGGGCCAGCTTGAAGTCGGCCTTGGTGACGGTGAAGGTGAAATCGGTATAACCGGCCTCGCTCACGTTCTGGACGATCATGTCCACGGAGATGTTGGCGTCGGCGAGCGGGGAGAGGATCTTGGCTGCGATCCCCGGCGTGTCGGGAACCTGCATGACCGCGATCTTGGTTTCGTTCTTATCATAGGCGATGCCGGAAACGAGCACTGATTCCATCTCTTTATCCTCCTTGGTGACCATGGTCCCGGGATTATCGTTGAAGCTGGAGCGGACGTGGATATCGACGTTGTACTTCTTGGCGAACTCGACGGAGCGGATCTGCAGGACCTTGGCTCCCAGACTCGCCAGCTCCAGCATCTCGTCGTAGGAGACCTTCTCGATCTTCCTGGCGCTGCTGCAGATGTTGGGATCGGTGGTGTAGACCCCGTCCACATCCGTATAGATCTCACAGACATCGGCGGTCAGGGCCGCGGCCAGAGCCACCGCCGAGGTATCCGAGCCGCCGCGTCCCAGGGTGGTGATGTTCCCGGTGGAGTCGACCCCCTGGAAACCGGCCACCACGATGATGGTGCCATCATTCAAGTCCGCCCGCATGTTCGTGTCGGGGATGTCCTCGATGCGTGCCTTGCTGAAGGCGCTATCGGTGAGGATGGGAACCTGCCAGCCGTGGTAGGACTTGGCCTTGTACCCCATCGATTTCAGGCAGATGGCCAGGAGCGCGATGGAGACCTGCTCGCCGGAGGCGACCAGCACATCATATTCGCGGTTGTCGGGAAACTCGCAGAGGTCGTTGGCCAGGGCCACGAGTTTGTTGGTCTCCCCGGACATGGCGGAGACGACGACCACCATGTCGTTACCGGCATCATAGGTTCGAGTGATCCTGCGGGCCACGTTGCGAATTCGTTCAACGCTCCCCATCGAAGTTCCGCCATATTTTTGAACGACTAGAGCCATCTGTAAACTCCTCCTTTAGCGTAGGGGGCGCCGGTGGCATCCCTCCCCTGTTAAGCGAAAGCCTTAATAGCAAGAAACTGAGTCATGGTCAAAACATTTTTTTATATTCTGACCGAAGGAAACGACTCTCGCTTCAAATGCCGAGCCGTGGGGGATCAGCGTGAAGCTTCGGGCGTCATCGCCCAGCAGATCGATCCTTATCTCCAGGTACTCTTCACTGAAACCAGCGGCCAGCCGTTGGGGCCACTCCACCAGGCAGACCCCTCTCCCGTAGAACTGCTCCTCGAACCCCAACTCCCTGAGGTCGGATTCAGCCCCGAACCGGTAGAAGTCGAAGTGATAGAGCGGGAGTCGCCCCTCATATTCATTGAGGATAGTGTAGGTAGGGCTGGTGATCGGGTAAGAGCGCTCCACGCCGAGACCAAAGGCTACCCCCTGGGAAAACCTGGTCTTACCCGCCCCCAGATCGCCCTGAAGGGTCACGATGTCTCCACCCTCAAGAATTCGGGCGAGGCGCTCTCCAAGCTGTTCGGTCTGTGCGGGGCTTGTGGTGATGACCGTCATCGGCTTCAGGAGTTCATCGTCCGGATCAGGTCGATGCGGGAGATGATTCCCACGAGTTTTTGACCATCCACCACCGGCACCGCGTTTACCCGCTGTTCGGTCATGATGTCGGCGGCCCGGCTGACCGGGTCGGCGGGGGCCACGGTCCGGAACTCGGTGGAGAAGATGTCTCCCACCGTCTGTCCGGTGACCCTCTTCAGCTCCTTTTCGAAGCTCTTGTCGCTCTCCAGGTAGATGACCCAGTCGAAGAGGGAGATGACGGTGGGGATATGGAGGCTCTTGTCCTGGCCGATCAGGTCGGTCTCGGTGACGATCCCCAGGAGAGCGCCCGATCCGTCCACCACCGGGATACTCCCGACCCGATGGGTGGTGAAGAGCTGCGCCAGGTCGCGAATGGAGGTCTCTTTCGTCACGGTGATAAGCTGCGTCGTCATTACGTCAGCAACACTCTGCATGGTATCTCCTCTGAATGTGTGAACCGATCACTTTATATGCATACGGGATCTGCTCCTGAACGTCGGTGGCGGTCAGGCCGATCTCCCCTTTCTCCGCCGCCACCAGATCGCCGGCTGCTCCGTGGAGAAAGACCCCGAGGGTGCAGGCGTCGAAGGGGTCGTACCCCTGTCCCAGGAGGGCGCCGACGACGCCGGAGAGGACGTCCCCCATGCCGCCGGAGGCCATGCCGGGGTTACCGCTGGCGTTGAGGGCGATCCGGCCGTCCGGGGCCGCGCAGACGGTCCGGGCCCCCTTGAGGATGAGATAAATCTTGTACCGGACGGCAAACTCCCGGGCCGTGGCGATCCGCTCCTCCTCGACTTGGGCGACGGTGCGGCCGCAGAGCCGGGCCATCTCCCCGGGGTGGGGGGTCAGGATGAGGGCGCGGGAGCGGGCCGACATGAGGAGCCCCGGCTGTTCCGATACGGCGTTCAAGGCGTCGGCATCCAGGAGCAGGGGGAGTTCGACCTCGGCCAGCAACCGGTGTACCAGCGCCGATGTGTCGGGGTTCCAGGAGAGCCCGGGCCCCAGGACCATTGCGTCCCGGTCGGAGAGGAGTCCGCGGAGCTCCGGCAGGGCCAGAAGCCCCAAATATCCGCGCCCCCCATCGTCCAGCGCCTGAGTCATCGCTTCGGTACTCTTGATTTCGAGAATCTGGTGAAGGGTGGCGGGAACCGCCAGGGTGACGAGACCGGCTCCGGCCCGGACCGCCGAGTTGGCAGCCAGGGCTGCGGCGCCGCTCTTTCCCCGGGAGCCGGCGACGATGAGCAGGTGACCGAAGGTCCCCTTGTGGCTGGTCCGCCGGCGGGGCCGGATCAGCTGCCGGGCCGCGGTTTCATCTATGAAGTCATACCCGGAGAGCTCAGAGAGGAGTGAGTCGGGAACGCCGATGGGCAAGACCCGGAGCTCCCCCACGTACTCCGCACCGGGATAGAGGAGCTGCCCCAGCTTGGCGCAGGCGAAGGTGACGGTCAGGTCGGCCCTGACCGCACTCCCGAGGATCCCGCCGGTGGTCGCATGAACCCCCGAGGGGATATCCACCGCCACCACCGGCCTCTCGGACGCGTTGATGAGGTCGATGGCCTCGGCTGAGGGGCCGGTGATCTCACGGCTCAGGCCGGTGCCGAAGAGGGCGTCCACGACCACCGTGGCGTCGGCCAGCTCGAAGGCAAAGGGGGCGATCCCCTCCGGGCAGAAGTGAAGGGTGGAGGAGTGGAGGAGCTCCAGATTACTCCGGGCGTCACCGAGGATCTCTGCTCTCTCGGCAAGAACCAGGGTCAGGAGCTGCCACCCTTCCAACGCCAGGAGTCGCGCGATGACGTAGCCGTCACCGCCGTTGTTCCCCCTGCCGGCGACGATGACCGCCTTCCTCCGGGGGGTCTGCCCGTACCGTTCGTGAATCAGTGCGGCGCAGCCGAGTCCCGCGTTTTCCATGAGGGTGAGCCCCGGAACCCCCCTTTCGGTGATGGTCCGGCGGTCCGCCTCCTGCATCCCTTCCGCCGTGAGTACCCGCATGTCAAGACTCCAGGATGACCATGGCGATGGCCATGCCGCCGTCGTGGGAGAGGGAGAGGTGTGACCGGACTACCTCCCGCTCTCTGAGCCGCTCAAGGGCTACGGGGGTGAAGTTGAAGAGCGGCTTGTCCAGGCGGTCATGGGTCACCTCCACATCCTGCCACCCGATCCCCTCGCGGATGCCCATCCCCAGGGCCTTGACGAAGGCCTCCTTGGCGGCGAACCGGGCCGCGTAATGCTGGGCGCAGCAACGCCGGGGACGGCAGTACTCCCGCTCCGCAGGGGTAAAGAGCCGGTTCAGGAGCGCCTCGTTCTTCTCCGTCACGAACCGCTCGAACCGGACCACCTCCACGATGTCCACCCCGGTGCCGACGATCATCTTATCCCCCGATTTTTCCGACGCTTGCCATATGGAGCGGCCGGATGAAGGTGGCGTCGGTCCCCTGACGGATTTCATCGACCACCTCGGCCGTCACCGCGGAGTCCAGGGAGAGGATGACCATCGCCTCCCCTTTCTTCTCCCGCCGTCCCAGGCTCATGGCGGCAATGTTTATCTCATGGGCGCCCATGATGGTGCCGATCCTGCCGATCATGCCGGGGCGGTCTCCATAGCTGAGCAGGAGCATATGCTCCTGGGGGGCGAAGTCCATCTGGTAGTCCCGCAGCTTGACGATGCGGGGGCTCCCCTCGAAGAGGGTTCCGGCGATGAAGCGGGTCTCGGCCGGTCCCTGGATGCAGAGGGTGATCATGTTGGAGAAGGCCTCGGACTGGGTGGACTTGACCTCGTTGACCACGATCCCCATGCTCTCGGCGATGAGAGGGGCGTTGACCATGTTCACATCCTGATCCACCAGCCGGTTAAGAAGTGAGGCGAGGCCGTAGACGGTCATGGGGGAACAGTCATAGTGGGCGATGGCCCCGGAGTAGGTGAAGGTGACCTGGTTGAGATTCCCCTCCAGGAGCTGGATGGCGAACTCGGTCATGACCGCGGTGAGGTTGAGGAACGGCCGCATCTGGGCCATGAGCGCCTGATCGAAGCGCGGGATGTTGACGGCGTTCTCCAGGGGGAGTTCGTCCAGGTAGTTGAGAATCTCCCGGGCCACGTCCACGGCCACGTTCACCTGAGCCTCGAAGGTGTTGGCGCCCAGGTGCGGAGTCACCGTCAACCGCTCCTGGCTGATGAGCTCCTGCAGCAGGGGGCTCGTGGGAGGCTCCTTGCTGTAGACATCGATCGCCCCCACGGCCACCTTGCCGGAAACCAGGTTGGCCAGGAGCGCCTCTTCGGAGACGATTCCCCCCCGGGCCACGTTGAGAACTATGACCCCCTGCTTCATGAGACCGAAGGCCCGGGCGTCGATCATGTCGCGGGTCTCGTCGTTCAAAGGGGTATGGACCGTGATGATATCGCAGTTCTGGAAAAGCTCGTCGTGGGAGACCAGCTTGACCCCCAGGTCGTGGGCCCGTTTCACCGCGATGTAGGGATCGCAAGCCAGGACCTCGCATTCGAAGGCCTTGAGCCGGGTCGCCACCCGTCCACCGACCTTCCCCAGACCGATGACCCCGGCGACCTTCCCTTTCAGTTCGATGCCGGTGAAAGGGGCCCGCTTCCACTCTCCCCTCTTGAGGCTGGCGTTGGCCGTGGTGATAGTGCGGCAGGCCGCCAAAAGGAGCGCCATGGTATGTTCCGCGGCGCTGTTGGTGTTACCGAAAGGGGCGTTAACCACGATGACCCCCCGACTGCTGGCGTACTCCACGTCCACGTTATCTATGCCGACCCCGGCGCGGGCAACCAGCTTCAGGTTGCGGGCGGCGTCCAGGAGTGGCCGGTCCACGGTGGTGCCGCTTCGGGTGATGAGAACCTCGTAGTCGCCGATGACCGCGAGGAGTTCCTCGACGGTGAGGCCGAGACGGAGGTCCAACTCTACCCGCGGGTCCTGCTCCAAAAGCGCCAGCCCTTCACGGGCGACTTCGTCGGTTACGATTATCTTCATCACGGCTCCTCATATTCAGTCAGGGAATGTCTCGGCCCGGCAGAAGAGAATGCTCTCCCCCCGGGAAAACCGAAAACCGCATCATAGTCCGGTCCATAAGAAAATGCAAGACTACGAGGCGGTTCCGTGGTAGATGGAGTAACGACAGACTCCTCAGGAGGTCCCGACCATGGAGCAGCCCCCCTTTCATATCGTCCTGGTGGAGCCGGAGATCCCGCCCAACACCGGCAATATCGCCCGTCTCTGCGGCGCCACCGGCACGGTGCTCCACCTGGTGGGGAAGCTCGGCTTTTCCACCGACGACCGCGCCCTCAAGCGGGCGGGACTCGACTACTGGCACACCGTGGACGTCCGCTACTGCAGTTCTCTTGGCCAACTGCACGAGGCGTTTCCCACGGCCCGTTTTGTCTACACCAGCAAAAAAGCGGAGACGCCGCACAGCTCCTTCGTCTTCCAGGAGGGGGACCTGCTCGTCTTCGGCCGGGAAACGGCGGGGCTGCCGGAAGAACTCCTGGCCGCAAACAGCTCGACCTGCATCAGGATTCCGATCCTCGGGCCGGTCCGGAGCCTGAACCTCTCCACCGCCGCGGGTATCGTCCTCTACGAGGCGCTCCGGCAGTGCGGTCGTCTCCGCTGAACGCTCATTTCATGCGCACGGCTTACCCCGGCCGGTACCGTCATCGTCGTGGAACGATACCTGCATACGGCATCAGCTTTGATCAATCATGGTATGTTCATCCACGGTTCCGCGGAGGATCCTGAGAGCTTTTTAGCTATCATTCACCTCAGTTTTGTGGTAGATGAAATCCCTTAGAAATCCAAATGGTGTTTAACTTTCAGGCTTTTTATTCAGGATCCCTCCCCTATGGTACGAATGAAAATTCTGGCGCTCCTGCTCACCACCATATTTTTAACTCCTGCGCTGGCATCCGCCGGGGACAACTGTCTCGTCGGATCCTGTCATTCCACGGTGCTCTCCGCGAAAAGACCGCATAGTCCCGCCAAGGATGGCAACTGTCTGGTCTGCCATGTGAAGCAGCTCCAGCAGCATCCTACACCGGGGAAGAAAGGGTTCACCCTGGCGGCGAGCAGTGAAAAAGCCTGCGCTCCCTGCCATCCCTCCCTGGGAACGGGGTCACAGTTTCACCAGCCCGTCAAGGAGGGGAATTGCGTCGCCTGCCACCAGCCCCACGGCGGCGACAACCGGTTGCTCCTGAAAAACGGTGAAGAGCTCTCCGGGCTCTGCTTCAGCTGCCATGACAAGGTCCCCTTCACCAGGAAGCTCGTTCACGGCCCGGTGACCGCGGGGAAATGCGGGAGCTGTCATGATCCGCATCGCTCCGACAGCAAGGAGCTCTTGATCGGGAAGACCAATGATATCTGTCTCGGTTGTCACGAAGAGATCAAGGCGGTCCTGTCAGGCGCCCGGTATGTTCATCCGCCCATTTCCGTCTCAAGCTGTGTGGCCTGTCACGACCCGCACAGCTCGGATCGGCCGTCCCTTGCCAAGAACAAGATGCCTGATCTCTGCTTTGACTGTCACAAGACTCTCCAGGATCGACTCGCCAAGGTGACGAACCTGCACAAACCGTTGAGTCAGGCGCGGGGGTGCGGAAATTGTCACGATCCCCATGCCTCCAAGGTCAAGAATCTGCTGAGTACGGATGAAATGGAGCTCTGCTTGAGCTGTCATGGCGACGCCAAGCTGGCCCCGCTCAAGAACATCCGCGCAGAGCTGAAGGGGAAGAAGAATCTTCACGGCCCACTGCTGCTGGGGCGTTGCACCGGGTGTCACGATCCCCATGGTTCCAGTAATTTTCGACTGTTGAAAGGGGCATACCCTGCGACCTTCTACGCCCCCTATGCACAGGGGAGCTATGACTTCTGCCTCAAGTGCCACGAGAAGAATCTGCTCCGCTTCCCCGATACGACCGTCAATACGAAATTTCGTAACGGCAACCGCAATCTCCACTACCTCCATGTGGTCAACAACCGCAAAGGAAGAACCTGCCGGGTTTGCCACGAAGCGCATGCCGCCGACGGTCCCAAGCTGACCAACAGCGCCGGGGCCAGTTTCGGCGCATGGAAGATTCCGTTCGTCCTGGAAGTCACCGAGACGGGCGGACGCTGCTCCTCGGGGTGCCACCGGGCGCTCGGATATGACAGGAGCAAGCCGGTCGTCTATCTTCCCGGCCGCTCCTCAGGATTCAACCCCCTCTCTTCGCCACGTCAAGGAGTACGTAACTAATGAACATCACGACCTCATCCCGGTGTCCACGGCTCATGACCTTCAGATCTGTCTTGCTGCTGCTGCTCCTGCTGGTGACCGCAGCCTGCAGTTCGCAGAAAAATATCGTGGAGAAAACGGTATTTTTCCCCCCGCCGCCCGACACTCCGCGGCTTCAGTACCTGACCTCCTTTGAAGATTCCGGATTCATCGATGAGGCAAAGAGCACCTTCAAGCTTGTCCTGACCGGCAGCGACCGTGCAGACAACATCATAAAAATCTTGAAGCCGCTGGGGATCACGACCTACAAGGGGGCGATCTACGTCGTCGACACCTACCAGGCGACAGTCTTTCTCATCGATCCGGCCAAAAACCGCTTCGAGGCTATCCGCGGCAACGCCGGTTCGGGAATCCTCAAGAAGCCGGTCAATCTGGCGGCCGACGAACAGGGGAACATCTACGTCGCCGACGTGAAGCGCAAGGAAGTGCTGATCTACACCGCGGACGGCGATTTTGTCAAGGCTATCGGCAAGGATTTTTCTCTGGGTAAACCGGTGGGGGTCGCCGTTAACAAGGAGAACATCTTTATCCTGGACAACGCCACCAGCACCATCAAGATGGTGTCCCGCTCCGACGGTCAACTCGTCAGTGAGTTCGGCCAGGGGACATCGGAAAATGACAGCCTGTACCGGCCGTACGGTCTTACCTCAGATGCCGGAGGGGGGCTCTATATCACCAACACCGGGACCTGCAAGGTCCTCAAGTTCGATCAGGACGGCCATACTCTCCTCTCCTTCGGGGGATTCGGTGACGCCCTGGGAGAGTTCTCGCGGCCGAGAAATCTGGCGGTTGACTGGGAGGGGCGGATCTGGGTGGTCGATGCGGCGTTTCAGAATGTCCAGATCTTCAACTCCGAGGCAAAACTGCTCATGTTCTTCGGCGATCCGGGACTCCCCCGGGGCTCGATGAATCTGCCGGCGGGGATCGCCATAACCCGCGACAACCTGGAATACTACAAGAAGTTTGCCGACAAGAGTTTCGAGCTGGAGGCCCTGGTTTTCATCACGAATCAGTCGGGGCCAAACAAGGTCTCGGTCTACGGCTTCGGTCACAGCAACTCTGCGTCTCCCGGTGTCGGCATCCCGGTCGCTCCTGACGCCAAGAGTCCGGAGAGCGCCGAACCAAAGAGTGTTCCTGCCTCTCCCCCCGTGAAATGATGTCTGTTCAGCGGTGCAACCCATGGTCGGCATTCTCAGACAGGATACGTGTCACATGAGTCATATTGCCAGGAAAGTGCGTCAGGCGTTGGGGACGGTCGCCGTGGCGGCAGGGCTGTTTCTTGCCGCCGGGTGCGGCCCGGTGGCCACGTCGCTGCTCTTTGACGGGGTTCCTCCCCCCCCTCCACCGGAGGCCTACTGCTCCGGCTGGCTGGCGGACAAGGAGAGGGCCGCCAGGGGGGACGTTGCGCCGGTGACCGCTCCGGTGGTCAAGGGGTCAGTCCATGCTCCCTACAAGGAGAAGCGGTGTACTGATTGCCATGACACGGGGAAGCAGCGGGGGCTCATTTTGCCGCCGAACAAACTCTGTTTCAGCTGTCACGACGATGTTGTCAACGGGAGCACCTTCGTCCATGCTCCAGCGGCGACGGGGGATTGTCTCGCCTGCCACCGTCCTCATGACTCATCTTTTTCGGCGCTGCTCAAGGCTGAAAAGGCGGAGATCTGTCTCACCTGTCATGGAGAAAAGCGACTGGCCGGCGGCCTTCACGGCAAAGTCGCCGCAGCAGGTGTCGTCTGCTCCGATTGTCATGACCCCCACGCGGGCGACAACCGGTATTTCCTCAAATAACAGCTAAAACCGGACAGAATGAAGATCACGCGCCTGTTATCATACGCAGCTATCATACTGATTCTGTTGGGTCTGGCTTGCGTCGAGGCCACTGCGCAGACTCGTGGCCTCTTCTATCTGGACCAGCCGCTCCAATTCGTCGATTTTAACTATCAGTTCCAGAGCGCGACCCAGAGTTCGACCGCCGGCGGTTCGCATACCACTATCTCCAACAAGCTCTCCCCCGGTTACTTCTTCGGAGTTCGCTACGCGATCCTCGATCCCGATGTCTACACCGGGTTCGCCTCGATCTATCTCCGCTATACCCAGTCCTTTTCCGACGGATCAAACGGTTCGGGCGCCTCCAACCTTGCTCTCAACTACAATTTCAGCGGCACGTTTTACGCCCGGAAACCGGTATCCCTCTCCTACTCCGCCATAACCAACCAGCAGTGGGTGCAGCAGGATTTAGCGCCGGGGTACGACCTCACCACCAGATCCTACAATCTCCTGGCGAGCTTCAAGGGGCGATTGCTGCCGACCATCGTTCAATATCAGCGTACAGATTCCAGCATCAACAGCAGCATCTACCGAAACCAGTCCGTAACCAATGACCTCCTCACGCTGCAGTCATCGTCGACCTATCGGGATATCAGCCTGACAACGCTCAATCTGCAGTACAACCGGGTTAACAACAGTTATGGGGATAATGTAACGCCGGCAGCTACCTACGAAGAGTTCACCGGAACTCTCTCCAACTCACTCAACTGGTCGCTGGGCAAAAACAGGCAAGGGTCGGTCAGCTCCTCCGCGACCTATTCGGACTCGCTGGGAAATGGGCGGCAGCAGTCGCTGCAGATTGCCGAGTCTCTGAACCAGTCGCTGGGAAAGGCCCTGAAAACCGGCGCTACCTACTCCTTCACCACCTTCAACGATCCGCAGGAATCGGGCCACGACAACACCGCCACTGTCTGGCTGGAGCATCAACTTTTTCAGAGTCTTCATTCAAGAATCGCCCTGTTTGGTGATTCCAGGAACTTCGTGGACGGCAAACAGGAGCAGTTGGCGGCTCAGGCGTCGGTCAGCTACACGAAAATACTCCCGCGAAATTCGGTATTCGTCCTGACCGTGGGGGACACCTACCTCTGGAATAGCCAGAATCTGACACTGTCCGACAGAACGAAATACGATGAACAGGTGGCGATGGATGACCGGACTTCCCAAGAGTACCGCCTCGCCAATGATAACGCCACGGCGATCATCTCAGTCAAAAAACTCTCGGATAAGTCTGATGTCCCTCTAAGCTATGTCGAGCTGAAGAGTGTCGGTTCCTGGTCGTACATAGTGATCAATCCGCTGAGTCCGATCGATCACAAGGAGACGCTCATCGTCTCCTATTCGTACAAGGTAGATCCGTCACTAACATACGCCATGAACAGCGTCTCTCTGTCGGGGAATCTGAGTTTCATGGGTAATCTGCTCCGCGTCTACGCGACATACGCCGTCAACCAGCCTCATCTCATCAGCGGTTCCGCGCTCTATTTCGAATCGGGGAACAGCACCACCCTCACCGCCGGGATCGAAACCAATCTGGAGAGGCACAGCCTGGGCGTACAGTACTTCACACTGGACAATACCAAGAGCAGTCAGTACTCTCTGACCCCTTACTGGACGTATATGACACGCTACGGGGTGAACAGTATCAACTTGAGCGTGGCCGATACCTATACGGAGGAGAGTATAACCAACGGGTTGTCACCGCAGAAAAACAGTTATTACAATGTATTTCATGTCTGGGGGCGAGTCTCCCGGCCACTTCCATGGAACGCCACCGTGTCGCTCTGGAGCGGTTACCAGAATCAGCGTGGGTATCAGCAGCAGAGCAGTTACTACCTCAGGCTGAGCTATGGGCTCTCTCTCGGGAAATTCATGTTTATGGTCAATGCCCAGAGCAGTTACACCGATCAGATGATCTCGACGCGGTGGCAGTCGCTGCTGAACATGAATCTCAGGAGGAGTTTCTGATCTGCCGCCAAATGGCGTAACCTGTACGCCAGATCACTGACATGGAGATCGAGGATCATGTGGAACGTTGCTTGCTGCACCCCCGGGTCATGGCCGGCTTGGAGGGTCTGAACCGGGTAGAGAGTGCACTCCATTTGAAACAGGCTGAAAACGTGAACTTTCCCAAGGAGGTAAAAACAGTTTGGTAACACGCTTTACCTGTTTGGTGTGCGGAACGTGAGAAGATGATGCTGACGACGATTATTGGTACCCAATTTGCAAAGCGAACCAGTGACTTCAATCACAGCACACCCTGCGCCAAGGAGATTTTCTAAAATCTAAAAAGAGAGGAGATGATACCACCAGTAAAAAGTCGTCTGTGAACGCCAGTACCACGTATCAAAAGCGCGAATCGTGTAACATCAACCAAAAGGAGAACCACAGCATGAAGAAAACGATTATCAAGCTTGTCACTGTTGTAGCTCTGTGCACCATGGGTGCCGCAATGGCCTATGCTGTAAATGGCGACCCGGGAACCGGGATCTATCACTCCCCGCATGACCTCACCAACGGTCCTCAGGGGACAAAAAGCTTCCCGGCGCTGCCCGGCTGGGCCACCCAGGGGGTCGATCCCCAGCAGAGACTCTGTGCGTACTGCCACACCCCTCACCACGCTACAACTTCTGCTGAAGCTTCCAACGGATTTGCACCGCTCTGGTCCCATGCGATTTCTCAGGCAACCTACGACCCCTATCAGTCGTCCACCTTCACCTTCGTGGGTGGCGCATCCATGGATCCGGATCCCCTCATCGGACCGAGCCGTCTCTGCATGAGCTGTCATGACGGCATTACCGCAGTGGACAACTACTACGGCAAGACAACCGGCACCTCCGCCATGCAGAATCCTGGCACCAGCTTCATGACCATGCCGGTAGTCGGCAACGGGACCCTGACCATTGACGGCAGCACCAACCACCCCATCGGCTTCCAGATGACTGATGTCATCCCTGGTTACAGCGGCGCAACTTTTCAGGATCCAAGCATCAAGTCGCTGACCAACACATCCCCTTACCTGGGGAATACGAATACCAACTTGTTCGTCATCGACCGTCTCTATCAGAAGGCATTCCTGACCTGCTCCACCTGTCATGACGTCCACAACACCCTGAACACCGTTTCGACTCAGCCTGCGGCAGTCAACATGCTTCTGCTGGGCAGCCAGAAAAACTCGGCTCTCTGCGTGACCTGCCATACCCAGGGCGGCGTATTCAACGATTTCAATTATTAATCGTTGCAGACAGATCACAGTAGCTACAATTTCCACGTATTTTCACTAATACGACTTTCCAGGAGATAAAAAATGATTAAAAGATTTGCACTAGCACTCATGACCGTCCTGCTCCTGCCGGTGCTGGCTTGCGCCGGGATCGTCAGTTCGGCAGTCCTGACCGGTTCCGGTTCAGGTACCATCACCCCCAGCGGCAGCAAGAATTACACTGCCCTGACCAACCCGACCTACGTCATCACGGCTGTGAGCGGTTTCACGCTGGACAAGGTAACCCTCAGGACCGGCAGCGGCCCGGTGAACACCGTAACGCCTTCAGGCACCGGACCCTGGTCCTACGTTGCACCGTTAAGCGGGAGCGTTCAGACTCTCTCCGTCTACTTCAAGCAGGACGTTCCTGCTGTCAGACTGAACGCCAACCTGGGCCTCACCCCCAAGACGGCGGTTGCCAATACTCAGCTGACCATCAGCGGCGGCGCCAGCACCATCTACCCCGTCGGAACTTCAGTCGGTTACACCTATGCCGTATCGACCGGCGGCGTCCTCACCACAACCAGCGGCACCGCATCCAACACCAGCGCAATGACCACCAAATTTTCCGCAGTTGAGCCTGGTCTCTACACGGTCACCCTGACCATGACCAAAGGCGCGATCACCAGCAGCAACACTGCCACCATCAATGTCACCGGCGAGGGGCTTGCCGCTTCCAACCTCTGCCTCTCCTGCCACACCGGCTGGCCGCAGGCTGTTGCCTACGCTGGTTCCATCCACTCGCATAACGCTTATGCTTCCTGCGAAGCATGCCACAACCCGGACGGCAACCAGGCACACAGCTTCCAGACCCACGACAGCACGGTTGATCCCAGCACATTTACTGTAATATCGTCCGCTGCTATCGGTCGCGTGAACGGCATGCGCAATGGCACGGTCTTCTGTACCCAGTGCCACAACGGCGCCTTCGCCATTCCCCACGCCGTACCTGTTCCCAACAAGAATTGTAACGTCTGCCACACCCCTTCAGGCACCGCCGACGCTCACAGCATCGTACCGTTTGCCACCATGACCGTAGCCGGTTGTGTTGACTGCCACAGCGTTGCCCAGTCCGTACCTGGTCTGGTAGCTGATAACAACAACGGCGTCCGTTCCATCACCCAGGAGTTCGGCAAGTGGTCGCATCACGTGACCGGCGTCGATCTTGACAACGCTCACTGCGCAGCCTGTCACCTGGAAGGCAAAATCTCCAACGGCAACGTCGTCATCGACTTCACCAAGCATATGACCGACGCCACCACCCATCTGCGTAACTGCGTGGACGATTCCGACTACGTCTGGAACCCGGCTACCCCGAACCACAGCAACATGGACAACTTCTGCATGAGCTGCCACTCCGGCACAGGTGCAACTTCGCCCATGAGCGTGCAGATTCAGGCTTACATCAACGTCAAGGGGCTCAACGCCGCTGGCAAGACCGCTTCCGCCACCAACCCCTTCGGCGACACCATCTCCAACCGCTATGACAAGATGCAGCGCCCCGGCGTCATCAACGTCAACAACCAGTTCGACACCGCCAACAACTCGCACCACGCCGTCAAAGGGCCGCGTTACACCGGTCGCACCAGGGTAGCCGGTCAGCCCCGCGCCATCAACAACCCGGCGACCTTCGCCGCCAACTCTTCCTCAACCCTGTTCGGCACCCGTCAGACGATGTTCGACGCCGGCAACCTCAACCAGCTCTACACCCCGCTGGCCAA
>CAIOGM010000015.1 GCA_903857795.1 uncultured Geobacter sp.
CCTTTTTCTTTCCCTTCCTCCATTCCCTTCTCTCGGCCTTCCTCCATTCCCTTCTCTCGGCCTTCCTCCATTCCCTTCTCTCGGCCTTCCTCCATTCCCTTCTCTCGGCCTTCCTCCATTCCCTTCTCTCGGCCTTCCTCCCAGCCTTCCAAGCGACCCAGCCCATAGTTTGATTCTACAATGCTCGCTTGATAGCTCAACTCATACTGATAACGATCATACGCCAAACGCTCGTTTTCGGACATATTCATTACGGAAAACGCCTTTTTTGCTTTCTGTATACCCTTGGCTTTGAAGTTATCCTTGATCTCTTCGTTTTTGAGAAAGTAGATCCATTCATCAAGGGAATTAGTCGCCACATCGTTAAAATTATTGATCCTGATCAGGTAGTATTCGGGAAACAGCTGATCAATGTGCTCCTTGCCGTACAGCTGTTGCTGCCTGCGATTGAGTTGTAGCATGTCGTGGTTATGAATACCGGTAAAACTGGTGGCACCACGATAAATGTAGTCGCTGCCGTGCCCCAGGTCGAAGTAAAGGATGTTAACGGAAATGACCTTTACCAGAGCGGAAAATTTATCTCCTGCATTGAGATGCTCGGTGATGGCGCGGGATGCGCCGTACAGCATGCGTTGCAGGTAGTCATACTCACGTTCGTGCTGGATTTCAATGATGATGATCTCACCGGAGCTGTTTTTCACCTTCAGGTCGACCCGATTATATTTATCGACGAAGCTCTCCTTGTTACTTTCGCTTTCCAGTAATTCCAGGATGACAATGTCCTCGTTCAGCAGCTCACTCAAAAATCCTTCCAGGATTTCAAAATTAGCCTTGCTACGCAGTAGACGTTTCATGGCCCAGTCGAAGGTAATAAGTTTTCGTTCAGGTTTACGTTTCATATTGTTTCCTCGCAGTCCGGGAATTCCTGATGAATAATAGACTCAGTTGGCCGAGAACATGAACCTCCGCATGCTGATGTTGAGTAAAAGCGCCACGCCGGTCATGGAGGTGACCATGGAGGTTCCCCCGTAGGAGAAGAAGGGGAGCGGCACCCCCACCACCGGGAAGAGCCCGATGACCATACCGATGTTGATGGAAATGTGCCAGAAGAGCATGGCGGTAACCCCCACGGCCAGCAGGGTGCCAAACCGGTCGTTGCAGCGGGAAGCGATCTGCAATCCCCAGAGGATAAGACAGAGATAGAGCCCCAGCACCACGAGACACCCCAGGAACCCCCACTCTTCCGAGAAGACGGAGAAGGCGAAGTCGGTATGCTGCTCCGGGAGGAACCGGAGCTGGGTCTGAGTCCCCTTGAGATACCCTTTTCCGAAGAAGCCCCCTGAACCGACCGCGATCTTGCTCTGGATGATGTGATAACCGCTCCCCAGCCGCGACCGCTCCGGGTTGAGAAAGTCGAGGATCCGGTTCTTCTGGTACTCCCGCAAATAGTACTCCCAGCCGACGAAGATGACCGGTACCGCCGCCACCAGACCGATGATCAGGGCGGAGAGCCTGACCCCCACGGCGGACAGCAGGGAACCGGCGATGAGGAGAACCAGGATGGCGGTTCCCAAATCGGGCTGCTTCATGATCAGGAGCGCCGGCAACCCGACCATGATCAGCGGCACCCCCAGTTCCTTCACCCCCAGCCCCCCCTGCCCCCCGTGCCGGGAGAAGAACCGGGCAAAGACAATGATGATGACGATCTTCATCGGCTCGGACGGTTGGAGGGAGAAGAACCCCAGATGCAGCCAGCGGGTCGCCCCCATGGAGGTCTTGCCGGCGACGAGGACGAGCAGGAGCAGGAAGAGCACCAGGCCGTAGACCCAGTAGGCAACATCCTCCAGGAGATGGTAGTCCACACTGGTGACCATCAGCACCAACCCCAGACCGGTCAGGATCCAGTAGAGCTGTTTCAGATAGTACGCGGTACCGCTCCCGGTGTAGGAGGCGGTGGCGCTAAAGATATTGACCACCCCGATGGTGGCGATGACCAGGGTCAGGCCGATAAGAGGCCAATCGAAGTTGGTAAAAAGCCGCCGGTCGATCATCGGCATCGGTTGTCTCCCCCTCGGATTCGGCTCATGGTCAACATCATTCTCTCTGGGGTCTCTGTGGGAAACAGCTTTCTGACCTATGAACCTGAAAAAAGCATTTGAAACACGGAGCTACTGAGCAACGAAGTGAAATCCAGGCGGAATTCATTGAGAAAATCATTTCAATGACTCACCTTTTTGAATAAACACTCTCCCGATGCAAGGTCTTGATTTCTCGGTTGCTCCGTGTTATTCGAACTGCCGTTTCCAAGATAAATACAGTCCACCACGGAGGCACAGAGGCACGGAGAGAAACTCATCTGCAAAATGACAAACAATTATAACTCCATACGTAGCCCCGCAAGGCCAAACTTTTTGGTGAAAACCATAGATCCGATTTTCTCCTTGAAGTTCTCCGTGTCTCCGTGGTTCAATTCCCGTTTTCAGATTTAAGGGTCAATCTCCCGTGGCGCTCCCCTGTTCCGGTTCATCACCGGCACCGGCCCGGCCGGAACTGTACCGCTCCTGTCTGGTCACCGGCTTCTTGATGACCCCCTTCCCTTCGAAGTAGGCCCGCAGGATCGCGCCGGCCACCGGCGCCGCAGCCGAACCGCCATGCTCCCCATGCTCCACCACCACCGCCACGGCGATCTCCGGGTTCTCCACCGGGGCGAAGGCGACAAACAGGGCGTGGTCCCGGAACCGGTAGGGGTTCCCCTTACCGGTCCGGAGCTTGACGACCTGAGAGGTGCCCGTCTTGCCGCCGACCTTCACCTCGGCCAATCGGGCCGTGGCGCCGGTCCCCCCCGGTTCATTCACAACCGCCTGAAGAGCGCTCTTCACCAGCTCCAGACTCCGCCGGGAGACCCCGGCGTTGCCGAGAACCTCCGGCTTGAACTCCTGCAGCACCTTCCCCTCCTGATCCACCACTTTCTTGACCACGAAGGGGCGGTAGATGGTCCCGCCGTTGGCCACGGCCGCGGTCATGGAGGCGAGCTGCAGGGGGGTCGTCAGCACGTACCCCTGGCCGATCCCCACCGGGATCGTCTCGCCACGCACCCACTTTTGCCGGTACTTCTTCTCCTTCCAGGCGGTGGAGGGGATCAGCCCCGGCTTCTCGTGCTCCAGCCCGATACCGGTGGGGACGCCGAGCCCGTATTTGCGAGCGTAAGCCGCGATCCGGTCGATCCCGAGCCGGTCCGCCAGATGGTAAAAATAGACATCGCACGACTGCTTCAGCGCCAGCTTCAGGTTGACCTGACCATGACCGTGCTTCTGCCAGCAGTGGAAGGTCCGGTTCCCCAGGGTGTAGGAGCCGTTGCAGCTGACCGTGGTATGCTCGTCGATGAGCCCCTCCTCCAGTCCGGCCAGGGCCGTGATGATCTTGAAGGTGGAGCCGGGGGGGTACTGCCCGGTCAGGACCTTGTCGGTGAGCGGGCGCCGCTCATCCTCCAGATAGCCGTCCCAGACCTTCTTCGGGATCCGGCCGGCAAAGAGCTGTGGATCGAATTTTGGACTGCTGGCAAAGACCAGAACCTCCCCGCTCCGCACATCCAGGGCCACCGCGGCCCCGGCCTTGGCGCCGAGAGCCTTTTCCGCCCGCTCCTGAAGTACCGAATCGATGGTCAGGAGCAGGCTGTTGCCGTTAGCCGGGGTACTCTCCGCCACCGTCCTCAAGACCCTCCCCCGCGCATCGACCTCGATCTGCCGACCGCCGTCCTTGCCATGAAGCTCTCGCTCCCAGACCCGTTCCAGGCCGCTCTTGCCGATGTAATCACCCGAGTTGTACCGGCCGAACTCCGGCTTTGCCAGATCCTGTTCGCTGATCTCTCCGATGTAGCCGACCAAATGGACCGCCATGCCGCTATCGGCGTACTCCCGGACCGGTTTTATCTGCAGATCCACCCCCGGAAGGGCGAGGAGATTCTCCTCCAGGTACTCCAACTGGTCCTGGGTGATCCCGGAAGCGATAGTTATGGGATAATATCTAGCCCTTCCCCGGCTCTTGTCCCACCGTTCGTACAGCTCGTCCCGATCCAGATTGAGGTAGCTGATCAGCTGACCCAGGAGCTGATCCTTATCCTTCACATCCTGCTTGAAGAGGACCACGCTGAACGACGGCTGGTTCCAGATCAGCAGCTTGCCGTTGCGGTCCCGGAAGGTGCCGCGGGGGGCGGCCACCGGCACCAGGCGCAACCGGTTGTTCTCGGAGAGATTCTGGTAATCTTCCGCCTTGATTATCTGCAGATACCAGAGTCTCATGAGGAGTATGAAGAAAATGACGGTGACCCCCAGGGAGAGCCGGAGGAGGTTTTGCCCCAGTCGGGGAACCTCTCGGACGAAGCGCTGCCCTTTCATCGCGCATACCCCTGGGAGGATCCCGGCGTCACCCTGACTAGAACCAGGGCCGCCAACGCGCTCATGAGTGCGTGGGGGATGAGCCCGCTAAAGAGCGGCAGATAGATGCCGTCCGCCGCGGAGAAGAGGAGGAGCAGCACGAAGGTCATGATTCCGTCGAGGATCATCCCCAGAAAGACCCCGATGACGATGAGCAGGTTGTTGTCGGTATAAAGCCGTTCCGAGGTCTGCTTCAACAGGAGATAGACGGAGAGGTAGATGACCCCATGAAGGCCGAAGGAGCCGCCGCTGAAACAGTCCTGGAGGAGGCCGATGAGAAACGCCGCCAGGCAGTTGGACCAGCTGAACGGTTCCCTTAAGCCCAGATGAACGACGAAGAAGAGGGTAAGATTCGGCACGAACGGCGAGGTAAGCCAGGCGGGAAAGAACGACACCTGCAGCAGGAGAGCCGCAGCCAGGGAGAAGATGAAGCGCGCAGTCCTGATCATTTGGGAAGGGGGACCATCACCAGGAGCTCTTCCAGGCGGGAGAGGTTAACCATGGGTCGGACCGTAACCGTCTGGAATATCCCGTACTCCCCCTTCTTGACCATGGTGACCTCACCGATGGGAATCCCCTTGGGATAGATCCCGCCGATCCCGGAGGTGATGACGAGATCCCCCAGCCTGATGTCATCCTGGCGGCTGGCGAACTCCAGGGAACAGAGATCCCCCCCCTTCCCCTTCACCACCCCCCGGGCCCGTGACCTCTGGATGGTGGCCGCCATGGCGCTGGCATGATCGGTGAGGAGCAGGACCTTGGAGCTGGTTGCCCCGCTCTTGATCACCTGTCCCACCACCCCGTCGACCGCCACCACCGGCGCCCCCTCGCGGACCCCTTCCTGAGAGCCGCGATTGATGATCACCGTCCGGAACCAGGGCGCCCCCTCCTCGGCAATGACCGAGACCGCCACCGACGACTCGGAGAGACGCCCCTTCATCTCCAGGAGCGCCCTGAGCCGCTCGTTCTCCAGGAGCGCCTCGTTCCCCCGGATGAGCCGCTCATTCTGGAGCTTGATGGTCCGGAGCATCCGCCGATTCTCCTCCGTCACCCCGGTGAGGGAGATATACCCTTCCCAGAGTGAGCGAAACGCATCGTTCACCGCCGTGATGGAGCCCGTCACCGGCGAGGTCACCGTCAGGAAGAGCCGTTCAAAAGGGGTGGTAGTGTCATGGCGTCGGAGGTTGAGGGAGTAAAAGATCAACGCAGCGAAGAGGGCGACCCCCACCAGCAGTTGTACCCGGTATTTATTGAACAGTTCCGGCATGATCTGTCCCTAATCGGCAAAACTGTTCCCTTCCGGCCCGCAGAGGGTGGTCTCGTTGTAGACACGGAGGAGATACTCCCGGTAGCTGGAGTTAGGTGTCTCCCCGATGACCTCCAGCATCTTGGGGCAGTCGATGAACCCCATCCTGAGGGCCACCTCCTCCAGGCAGGCGATCTTCAGCCCCTGCCGCGCCTCAAGAGTGCCGATAAAGTGGCTCGCCTCCAGGAGACTCTGGTGGGTTCCCGTATCCAGCCAGGCGATGCCACGCCCCAGCTTCTCCACACTCAGCTCCCCGCGACGGAGGTACTCCAGGTTCACATCGGTGATCTCCAGCTCCCCCCGGGGAGAGGGCTTCATGCTCCGGGCGATCTCCACCACCCGGTTATCGTAGAGGTAGAGGCCGGGAACGGCATAATTGGTCTTTGGTTTCGCCGGCTTCTCCTCGATACCCACCGCCCTTCCGGCGGCGTCGAACTCCACCACCCCGTACCGTTCCGGGTCGGTGACGTAGTAGCCGAAGATCCGCGCACCGCCGTCGAAATCGGCCACGATCCGGTCCAGCTCCATCTTGCCGTAGAAGATATTATCTCCCAGGAGGAGGCAGACCGACTGATCGCCGATGAACTCCTCACCCACCAGGAACGCCTGGGCGATCCCGTTCGGTTCCGGTTGCACCTTGTAGGTGAGGGTGATCCCCCACCGGGAGCCGTCCCCCAGGAGCGCCTGAAAGCGCGGCGTATCATGGGGGGTGGAGATGATGAGAATGTCGTTGATGCCGGCCATCATCAGGGTGGCCAGAGGATAGTAGATCATCGGCTTGTCGTAGACCGGCTGGAGCTGCTTGCTGGCCACCAGCGTCAACGGGTAGAGCCGGCTGCCGGCCCCCCCGGCCAGGATGATCCCCTTGGTGATTCCCTGTTTCATGTCATGACCTTTCGTTACGAGGAGTGGGTGAAACCTTAGAGAGAGAGTATCAGGTCGACGGCGGCCGCCAGGTCGGCTACCCGCAAGACTTCCGGCGCAACGTCCTCCTGGTCAGCCCCGTAACCGGTAGCGACCAGGATCGCTCTGCAGCCAGCGGCAATTCCCGCCTCCAGGTCCGAGCGTTTGTCCCCCACCAGGAACGAGCGTCCCAAGTCCAGGTCCAGGTCGATGGCGGCCTGCAGGAGCATGCCGGGGAGCGGTTTGCGGCAAGCGCACTCCCGTCGGTACGGCTCGTTGCCTCTGTCGGGGTGATGGGGGCAGTAGTAATAGGCGTCGATTACCCCGCCATACCGCGCCAACTCCCGGTCCAGGTGACGGTGAAGCTCATGAATATCCGCCTCGGTGTAGAGTCCCCGGGCGACGCCGGCCTGGTTGGTGACGACGATGACCAGATACCCGGCCTCTTTCGCCCTCCTGATCGCCTCGGGCGCCCCGGGGATGAAGTCAAACTCTTCGACCCGAAAGACATAGCCGTGATCCACGTTGATGGTGCCGTCCCGGTCGAGAAAGAGCGCCGGCCGACCGGCCCCGGTCACCCGCGGCACCCTCCGGCCCCGCAGTCGGCATCGCCGAACAGCTCCCGCTCCAGCAGGTCGCAGATGATATGGATGATGGTGATATGCCCTTCCTGAATCCGCGGGGTCTCACTGGAGGGGACCACCAGGGGGAGGTCGACCATCCCGGCGATGGCCCCGCCGTCCCGCCCCAGAAGCCCCACGGTTGTGCAGCCACGGCTTTTCGCCAGCTCCAGGGCGGAGAGGACATTGCGGGAGTTGCCGCTGGTGGAGATCCCGATGACCAAGTCGCCTGGCACGGCCAGCGCCTCAACCTGCCGGCTGAAGACGGCGTCGAAGCCGTAATCGTTGCCGATGGCGGTGAGGATGGAGCTGTCGGTGGTGAGCGCTACCGCGGGAAGGGCGCGCCGCTCCATCTTGAAGCGGCCGACGATCTCCGCCGCCAGATGCTGGGCGTCCGCCGCGGAACCGCCATTACCCATGACCAGCAGCTTGTTGCCGTTGCGAAACGCGGTGGCCAGGAGCGTCACCGTCTCGGCGATCCGCGGGGTCATCTCCCGCTCGATCCCTTCCATGACCTCCGCCGTCGCCCTCAGCTGCCTGATGATCTCACCGTCCATATCAGGAGCTCACCGCCACGTTGCGCAGCAGGTTCAGCTCGTCCAGGACCTTACCCGAACCGAGAGCCACACAGGAGAGAGGATCCTCGGCGATAAAGATCGGCAGCCCGGTCTTCTCCCGCAGCAGAACATCCAGGTTGCGCAGGAGCGCACCCCCTCCGGCCAGGAAGATCCCCCGGTCGATGATGTCAGCCGCCAACTCCGGCGGGGTCCGTTCCAGGCAGACCTTCACCGCCTCGACGATGGCATTAACCTGATCGGAGATCGCGTCGCGGATCTCTTCGGAGTTGATCAGCTGGGTCTTGGGGATGCCGGTCACCAGGTCGCGCCCCTTGACCTCCATGGTCCGGATCTCTTCGCTGGGGAACGCCTCCCCCACCTGGATCTTGATCTGCTCGGCCTTCTGGTCGCCGATGAGGAGGTTGTATTTCCGCTTGATAAACTGGACGATGGCCTCATCGATCTTGTCCCCCCCTACCCTGACCGACTTGGCGTAGACGATCCCCGCCAGGGAGATGACCGCCACCTCGGTGGTGCCGCCGCCGATGTCGACGATCATGTTCCCCGAGGCCTCGGTGATGGGGAGTCCGGCGCCGATGGCCGCGGCCATGGGCTCCTCGATGAGATAGACCTCCCGGGCGCCAGCCGACTCCGCCGACTCCTTCACCGCCCGCTTCTCCACCTGGGTGATTCCCGAAGGGACACAGATGACGATCCGGGGACGAACGAGGGTCTTGCGGTTGTGGACCTTGTGGATGAAGTAACGGAGCATCTCCTCGGTGATGTCGAAGTCGGCGATGACCCCATCCTTCATGGGACGGATAGCCTGGATACTCCCCGGGGTCCGACCCAGCATCTTCTTGGCCTCCATCCCCACGGCGAGAACCCTCTTCTGGCCGTTGCTCAGCATCTGCACCGCCACCACGGACGGCTCGCTCACCACGATCCCCTTCCCCTTCAGGTAGACGAGGGTGCTGGCCGTTCCCAGGTCGATCCCCAGATCGTTGGAAAACATCCCGAATATGTAATCGAATATCTTAAGCATGACTGCTCCTTGGCATGGTAGAAAAGCGGGAAACTCTTCCGGAAGCGCTGCAGATCCCGTGACCCACTGCTCTCCGTGACGATCTCGGGAAGGTGAGCGGAGGCCGCTCCGGCGCGAAACATCGAATGCTAACAAAAACCCTATCCGGATGCAAGGAAGAAAACCCTTTTTTTGTCAGCCGGTTCAATCAATTGTTGCATTTTGGTCGCAGGTTATATTAGTATGACGGCCCGCTGAATTAAAATCCATCTACACAGGCACGAACAAAGGAGTCCCCACGAAATGCTCGGAATAATGAGGAAATACAAGCAGTCGGTCATCATCAAGATAGTATTCGGCGTCATCGTCCTCTCCTTCGTCGGCACCATCTTTCTTGTCTGGGGTAAGGGAGACAGCGGCCTCAAAGGAAGCACAGGGTACGCCATCAAGGTTGACAGAACCAAGATCAGCTATGAGGAGTATCAGCAGAGCTACCAGCGGATCAGAGGAATGTTCCAGCAGATGCTCGGCGCCGTCACCCCGGAGATGGAAAAACAGTACGGCATCAAGAAGAGCGCCGTGGACAACCTCATCAACCAGGCCCTGGTCAAACATGAAGCCGGAAACATGGGGTTATCGGTCTCCAGAGAGGAGGTCGTCAAGGCTGTCGCCGCGGTTCCTGCATTCCAGAAGGACGGTGTCTTCAACTTCGACCAGTACCAGCAGCTCCTCAAGTCCCAGCGGATGACCCCTGCGGCCTTCGAGGAGGCAGAGAAGGAAGAGCTTCTCATCAAGAAAGCCCAGGAGAAGATCAAGGGGGAGGTCAAGGTCACCGACGATCAGCTCTTCAAACAGTTCAGGCAGGATAACGACCGGGTAGAGCTCTCCTTCGTCTCCTTCTCTCCGGCCGAGCTGGAGAAGGAGGTCAAGCTGACCGACCAGGATCTTCAAGCGTATCTGCAGAGCCACCAGGAGGAGTTCCGTAGCCAGGAGCAGGTGAGCATCAGCTACCTCATCATCAACCCGGCCGCCTACAGCGGCGCGGTAACCCTCTCCGAGGAGGAGGCCAACGGCTTCTATCAGAAACATATTGACCGGTACCAGGGTAAAGGGGGGATTCTCCCCTACGCCGAGGTCAAAGAGCAGGTCAAGAAGGACGGCGTCGCCGACAAGAGCGCCAAGCTCGCCTACGAGAAGGCGGCCGAAGCGGTCAACAAGTTTTCCAAAGGGGGGGATCTGACGGCTGCGGCTGACTCCCTGAAGGTAAAGAGCGCAGACACTCCTCTCTTCTCCCTTAAGAGCCCCCCACCGGCATTCGCCGGAGAGTCCGAGGTGATCAGCCGCGCCTTCATGGTTAAGAGCGGCGAGCTGGGCGGTCCGGTTGAGACGACCAAGGGGATCTACCTGCTGAAACTGAAAGAGAAGAGACCGGCTGCGGTTCCCCCACTGGCGGAGGTCCGGAAACGGGTGGAAGAGCTGGCCCGCAAGGATAAGGCCAAGGAGCTGGCCAAGAAGAAGGCGGAAGAGGCCATCGCTCAGGTGACCAAGGGGGCCGGCAGCTACAAACTCCAGGAGAGCGGCCCGTTCCTCTACAAAGATCCCGCGGTTCCCAAGATCGGCCCCTCCCGCGACGTGGTGGACGCCGCCTTCAAGCTGACCACCGCCGCCCCGGTTGCTCCGACCCCGTTCACGGTGAACGGCAGTTGGTACATGATCAAGCTGAAGAGCCGTATCGAGGCGCCCAAGGAGCAGTTTGCCGCACAGAAGGAGAGCATCCGGGGCAAGCTCCTTCCCAAGATGCAGGAAGAGGCCATCACCGCCTGGCTGAAGGGGTTGAGAGAAAAGGCCAAGATCACCATCAACCCGGCCCTGGCGGCGGAATAAAATCTGTTGGATACAGTTCTAAGTTCTATGTTCTACGTTTAAAGACCTAGAACCTAGAACCTAGAACCTAGAACTTAGAACCCAGAACCCAGAACCTAGAACATCCTTACAGGAGCCTGTATGTCACTGGTGCTTGAGACCAATTTCCCGGACCTTACCCTTGCCGCACGCGGCAAAGTTCGCGACATCTATGACCTTGGGGAGACGCTCCTCATCGTTACCTCCGACAGGATCTCCGCCTTCGACGTGATCATGAACGAAGGAATCCCGGACAAGGGACATGTGCTGAACCAGATATCGGCCTTCTGGTTCCGCCAGATGGAGGGGATCATCCCCAACCATATCATCTCCACCGATGTGGCCGACTTCCCCCCCGCCTGCCAGAAGTATGCGGAGCTCCTCAAGGGGCGCTCCATGCTGGTGAAGAAGGCCAAGCCGTTGCCGGCGGAGTGCATCGTCCGGGGGTATCTCTCCGGCTCCGGCTGGAAGGATTACCAGGCCACCGGCGCCATCTGCGGCATCCCCCTTCCCGCCGGGCTCAAAGAGTCGGATCAGCTTCCCGAGCCGCTCTTCACCCCCTCCACCAAGGCGGAGCTGGGGACCCATGACGAGAACATCCCCTTTGAGAAGATGGCCGAGCTCTGCGGAGTGGAGCTGGCCCGGCAGGTCAGGGACGTGACCCTGCAAATCTACAGCCGGGCACGGGACATCGCCGCCGAAAAAGGGATCATCATCGCCGACACCAAGTTCGAGTACGGGATCTTTGACGGGGAGCTGATCATCATCGACGAATGCATGACCCCCGACTCCAGCCGCTTCTGGCCCAAGGATCAGTACCAGCCCGGTGGGGCGCAGCCCTCCTTCGACAAGCAGTTCCTCCGCGACTACCTGGAGACCCTGGATTGGGACAAGTCCGCTCCGGCCCCCCCTCTCCCCGCCGAGATCATCGAGAAGACCGCCGCCAAGTACCGCGAGGCGCTGGAGCGGCTCACGGGAAAAGGGGTCCAGCGGTAGGAACCGCTGATCCTGATCTCTGAACGTAAGACGGGCGACCAGTAATGGCCGCCCGTTTTATGTACTGTCCGCCCCGATCAAGAGCGCTGACCACCGCTCTACCTACCCCACCTCAACCGGCATCCGGCGGTTGCCGAAGTCACCGGCAGCAGCGCCGAACCGACCGGCTATTTCACCTCCGCAGCCCGGACAGCGCCCCTCCGGTGTCAGCCGGTACTTCCTGATCTCATACCAGTCACGGACGATGAGCGCCTCACCGCAGGCCGGACAGAAGGTGGTGTCCCCGTCGGGGTCATGAACATTGCCGGTATAGACGTAGTGGAGCCCGGCCCGACGGCCGATCTCCCGCGCCCGCGTCAGGGTGGCGAAAGGGGTGGGAGGAACGCCCAGCAGCTTGTGGGCCGGATGAAATGCCGAGAAGTGGAGCGGAACCTCCGGCCCCAGCTCCGTGGCGATCCAGCGGCAGAGGAGGGTCAGCTCCTCGTCGGAGTCGTTCTGTCCCGGGATCAGGAGGGTGGTGATCTCCAGCCAGGTGGAGCTCTCATGGCGGATATAGCGGAGGGTATCCAGCACCGGCTGGAGCCGGGCGCCGGTCAATTCCCGGTAGAACCGGTCGGAGAACCCTTTCAGATCCACGTTGGCGGCATCCATCCGGCCGTAGAAATCGCGGCGCGCCTCTGGGCTCATGTAGCCGGCGGTGACCGCCACGGTGAGAATCCCCAGCTTCCGGCAGTGGTCGGCCGTCTCCATGGCGTACTCGGCAAAGACTACCGGGTCGTTGTAGGTGAAGGCGACACTGCGGCAGCGGTACTTTCGTGCCGCATGAGCGATGGCCTCGGGGGGGGCCTCCTCCAGGAGCCGGTCGGATTCCCGGGCGTGGCTCAACTCCGCGTTCTGGCAGAAGAGACAGGAGAGGTTGCAGCCGGCGGTGCCGAAGGAGAGGACACTGCTGCCGGGGAAGAAGTGATTGAGCGGCTTCTTCTCGATGGGGTCGATACAGAAACCGGAGGAACGCCCCCAGGTGCTCTGGATCAGCTCGTTCCCCTGTCGCTGCCGGACGTAACAGAGCCCCCGCTGCTCATCCCGGGTCAGCCGGCACTCTCGGGGGCAGAGCTCACAGACGATGGCGCCATCGTCTCCGCGTCGCCAGTAGCGGGCCACGTGCCGGCCGCTCACGGCGCGGTTCCCCTCGGGTCGGGCTCCTTGAACTTCTCCACGGTGTAGCGGGAGAGCCGGAGCCCATCGGCCCAGAAATCAGGAGAAAGCCCCGCCTTACGCTTGAGGTGGGCGAAGAACTCCCTGGGGAGAGGGAGCTGTTCCCAGACCTGGGGGAGGAAGGTGCCGCGATTGCGGCCATACTCCAGGATCACCCCGTCCACGCCGGGACGGAGCTGGGCCAGGGCGTCGGCCTCGTCCCTGAAGGAAATGGGGCTGACGGGGGAGAGGAGCGACAGCTCCACCCGGACGCTGGTCAGCTCCCGTTCCCCCAAGGGGGGAAAGCGGGGGTCGCGAAAGGCGGCGGCCAGGGCGTTCTCTTTCAGGTCCATGAGCAGCGACCGGTACGGCTCCAGGCTCCCGATGCACCCCCGCAGCTCCCCGTGAAGGGTGAGGGTCACAAAGCAGGCCCCCGGTTCGGCCAGCCACGGAGCACTCTCGTCCACGATTCCAGACCGCCCCAGCCGGGAGGCGATGGCCGCCCGGGCGATGGCCAGCATGATGTTACCGCGCTCTTCACTCATGGGAAGCCTCCTCATAGAAGGCGAGGGAAGCGTACCCCACCACCCTCCCTCTGTCGCCGGCGGTATCGCCGGAGTTGCGCTGGTCCATGAGCCGAGGAATCAGCCCCCTCCTCCGGGCCAGGGCGATGAGGCCGTTGACCGGCGTCGCACCGCACGCCTGTTCGTGGGAGGAGAGCAACTTGAGCTCCAGGAGATCCCGGACACTCTCACCGTCCATCCGCCGGGCTGTGTCGTAGGGGAGATAGTGGGAGAGGTCGGAGCTGATGACGATGAGGGTCTCCGCTCCCCCCCAGAGCCGCTCCAGCACCTGAGCCACCGCCTCGGGCGAGGCGTCTCCCACCGCCAGGGGGATGAGGGTGAACTCCCCCAACAGCCGCTGCAGGAAGGGGAGTTGCACCTCAAGAGAATGTTCCAGGGCGTGGGCCGGCCCGCTCACGGTCACCTGGGGAACTCCGGCCAGGAGGTTGCGGGCTTCCCCATCCAGGAGGATCGTTCCCAGAGGGGTCGCAAAGGCCGAGGCTTCAGGGAGCGCAAGCCCCCGCACCGCTACCCGGTGGACCGGACCGAGGAGCACCACCCGCGTGATCCGTCCTCTCCCTTTACGCAGCCGGATATAGGCAGTGGCTGCCACCGGTCCGGAGTAGATGTAGCCGGCATGGGGGACGATGAGCGCCTTGGGAAACGGCTCGTCATCACCCGGCGGGTGGAGCCGGCCGGCCTCTTCCAGGAGGGAGTCGACCTCGAGGGCCAGGGTTGCGGGATCTGCCGGATAGAAGGCACCGGCCACGGCGGGGGGACGGATCTGAGTCATGACAACCTCCCGGGAACAGGATGAAAGTTCGTGAGCAGTTTATCACGGCCGCAGGGATAGTTACAATCAGGATCAAAGCAACGCCCGCCCCGGAAGACCGGAACGGGCGTTGTTACTCACCGTGGCTCGCTAGCGTTACTTGGCCGGCGCAACCGCGGCCGTCTTGGCCTTCAGGGCGTCATCAACGAGCTTGATACCGGCCTGGGACTCGTCAACGGACTTGGTGAGAGACTCCCGGGCCAGGGTCGGATTGTGGAAGCCATCAGAGTTCTCGGCGGTCCAGTACTCCCAGAGGATGTGGGCCTTAAGGTGCTGATCCTGGGCCTTCTTGATGGTCTCCGCGTCAAGACCGGCCTTCTTCCCCTCCACGATCTTGTCGATGAGCCGGTCCAGCCAGAACTCGGCCTTGCGCATCTTCCCCTTGAAGTGGGCGCGGATGGAGTCGATGGCGTAACGGGCCTGATCCTCGCTCCAGTCGGGATGACACTTGAGGCAGGTCTCCTTGAGTTGGACCTTGGGGGTCACGGCGAAGTGGGAGGTGTAGACTTTCCCTTTGGCGTCCTTCAGCTTGGGGAGATGGCAGGCGTCGCAGCCGATCCCCTTCATGCCATGGGTGGAGTTGTAATACGTCTCGGATTCGGGGTGCTGCCCCTTCCAGAGGAGCCCGCCGGTGAGGGTGTGCTTGAAATCAAGGAAGCCGACTTGATTCTTGTAGTGATCGTAGAGCCCCATGACATCCTTGAAGGGGAAATGATTGGTGAGCGGGCTGTCGTAGCCGACCGTTTTTTTGGAGGTGTCGGGGTTTTTCGGGTCATAGCCGTCATTGCAGTTGTACTCAACGTGACACTGGGCGCAGAGGAGCTTGGTGTCGTATTTTTCCAGGATCGCAATCTTGCGGTCAAAGCCACGCAGCCCCATGGTGTAGACTTTGAACTTGGTCCGGTTGGGGTCCTTGTGCCAGAGGGTATCCCCTTCGGGGCGGGTAAGCGCCTGGATCAAGGCGTCGCGGACGATGCGGGGCTTGGTGGAGTGCGGGTCATGGCAGAAGATGCAGTTGAGGCCGTACTGGGTGCTCCGGGCGACTTCCACCACGTTGGAGGTCCGGGCAAAGGTGGCCCCCTGCTTGAGAGTTGCCGGATCTCCCAGGTAGCCCCACTTCAGGATATTGTCCTGAGTCTTGCACTGGAGGCAGACCGGATTGGCGGCTGCGGCGCTCTGGGGAATGCGGGGCTTGTGCTCGGTGTCATTGGGGAACTTGTCTTCCAGGACGTCAAACACCTTGCCGTTGCCGAAGATGTATTCCCAGCCGTTTTTCCCCTGGAACCGGCCGCCGAAGGCCCGATCCACCACGAACTGGTCGATGAGCATCTTGTTGTGGCTTCGGGTGGTGTTGTGCTCTTTGGTGAAACCGTGGCCCATCATCAGCTTGTCCCAGTAGGGGTTGGGGGAGCGGCCGGTGAGCTGCGACTTCTCGTCACGGGCCGGGCGGTGGAAGGCTTCCTTCATGAAGGAGTCATACTGCTCCTTGTGGCACTGACCGCAGGATTCCCAGGAAAAATCGGTGACCGGACGGGTCTCAGGGCCGGGATTCTTCAGGTGCTTCTCAAGGCCGTCGTGGCAGTAGGCGCAGTTGACCTTGGCGTGGCTGCCGGAGCTGTGGAACAGCTTGATCTCCTTGTCATGGCAGTCGAAGCACTCCTCCACCTTCACGGGGGTGATCTTCTTGGGGGCGAGGGGGAGAGCCGGCTCTTTTTTTGGTGTGGCTTCGGCGCTCTGATAGTAGAGCCCCCCCGCCGCGACCAGGGATAGTGCGATAAATCCCGCAACTGCCAGTTTCATCTTCATGGTTATCCTCCTTGTTCTGGTATGCGGCCTATGGCCGCGTGGTAGTTCGATTTATGTGATACGCTCAACGTTAATTGCCTTTGGGATTACCGGGCAGGCTTTCCGGCAGAGATCACAGTCGCCACACGTTTTCACCATTTCAGGGAGGCACCCTGGAGGGCGAATGAGGCGCCGAGGCCTGGCTTGCCCTTCCGGTTCCCGGGAAGGGAGGAGCACCTTGCCGACTCTCCGACTACAGTAGCAGGCGTCTGTGACGCCATAAAAAGCGCCCAATTTTCGGCTTCCTTGTGAGGGATGTCCTTGACGTAGATCAAATCAAGATATTTCTTATTTTTCAGGATGAGGCGGTTCAGGAGGAGGTTTCCAGGGGATGGGGGTTTACTGGCGGGCGCACATAAAAAAAGGCCGCCCTGCCAATGAGCGGCCTCACACTATATCGATGCGACCATGGGGTAACTACTCAGGTCAAAGGATTATCAACTACTCCCGGTTAGTTTTCGATAATCAGTACTAAACGCATCGGCTTACCCATTTGGGGTACTCAAGCGGGCGAACAGGAGCACATCACGCAGGCTTTC
>CAIOGM010000016.1 GCA_903857795.1 uncultured Geobacter sp.
CATTGCTACGTTAGCAAGAATTGTCAAACCGCCTCTCGCTCCTTCTCGCCTCCCTGAAATCAATAATTTTCCTATCAGCCTGCCACGTTATCACCTAACCTGAACAGGTCCAACCTGGTGCTCCAGCAACAGGGGGTGGGGAGATATCATCGACCCGGAGTACGACATCCCCGTCATCGCCCCCATCGTGGCTCAGATGGTCTTCTCCACCGGCAAGAGCATCCCCAGCGAGACGGAGATGACCCTCATCAAACAGGCGGTCCGGTGGGCCTGGCAGCAGGAGGGGAACGACGCCGACATCGACACGATCCATGAGTTCCTGGCTAACTTTCAGAGCTACTCGTCGGAACGGGGGGAGATCCTGGAGGCGGCCTCCCGGCTGGCCTTCAACCTGGCCGATTTCAAGAGCGACGGCTCCTTCGGTCGCTTCTTCAACGGCAGGAGCACTCTGGATATCTCCAACGACGAGTTCGTGGTGCTGGAGTTGGAGCATCTCAAGTCCCGCAAGGAGCTGTTCCGGGTCGTCACCCTTCAGGTCATCAACGCCGTTACCCAGGATCTCTATCTCTCCAACAAGTCCGATCAGCGACTCATCGTCTTCGACGAGGCCTGGCAGTTTCTTGGCGAGAGTTCGACGCTGAAGGAGGTCATCGAGGAAGGGTACCGGCGGGCTCGGAAATATTTCGGCAGCTTCACCATCATCACGCAGTCGGTGCTGGACATGAAGCTGTTCGGCGGCGTGGGGGATGTCATCAGAAACAACTCGGCCTTCAAGTTCTTTCTGGAGTCCTCCGACTTCGAGAAGGCGCTGGATGAAAAACTCCTGGACTATGATGAATTCACCATGCGGATTCTCAAGTCAACCAAGAGCAATAAGCCGAAATATTCCGAAATTTTCATGGATACCCCCTTCGGCATCGGCGTCGGCAGGCTGGCTGTTGATCCCTTCTCCTATTATGTGTTCACGTCGGACGCCAGCGAGATCGCGGAAATCGAAGCGCTGGTGGATGACGGCCTGAGCTATGAGGATGCGATTCGTGAGATGGTCAAGAAGTACCGCAGCTAGTCTGGCCCTAGTCACGCTGCTGGGGAGTGCCACCGCCCTGGCCCTGGACGGGACAGCCGCCGGTCAGGATGCCGGCCGGTCGGTGCTATCCCGTTTCGGCAGCAAGAGCGCCGTCAACAACAACATCTCGTTGCCCATGACCAATTCCGCCAACCCCATGCAGACGGTGAACGGCGCCACGAGTTTTACGGCGACCCTGAATGCGCCGTCATCGGCCAAGTTCCTGGAGCTGTTCATCCAGCCCTCCGCCGGCGGCGACCTGCAGCAGGTCATCATCAGCCAGGATCTGGATGCCGACGGCGCCATCGACAACGTGTACACCGTCCCCGAGCTGATCTCGGGGGTCTGCGCCAACGGCTTCATCTCCTGTGCCGCCGGAAGCTGGAGCAACTGCCGCCACTTCCTCTGGACTTCCGATGCCGCCGGCCGGGTGACCGAGGCGCCGGCCTCCATCACCGATCTGGGAGGGTGCTACTGCATCAACAGCAGTTGCGGCAGTAACCTGGTCTGGGTCAACAGCGCCATCGTCCTCAAGGATCTGGGGGGTGGCATCGTCACTGCCATGCATGCCGGCGATACGGCGTTCACCATTACCAACGTGGCCACCGATATCACCACCATCACCTACTACGGACAGGTGACCACCAGGACGCAAACCGCTTCCACCGAAGTAGCGGCATTGGCCTCATCCCCCACCGTGGCGACCCTGAAGGGGTATTACACGAACTGGACCCAATTGACCACCCTCCGGGATTCCGCAGCGGTCTCCCAGTCGTCCGACCCCGGCAGTTTTTACTATCAGATCGCCAACTCCGGTGCGGCCCGCCAGGCCCAGGGGAAGGTTAGCGCCTGCACCATGGATCGTGCCGGGCGAGTGGACACTGCCACCAGATCCTTCAACGACTCGGGCCTTGGTCAGCTCTGCACCGATCATCTGGTCTACCTCCGTATACACAAGGTGGATGAGGTGACCTACCGGCTCCAGTACCTGGACACCGGTCCGTCCGGTGCGAACTCCGCGCATAATAACTGTAACGATAATCCGGGGGGTGACGGCTGGCACACCTATCAGAGTGTGCTGCTCGGCGCACCGGACCCGGCCAAACTCGGTCAACTCATGGCCGCCACCTTCACCATGAATAACCTGGGGGGACCGGGTTGTACCACCGCATCGGCCTCCGTGGACGGCGTGCTCAACGGCTTTGACGCCTCCATCCAGGTGGGGATGGCCTGCCCCGACAGAGGGGCACAGTGGCCGACCTTCGGCTGGAGCTATTTCTTCGACTTTAAGGAAGACAGCTACACCGAGTCCGTTCAGGACGACTGCGCCAACCTTTCCACCAATCCCGACTGTCGCTTGAAGCAGGAAGAGATCGACGGGGTTATGATCACCCAGAACTTCACCCCCACCGGATTCACTCCGCTCCCCTCCTGCAAGGATTTTACCGGTCAGGTGGGGACCAACAAGATCTGCCGTGACTGGTGGCAAAAGAAACGGAGCTATGTCTGCGGTTCGCAGCAGTATGACTTTTCCAACGTGGCGACCCGCTTCGGTCAGGTGGTGTCATCAACCGACGCTACCTCCTCGTCACTCACCTTCAAGGACCCGCGTCTGGGCGCCGGGGGGTGGACCGTGGCCGACGGCAGCATCAACCTCCCCCAACGTGAGCCGACAGCGGAATGCGAAATCGCCTGCAAAACCAGGACAGCCAAAAGCGATACCCAGGTGACCACTTCGGGGAGTGTCACCGACCTGCGGGTTCCCGCTATCTCCTACGACATCTTCTACAAAACGTGTATAGCCAACAGCTGTCCGGTGGAGCCGGGCGAGGAGCTCATGATCGACTGTCAGTGCCTCAATGAATTTGCCGAGGCGGCCTCGGTCATCCAGACACTCCGGCTGGCGGGCAAGGATAATGTCTGCTCCAGCGGCCGGAAACAGCCCATGCAGTCGAGGTAAGACGGATGCTCTTGCGCGCGGCGCTATCACTACTCTTCTCATTGCTCCATGCGCTGCTGCTGCTCTCCCTCACCGGGATTGTCAACACGGTGGAGGCGGTTGTCAGTTGTCAGGACACCATCACGATGGCGACCACGTACCGCTATGGCGATGCCCTGACGTTTTTTACCGAGTACAACGGCAAGAGCTACGCCATCGCCAGGTCCGCCGTCAGCGGCAGACAGTCGCTACCCGACGGCTATTTCAACTTTGCGGCGAACATCAGCCGGGAATATGCCATGACCGGGGTGGACAGCGCATCACTCAAACGGATGCTGGAACTGGGGCAGTACGGCGAGGCCCGGCCGGTGAGGATCGACAGCCGGCAGACTCTCGACTTTCTGCTCAAACGGTACGGTAGTTACCTCGGTGCGGCGACATCGGCCCGGAGCAGCTATATCGATGCCTGGAAAGAGTTCGGCCCTGCCGGCTTCACTCTCCTTGACGGTTCCGCGCTCACCTACACCAACTGGCCGGCCTTCGGAGCTTATGCCGGGCAGGAGCCGCAGGCGGTCGTCATGGGGAGTGACGGTGTCTGGAACAGCGGTCTCGACGGGGGACGCACCGCCCAGATCGTGGAGTTTCCCGGCAAGCTGGATTGCGCGACCTCCTACGTCGACCCCGCGACCATTACCCCGCCGCCTCCTCCGCCTGAGCCCCCGCCGCCTGACCCCAACGCCATCAGCAACATCATGTGCGGACAGGATCTCAACAACAACGGCTACTCCGCCGATCCCGGTGAGGTGGCTAACTGTATCCGGACCCCACAGGGGGAGTTCTGTCCGGTGGGGGCGACGGAGTGTGTGGAGAGTTACACCGCTCCGGTCTGCCCGGCGGGTTCGACCCTTGAGACGACACGCGACATGTGTCAGGCGACGGCCCAGAATGTCTGCGGCAGCGGCTACAACTGGGACGCCGGGA
>CAIOGM010000017.1 GCA_903857795.1 uncultured Geobacter sp.
ACCCCAACTACAGCGGCAGCGTAACCGGGAGTCTCACCATTACCAAGGGAACACCGGTTGTCACCTGGCCTGTCCCGTCTGCGGTCTATCAGGGAACGACTCTCTCTGCCACCCAGTTGAACGCCACGGCCAGCGTGCCGGGGAGCTTTGTTTACTCGCCGGTCAGCGGCACGCTGCTCACCACTGTGGGAGCCCAGGCGCTCTCCGTGACGTTCACCCCCACCGATGCCGCCAATTACGTGGCGGCCACAGCGGGGGTCTCTCTCACGGTCACCGCCAAGCTGGTTCCGGTCATCGTCTGGGCCGCCCCGTCCTCGATCACCTACGGCACGCCGCTCTCGGTCACACAGCTCAACGCCACCTCCAACATCCCCGGCAGCTTCGTCTATGCTCCGGCTGCCGGAACGGTGCTGCCTGTCGGGGTTAAGACCCTGTCGATACTCTTCACCCCGACAGATATGCTCACCTATGCTCCTGTCACCGTAACTGCCCCGCTGTCGGTGATCAGGGCCGCTGCTACGGTGACTCTCGGGGCAGCCGGCACGATCTATGATGGCACGCCCAAGAGCGTTACCGTCAGCACCACCCCGGCGGGATTGGCGGTCAGCGTCACTTACAACGGCGGAGCCTCGGTTCCCACCATGGCCGGAATTTACAGTGTGGTCGCCACGGTCACCGACCCCAACTACAGCGGCAGCGCCACCGGGAGTTTCACCATCACCAGGGGAACTCCGGTTGTCACCTGGCCTGTTCCGGCTGCACTCACTTCGGGGAGTTTGCTCTCCGCCACCCAGTTGAACGCCACGGCCAGCGTGCCGGGGGGCTTTGTCTACTCACCGGCCGGCGGCGCACTGCTCACCACTGTCGGAACGCAAGCGCTCTCCGTGCTCTTCACCCCCACCGATGCCGTCAACTTTGCCCCGGTAACCGCCTCGGTCTCACTCCCGGTCGCCGCCCAGGTAACCCAGGTGATCACCCTGGCGCCGCTCCTTCCGGACCTCGTGGTTACGGCCGTTACCGCCTCCGCAAGCGGCACTCGCGGCAAGAGCATCACCGTCACCGCCACGGTCAAGAACCAGGGGAAGGGGAGTGCGGCGGCCAGCACCCTCAGCTTCTACCTCTCCATTGACACTGTCATTACGGTTACCGACACCCTGCTGGGAGATGTTGCCATCCCGGTTCTGGCCGCGGGTGCGAGCGGCAAGGTCAGCGCCGCATTCGTCGTGCCATCAACCATGGCGCCCGGTTCATACACCATCGGCGCCATAGCAGACCGTACCGCAGTCGTTACCGAAGCCAACGAGAGCAACAACACCCTGGCAGGTAAGAAGCTGACTATCAAATAAGGAGCTCTTGATCTCCGGCCCTCGCCCCTGTTCCTCACCCCATGAGGAGCAGGGGCATTGCCTGAGAGGTTGTACTCATCGTGGTGTCGAGCTTCACCCCCTTCCTACTCTCCCCTCCATATCCGTATCTGCCGTCTGATCCATCTCTAAAAACAGTTCAGTTCTGATCCCCGTTCAGGGTGACTTCCTTTTTTGGTTGAACTTTATCGCCGAACTCCGTAAAGTTGCGACTCGCCGGGAGCCGTCCCGGTTTTCGCTGATCATTTCCCGTGCCAGTCACAAGGAGTTCTCATGTCTCACCCAGTCATCGGCGTCATCGGTGGAAGCGGCCTCTACGAGATGGAGGGGATGACCGATATCCGCCCGATCACCGTGGAAACCCCCTTTGGACCGCCATCGGATGCCTATGTCACCGGCACGCTCGATGGAGTGCGGATGATCTTCCTCCCCCGTCACGGCAGGGGGCACCGTCTCCTTCCGTCGGAGGTCAACTATCGGGCCAACATCTGGGGGATGAAGAGCCTCGGGGTCCAGCGGATCATCTCGGTGTCGGCGGTGGGGAGCCTGAAAGAGGAGATAGTCCCTGGCCACATCGTCATTCCCGACCAGTTCATCGATCGGACCAAGGGGATCCGGAAGGATACCTTCTTTGGCGACGGGGTCGTGGGCCATGTCCAGTTCGCCGACCCGCTCTGTGCCGATCTCTCCGGCTGGCTCTTCCATGCGGCGCAAGAGGCGGGGGCCACGGTGCACCGGGGAGGGGCGTACGTCTGCATGGAGGGACCGGCCTTCTCTACCCGGGCCGAGTCGCTGCTCTACCGCTCCTTCGGCGCCGCGGTCATCGGCATGACCAATCTCACCGAGGCGAAGCTGGCCCGAGAGGCGGAGATCTGCTACGGCACCATTGCCCTCTCCACCGACTACGATTGCTGGCACGAGACCCACGATGACGTCTCCATCGAGGCGATTCTGACGATCATCGGCAACAACGTGACCATGGCCAAGAACATCATCCGCCATGCCATCGGGAAGATCGGTGCGCTCCGTCCCTGCCCCTGCGCCTCGGCGCTGCAGTATGCGGTCATCACCGACAGGAGTATGATTCCGGCTGTCACGCGGGAGAAGTTGGAGATCATCATAGGGAAGTATTTTTAGAGGTTTTTCACAGGAGGTTACAATGAGCATTGTCGTCGTCGGCACCGTGGCGTTTGATACGGTGGAGACCCCCTTCGGGAGAGGGGATAACGTCCTGGGTGGTTCGGCCACCTATTTTTCCACCTCAGCCAGCTTCTTTACCGACGTCTCGCTGGTGGCGGTGGTGGGGGAGGATTTCCCCGACGAGCATCTGGATTTTCTCAAATCCCGCGACATCGATACCGCCGGCCTGGTCAAGATCCCCGGCAAGACGTTTCACTGGTCAGGGCGGTACGGCTATGACCTCAATGAAGCGCAGACCCTGGAGACCCAGCTCAACGTGCTCATGGAGTTCCGCCCCGACCTCCCCGAGAGTTACCGTGATGCGGAGTATCTCTTCCTCGCCAATATCGATCCCGACCTGCAGCTGGAGGTCCTGCGCCAGGTCCGCAAGCCCCGACTGGTCGCCTGCGACACCATGAACTTCTGGATCGGCTCCAAGCCGGAGGCGCTCAAGGAGGTGCTCCGGAAGGTGGATATGGTGGTCATTAATGAGGGGGAGGCGCGTCAGTTCACCGGCGAGTCCAACCTGGTCAAGGCTGCCCGCCGGATCATCAGCCTGGGGTGCAAGCGGCTGATCGTCAAGCGGGGCGAGTACGGAGTCCTGATGTTCACCGCGGATTCGCTCTTCGCCGCGCCGGCGTACCCCCTGGAAGAGGTCTACGATCCCACGGGGGCCGGGGATACCTTTGCTGGGGGCTTGATGGGGTACCTGGCCAACACCGGCAACTTCTCCGACGAGGGGGTCAGGCAGGCCATCGTCTTCGGCAGCGTGATGGCCTCGTTCAACGTGGAGGACTTCAGTCTCAACCGGATGAAGCGTCTCACCTACCCGGAGATCGAGAGCCGGTACCGGAGCTTCAAGGCGCTGACTCATTTCCAGGGGCTCCCCGACCAGCTCGATTAAGGTCCGTTTTTGTGTGGCGCGGTCAGGGTCACGATCAGGAGCATGATGAACCATTTTGTCCGTTTTGGAGGTTTTCTCCTGGCAACGCTGCTGGTCGCCGGTTGTGCGACGGGTGGCACCATGAAGAATGAGGCGTCCTACCGCTTTCAGATGGGAGTTTCATACCTTCATGAGCGGAACTACACGGCGGCTCTCAACGAACTGACCGAAGCCGAGCGGCTCAAACCCGATGACCCGGAGCTCCTCTTCAACTTGGGGCTGGCCTACTATTACAAGAATCAGTACGCTGCCGCGGAGCAGCGGTTCTCCCGGGCAGTGGAACTGAAGGCGGGATTTTCCCAGGCCCGCAACTATCTCGGCGACACCTACCTGAGGATGAAGCGATGGGATGACGCCATTGCGCAGTTCACCATCGTCAGCGAGGATCTCTTCTCCGCGGATCAGGAAAACGCCGGGATCAACCTGGGCCTTGCATACCTCGGTAAGGGAGACGTGGCCACGGCCCTGGCGCAGCTCCGGCCGCGGGTCGCCGCAAACCCGCAGAATCCTGCTGCCCACCTCTTTCTCGGGCGGGCCTACATGGCCGACGGCAAGGTCAGCCAGGCCATCGGGGAGTACCGGGAGGCCTTGAGGATCGTTCCGGAGTATGCCGAGGCCGATTACTATCTGGGGCTTGCCTGCCTGAAGGGGAACCGGCCCGATGAGGCCCGCAACGCCTTCCGGGAGGTGGTCCGACTCTCTCCCTACTCCGAACTGGGCCGGCTTTCCCAGGAGCAGATCGACGTGCTGAAGTGAGGATGTCGTGAACTCTAACGATCATGCCGTGATGCCGGGGGAGCAGTTACGCAGAGCCCGGGAACGCCAGGGGGTTTCCCTCGAGGAGGCGGCGCGGATCACCTGTATCGGGAGAGCCTACATCGAGTCCCTCGAGTCGGACCGGTACGAGGAGCTGCCGAGTCCCGCCTACGTCAAAGGGATGATCAGGAGTTACGCCAGGATCCTCGATCTCCCGGCGGAACCGCTCATTGCCGGTTACGAACAGCAGGGGGGGGATACGGAGGAGGGGAGCGATGAGACTTCCCGGGGAGGAGCCTCCTCTCTTGCCGGGAGGCCGTGGCCCCTGCTGCTGATCATCGGTGTCATCATCTGCGCCGGCTATCTGTTTGCCCAGCGGGACGCCGGCCATGAAAGCCACTCCTCTCCCGCCGATACGGTCATGCGCCCCTCACTTCCGGCTCAGGGGATTCTCCCTCCCCGGAGCTCGTCTCTGCGCCCCATCCTCCCCCGTGCGCTTCCGGTTGAACTCCCGTCACGTACAGAGTCCCGGGTGGAGAGCACTCCGGCGCCGGCGGCCAAGACGGCTGTCCTGAGGGTGAAGGTTGCCAGTGACTGCTTTCTCGTAATCACTGTCGACGATGCGCCCCCCCAGCAGTACGATCTGAAGTCCGGGGACCAGGTGGAGTGGATGGGTGAGCGTTACTTTGTCCTGGAGATGACCAATGCCGGAGCCATTGACGCCGAATTGAACGGCAGGCCGCTCCCCCCTCTCGGCAAGAGCGGGGATGCCGCAACCGTGGTTGTCACGGCCGAGGGACAGATCGAGTAACAACCGCAGGAATAAACCTGAAAAAAGCATTTGAAACACGGAGCTACTGAGCAACAGAGTAAAATCCGGGCGGAATTCATTGAGAAAATCATTTCAATGACTCACTTTTTTGGAGAAACGTCTCTTGATGAAAGGTCTTGATGTTCAGTTGCTCCGTTGCTCCGTGTTATTCAAACTGCCGTTTTCAGGATAAACGCGATGGATAGTCAGTACATCTCGTCTCCATCAGCACCATTAAGGGAGGTAGACCATGAATCCGATCCGCTCCGTCCTCTTCGCCACCGATTTTACCGAGAACTGCGAACAGGCCTTTGACTATGCCCTCGGTTTTGCCCGGCAGTTTGGCGCTCGGCTCCTCATCATGCACGTCATCAATGAGCCGGTGGATCTGCGGGGGTTCTATGTCCCCCACATCTCTTTTGAGTCCATCGAGCAGGAGATCGCCCAGGGGGCCGAAACCATGATGCAGAAGTTCTGCCTGACGCATCTGGGAGATTTCACCGACTTTGAGACCGTACTGGCCACGGGAATCCCCTACGAGGAGATCCTCAAGAAGGCCAAGGAGGCCGATGCCTCGCTGATCGTCATGGGGACTCAGGGGCGGACGGGGCTCGACCATCTTCTCTTCGGCAGCACCGCCGAGAGCGTCTTTCGCCGTTCCGTCTGTCCGGTCATGACGGTCCGGCTTCCTGATGCCGGATAGGAAGAGCTCCTCTTTTTTCTGCGTGACCTGCCATGTCGATCCTGATCCGTAACCTCATCATCGCCCCCGGCGAACCGGAAGAGCTGCTCCGGGAAGAGCTGCTCCGCCGCTTCCACCTGGCGTCCGCCGAACTCCTGACGCTCCGGCTGGTCCGGTCGGGGGTCGACGCCAGGAAGAAGCCCCGGATCCGTCTGGTCTGTACGGTGGAGTGCACCCTCCGGGACGAGGCCGGCTTCCTGGAGTGTCATGCAACAGAGCCGGACGTATCTGCCGCCCCCCTTCTTGAGCCCCTTCAGCTACCGAAGATCTCCAGCGCCGCGCCGGTGGTCATCGTCGGAACCGGTCCTGCCGGGCTCTTTGCCGCCCTGCGGCTGGCCGCCTACGGGATCAACGCCACGATCCTGGAGCGGGGTCGGTCGGTCCCGGAGCGGCTGGCCGATGTTCAGCGATTCTGGGGGAGGGGGGAGCTTGACGGGGAGAGCAATGTCCAGTTCGGCGAAGGGGGGGCTGGGACTTTTTCCGACGGCAAGCTGACCACCCGGGTGAGGGACGCCAACATCACCTGGGTCCTGGAGCAGCTGGTCCGGTTCGGCGGACCGCCGGAGCTGCTGATCCAGGCCAAACCCCATATCGGCACCGACCGGCTGCGGGAGGTGGTGGTGGCCCTCCGTGAGGAGCTGGCTGCAGCGGGGTGTGATGTCCGGTTTCGCGCCAAGCTGACCGGGCTGAACGTCAGGGATGGGGTGGTGACGACGGTGACGGTGAACGACCAGGATGAGCTCCCCGTGGGGGCGCTCATCCTGGCGCCGGGGCACAGCGCCCGGGACACCTACCGGATGCTGGCGGAGCAGGGGGTGATGATGGCGCCCAAGCCCTTTGCCGTGGGACTCCGGGTGGAGCATCCCCAGGAGCTGATCAACCGGATCCAGTACGGTCACCCGGCGCCGCAGCATCTCCCGCCGGCCGACTACAGCGTAGCCTACAACGCTTCCGCCGGTGGTCGCTCCGCCTACTCATTCTGTATGTGCCCCGGGGGGGTGGTCATGGCCGGTTCGTCGGAGGCCGGGGGGGTCGTCACCAACGGGATGAGCAACCACCGCCGCAACTCCCCCTACGCCAACAGCGCCCTGGTGGTGAATGTGGTGCCTGCGGATTTCCCCGGCAGTGGACCCCTGGCGGGGGTCGAATTCCAGCGGGAGTGGGAGCGGCGGGCGTTCCAGGCCGCGGGTGGGCGTTACCGCGCCCCGGGCCAGAATTTGCTGGACTTTCTCGAGAGGCGGCATGGCCGGCCCTACGCCTCGTCCTATCGTCCCGGTGTCACCGAATGCGATCTGGCGACGGTTCTTCCTGATTTCGTCACCGCTACCCTCCGCGAGGGGATTCGCTCCTTTGACCGGAAGATGCGCGGGTTTGTCACCGAGGCCGCGACCCTCACCGGGGTGGAGAGCCGGAGCTCGGCGCCGGTGAGGATCGTCCGGGGGGACGATTGCCAGTCAGTAAACCTGCGGGGACTCTATCCGGCGGGGGAGGGGGCCGGTTACGCCGGCGGCATCATGAGTGCCGCCCTGGACGGCATCCGGGTGGCGGACGCCGTGGCGAAAAGATTCCTGCAATAAGACACATACGTTAAGGAGCTCCCTTTGACCAAGATATTCGTGAAAGAGATCCATGACCGCGACCCGGTAAGCTCGATCTTCCTCGTGAAAGACAAGATCACCGCCATGGCCAAGAACGGCAAGCCGTACCTGACGCTGCGGCTCATGGACAAGAGCGGCGAGATCGAGGGGCGGGTCTGGGATAACGCCGACGAGGTAGGGGCAACCTTTCACAAGGACGACTTCATCGCCATTCGCGCCAAGGCGTCGGTCTACCTGGGGAAGATGCAGCTCATCGTGGCCCAGATCCGGCGGATTCCCGATGCTGAGGTGACTCTGGCCGATTTCCTCCCCGAGTCGACCCGGCCGGTGGCGGAGATGAGCGCCGAGCTGGATCTTCTGCTGGGAAGCATCACCGATCCTTTCCTTAGCCGCCTCATGACCCTGTTCCGGGAAGATGAACCGTTCATGGCGCTCTTTCGGAGTGCGCCGGCGGCCAAGGGGATGCACCATGTCTACTTGGGGGGGCTGTTGGAACACTCATTGGCCGTGGCGGGGCTGGTGGACCGGATCATCCCCCAGTATGACACCCTGAACCGGGATCTCCTCATCGCCGGAGCGCTCCTCCACGATGTGGGGAAGGTGCGGGAGATGAGCTATATCCGGGCCTTCGACTACACCGACGAGGGGAAACTCCTTGGGCACATCACCATCGGCGTGGAGATGATTCATGAGAAGATCATCGGGATCGACGGCTTTCCTCAAGAGTTGGGGCTGCTCCTCAAGCATATGATACTCTCCCATCATGGCCAGTACGAGTATGGCTCTCCCAAACGCCCCAAGACCATCGAGGCCACGGTCCTCAACTACCTGGACGATATGGATTCCAAGATCAACGGCATCCAGACCCACATGAAGAAGGAGCTGGATAATGGCAGCCGTTGGACCGCCCACCACCGGCTCTATGACCGCTACTATTTCCGGGACCGCCGCGTGGGGGAAGAGGGTGCCTCTCCCGCGGCTGTTCACGCCGGGCCGCTGCCCGATGTGGTCACTCTCTCCGCACCGGAGCCGCTCTCTGCACCGGCACCACCGGCCGCGCCCGAGCGCCGGGAGCAGCGTCCGGCGTTTCAGAACAACCCCTTTGCCGCGTTGAAGGATAAAAATTAACGTACTGTACGCTACCTCTCTCTGCCTCTGAATTCCATTCGGAGGATATTCCGCTTGTCTTCCCTGCGGTAGGCGACGCTGTCCGATAGCGTCCGGATGAAATGAATCCCCAGCCCGCCGATCCGGCGCTCCATGAGATCCGATGTCAGATCAGGATCGGGGAGGGAGAGGAGGTCAACCGGCGCCCCCCTGTCCGTGATTTCCAGCACAAAGAGGCCGCCGTCACCGGTGCAGGTGATCTGCGCGGCCCCCTCTCCATGGGGATAGGCGTAGCTGCAGATGTTGACAAACGCCTCTTCAAGTGCGAGGAGCAGGCCGAACTTCTTTCCGGCGTCGAGGCCGAAACGGTCGGCGCACTCCTCCACAAAGCCGCTCGCTTCGGTCAGGTTTTCGACCCTGGCGGCAAAGAGCTTCGAGCCGATTTTCATGGCGCTTCAGGATAACGCGGCGAGGGCCGCGGCCACGGTGTCGTCCCGTCGGAAGATGGAGCCGAACCCGGAAATGTCGAAGACCTCTTTGACGGTGCCGACCACATTGGCCAAGCGGAGCTCTCCTTTTTCGGCTTTCAGCAGCTTGGCGGTGACCAGCAGCCCGCGCAGCCCGGCGCTGCTGATGTAGTCGAGCCGGGCAACATCCAGCACGAAGCGGGTTTCGCCGCAGTTAATCAGCTCCTGCATCTTTCGCTCATATTCAGGTGCGGTTACCGCATCCAACTTGCCGGCTATGGTTATAACGGTGCAGTCCGCTTCCCTTCTGCTCTGAAAATCCATCAGCTCTCTCCTTTAGCCGTTGTTTCCCGGCTCTCTTTTCGTGGCTCCCCGGTAGGTAAGTGCGACCATGGTAATATCGTCAGATTGCGGTGCGCCGGCGGCGTGTGCGGTCACCTCTTTGCGGATGAAGTGGATCATCGCCGCAAGATCATCCTTGGGGGCGCGCTGCAGCGCAGCCAGCAACTGCTGCTCACCGTACAGCTCATCCTCACGGTTCTTCGATTCGGTCACACCGTCGGTATAGAGAAACAGCGTATCCCCCGGCTGCAGGGTGATCACCTCTGTTTCATAGGGGGTGTCGGGGATGGGGCCGAGCACGAAACCCGGCTTCAGGGTGAGGTAGCGTATCCCCCGGGACTCCATGATCAGCGGAGGGTTATGTCCGGCATTGGCGAAACGGACCTCACCGGTTCCGGTATCCAGTATGGCGCAGAAGACCGTGGCGAACATGCAGCTGTCATTGTCGGCGGCAAGAGTGTTGTTTACGGAATAGAGTATCCGGTCGGGTTCGCCGAGGCGCTGACCTTCGCTCTTCAGGAGGGTCTTCGCCACCATCATGTAGAGGGCCGCCGGCACCCCCTTGTCGGCCACATCGGCGATCAGGAAGCAGAGATTCTGTTCGTCGACGAAAAGGAAATCGTAGAAGTCGCCGCCGACCTCCTTGGCCGGATCCATGGAGGCGAAAATATCGAACTCGGGACGATCCGGGAACGGGGGAAACATGCGGGGGAGGAGGCCGGCCTGGATGTCGGTGGCCACCCTGAGCTCGCCCTGGATCCGTTCCCTGGCCGCCGTGCTCTCGGTCAGGTTCCGGATGTACTCCTTCAGTGACTCCGTCATGACCTGAAAGTCACGGGCCAGTGCGCCCACTTCATCGTTGGAGCGGAGCGGCGGAAACACCCCGTCGAAGTTTCCCGCAGCCAGCAGATGAGTCGCCGCCGTCAGAGAGCGGAGCGGTCTCGTGATGGAGCGGGCAATGAAGAGCACCGCGACGGTCAGCAGCAGGATCCCGATGCAACCGATGGCCCCCATGGTCATGGTCAGCCTATTCACATTTTCCAGCAACTCCGCCTCGGGAAAGACGACGGCCAGGGTCCAGCCGGTGGAACGGATCGGCGCATAATACATCCAGCTCCTGACGCCGGCCAGGCTCGTGTTGAGGATGAAGCCGGATTCGCCCCTGACCATCTTCTTGCCCAGCTCCCCCAGGGAGGGGTCATGGCGTGCGTCCCCGATGCTGAAGATCGTCCCGTTCATGACGGCCTCCTTCAAGGGGTGTGCGAGGATCATCCCCTTATGGGAAAGAAGGAGGGCGTAGCCGCTCTTGAGTATCTTGATCGAGGAGACGAGTTTCGTCAGTGAGTCGAGAGAGATGTCCCCGGCTACGATCCCCCTGATCCGCCTGCTCGTGCCGATCCCCCCATGGAAGGGGACTGAACAGGTGGCCATGAGAGCCTTACCCCCTTCCCCGTAATATGGCTCGCTCCATTCGAGACGGCCCGACTCACGGGGGATCCGGTACCAATCCCAGGAGAGGTACGGGTGATTCTGATAACAGCTCTCCAGGCGGCTGAAGGAGAGCTTCCCCTCTTTCCGATAGTAGTAGGGAGCGTAGAGGCGGGTGGCGGCGTCGAAGGCGTACGGTTCAAAGGCCACCCCTACACCGTATACTTCAGGATTGTGCTCGACGGTGGTTCGTGCCAGAGAGAGGAGCTCCTTCTCCGTATATCTGCCGACCTCCAGAGAGGTTGCGACCCCTTGTGTCACCTTGGCGACCGCCGCAAGTTCGGTTTCCACCCGGTGGACCAGTGACAGGGCCAGGTTGCGCGCGTTGCTTTCCAGCTCTTGCTCCAGGATGATGCGGGAACGATAATAGTTGTAGCCGAGCGCCCCCGCGAAGATGAGCGAACTGCAGAGGGTGATCACGACGACCAGTTTGATGACGATGCTAGTTCTTCCCGGCATGAGCCCTCCAGGCCTCTGTCGTGGTGCAAAAAACACCGGTTTTTGGCACATTTTTATGCCGTTTTGGCAATTAATTCCAGTAAGTTACAGCAAAACTTCGGCATGCCGAAGTTTTGCCGTTTTCCCCCCTGAAAACACCCCACTTTCGTCCCGGTCAGGCCCGATAATCGGCGCTTTTCACTAAAGGTTTTACCCGTGACAACTCTCTGAGACTTCCCCTCCCCCCTGGCGGGGGAGGGTCAGGGTGAGGGGGAGATTGCCATGGAATCGATCGGTTGCTGTCACGGAAGCTTGTGGTAGCGGTTGCCTGGTGCCTGAAGTTGCTCCCCCCGCAGGTGGACAGGGTGCGTAGGGAAGTGCTCTTTACCGGAGATCGCCTGACAATCATCCCCGCGAATGCGGGGAACATAACGTAGACGGCAATGAGTCCTACGTCTCCGACTTTCCCCGTTGACACCGTAAACATAAATGTACATACTCCCGAACATGAACAGCAAGGAACTGAAACGATGGCTGGAGAAACAGGGCGCTACCTTTGAGCAGGCAAAAGGCAGCCACCTGAAAGTGTATCTTGGTGATAAGTTTTCCATTCTCCCCATGCACACCGTCGACATGAAAAAGGGGACTGTGGACGCCATCAAAAAGCAACTCGGACTTAAATAAGGAGCTAACAATGTTGGCCTATCCCGTACATCTTGATCCCGCTGAAGAGGGCGGGTTTGTGGTCACCTTCCCCGATATC
>CAIOGM010000018.1 GCA_903857795.1 uncultured Geobacter sp.
CATGGTATCTTTATTGATGCTAACAACCTTAATGCTATCAATCTGCGGCTTTAATCGTTCCTCCCCCTTCAAGGGGGAGGTCAGGAGGGGGATGGGGTTGTCGAGCGACTGTTTTTACCCCATCCCCACCCCGCCCTCCCCGTGAAAGGGAGGGAGATTCTGTTTGCCGCAGATTGAGTGATTAGCAACAAAAAGCATACCTCTTAGCTTGTCATCCTGAACGAAGTGAAGATCTGCTGTTCAAACAGAAGCAGATCTTTCGCGGTCGCTCAGGATGACAGCTACATGCGTTCGTGCCGGAGCAACCGGATCTTGTAGAACTGGCTGACGGTGCCGAAGAGAAAGCTGGCCGACCAGCCGAACATCAGCATCCCCATGATCGACTCCACCCCGCAGAACAACTTCCAGACGTCGGGCGCCACCAGATCACCATAGCCCACCGTGGAATACGTCATCAGGGAGAAGTAAAGCGCCTGATAATAGCTGTCGAAACAGCCCAGATACCGGAAGACCGCCGCCCAGACCGCAACCTGAACAAGATGCATGATGGCGAGAACCCAGACGACAACCAGCAGGATGGTGTTGTTGACGATCACCGAGAATCGGCTCTCGATCCGGTCGAAAAATCTCAGGAGCAGGTAAAAAAGGGCGAGCAGGGTTGCGCTTTGAATCGTGGCACAGAGACCGGAAACCAGTACGCCTAACCCCAATTCGGTAATGATCATCCCGTCCATATCCCCCTGCCCCCTCTCATGACTCTATGGTTCTTACTTCAGCAATGAGGTCACATCGCTCATGCCTGACCGCTGCAGTTCATCCAAAGTCAGCTCCTTGATCTGTTGCAGATCCCAGAGTTGACGGCACTCCACCTTGAAGAAATTCAGACCGTCACTGGTCCGGATGTAATAGACGCCGTTTTTCGAGTCCCGCAGCGAGGTCCAGATCGTGACATCATAGGCGGCATCGGCGTTGGTGGAATCTCTCACCGTTCCCACTGCCACATCCACATTGTTGATCATATGGGAGACGGCAGTGAGCGCCGCGGCGGCATTCGCCGGAGTTGTGACGGAGCTTCGCTGGAGAGCCAACCGGACGAAACGGCTGGGGGGGGTCATATCCCCCGGGACGCCAAAAGAGCCGCTCCCCATGTTCGGGACGGTGACGGTGATATCGCCGAACAGCTTACTGTGGGTCGACCCGGGGGTGATCTGCACATAGTTACGCAGGTTGGTCATATGCCAGTCAAAGGTCGGATCGTTCGTCACCACGCCGACCTTGTTGTCATGGACGTTCATGACCGATGCTCCGGTGGTGGCACTCTTCACCCACTCGATGACGATCCCCTTGCCGCCGGCGTCAAAGAGGACGATATGAAACGGCTGCTGCTCTCTGGTCCAGATAGCGACCTTGTCCAGGTTCTCCTTCACCTCGTCGACCGTGGCGAACTGGCTGACCAGCCAGAGCGGCAGATCCACATTGGCCAAGGCTACTGTTTTTTTCCCGGAAGGAACGGATGTGGCGTAATAGGCGGAATTCAGTTGCTGAACCGCCAGCGTCAATCCCTTCTCGTTCATGGCGTCCGTGGGGGTGGTGACGGCGCCGATCGGTGGCAGGCCAAAGCTGGCATACTTGATTGTGTAGGAGAGACCCGGGGTGCCATCGGGATTCGTCGACTGGATTTTTCTCCCTCGCGGGGCAAGCGCCACCTTGAATCTGAAGGCCGCCGGGTTGTAATCCATGGTGCGGGCCACAACAGTGGAGCCATCGGCGGCGCTGAGCTGCAGAGAGCTGCAGGCAAGCGCCGGGGAAGCGGAGAGGAGGGAAGCGGCGGTCAGCAACGCCGCCAGTTTCCTGGAGACGATAGTGGTAGTTACTCCGTGGAACATTGGTTTTCCTTTCATAACTGCTCAGGTGCGACGTGGGATACTGCCGCTTCCCGTAACCCCTCCTGTCCCCTTAACCCAAGGGAAGGGACGTACTGAGGGAATGTGGCAGAAATAGTTCCCCCTCTTGAGACAAGAGGGGGACAGGGGGAGTTATGAAAACGGTGATGCGATCACCTGCATAGTTACAGGATGTTCGACTAAGAAAATCCATAACGTGGAGACACCGGATCACTTGATCGGCGATGTCGCCTTGCCATTGAGATACGTGCCGAGGACCTTGACGTTGTCGACGATCTTCCGTGGGTCACCGCCGCCCTTGGGCTCATAGTTCAACGGGTTGTCGCTCAACCGGACGAAATCCGCGACCTTTCCCTTCTCGATGCTTCCCAGCCAGCCATCCAGTTGCTTCTCTTGCGCCGCGGAGATCGTGATCGCACGCAGACCGTCCAGAACGGAAATGGCGTTTTCCGGCCCCAGGACCTTTGCGTCCTGAACGCGCAGCGCCGGGTAG
>CAIOGM010000019.1 GCA_903857795.1 uncultured Geobacter sp.
GGCTTTCAGTTCATGGATACGCCCGAAGAAATCGTTATGGTAGAAAAAGTGATTTCCCTCCACATAGATGACTGCCAGGAAGCGCTTGGCAAGAAGGCTGATAACCTTGAGCCAGGTCTCCTGTTTATGGGCCAATCCGATATCGCCAGCAACCAAGGCAACGGTTTCATTATCAGTCGGTAACGGCGGGATCACCATTTCCAGAATGCGGGGAATCTTGTTGGGTTGCCAGAACTCGGCATGAATATCTGAAAAGGGTCGAACCAGCAGTAACCGTCAACCGGAGACCATCTAGGCAAAGTGAGGGGATTATGCTTGGGGCAAGCGCTTAGCAGCGAGCCAGGCATCCGGGAGGAGCTGGTCGATCAATTTGGCGGGATGGGACATGATACGGCGCAGCACGTCCTCCAGATACTCCTGAGGATCAATGCCCAGATTTCTGCAGGTCTGCACCAGAGACAAGATGGTGGCAGCGGAACGCCCGCCGTCCTCACTGCCGACAAACAGCCAGTTCTTGCGACCAATGGTGACAGGACGTAACCCGCGCTCGGCAACGTTGTTGTCCAGCCGCGCCTCGGGGTGATTGATGTAGTTGGCCAGGTACGGCTCCAGCCCCATGTAATAGTTCAGCGCCTTGGCAAAGTTAGACTTCGGCAGCAGGCCGCCAGTTAATAATCGCTCCTTCACTGCAGCGGTCAACCGGTAGAGAATTGGCAACTCCAGCTCCCGGCGAATTCGAAGACGCTCTTCGGCCGTGCGCTTCCAGGCAACCCGCTCCAGCAGGAACAGATGTCTGATCCAGCGTAGGATACGCCGCCGCAGCGCCGGATCTCCCCCTTCGGCCTCGACGAATTTCCGTCGCACGTGGGCCAGACAGGGACACCAGACGATGCCTTTTTGTTCTGCCAGCTTTTCGTAGACGCCGTATTTGTCGGAATGCAGCACCCCTTGGTATCCTTTCAGGGTTTTTAAAGGGTGCTCATGATTGCGGTTGAGGCAGAATTCGAAGAAGCGGTACGGCGGATCGCCGCCACCGCCTCCGGCATAGATCCAGAGATACGCCTGCTGACAGCGGCTTTTCCCCTGTACCTGCAGATCCATCGGAGTTTCATCGACAAAGATAACGCCGCTGGACAATACTCGCGCCTTCATTGCCTCATGGAGCGGGGTCAACGCCCTGCCCAGAGTGAGCACCCATTTGGACAGAGTCTGGCGACTGATTTTGATCTGCGATCGCTGCAGGATTTCCACCTGGCGGTAGAGAGGCAGATGGTCGGCATATTTAGACGTGAGGATATAGGCCAGCAGGCTTTCATCCGCCGGGCAGCGGGGAATTACCGCGTCGGGAAGCATCGGCGACAGAACACCGTACTCGGGACGGGTCTTCGAGGCATACTTTGGCCGTACATATTCGAGGATAAAGAACTGCTCGGGGGAGCGTCCCAGCTTCCGGCTGACATCATGACCAATGCAGACCAGCGGTTCCCCGGACTGCGGACAGAACTTCTCGCTCTCCGGGATATCCAGCTCAACTCGTTTTACCGGCAGGTCGTCGGGGAAGGAGAGGGTATCGATCCCCTTGTTCTTGCGGACCTTGCTCCGCTCGTAACGAATCGTCTCCTTCTCCGGTTCTGGAACCGGTGACGGGACGGCCATTTCGGGCAGCAGTGGTTGGGCCGCAAGATCGGGAACAATCCGTTCGCTCTTCTTACCGAA
>CAIOGM010000020.1 GCA_903857795.1 uncultured Geobacter sp.
CGAAGCGTCGCATTCGGAACCGGAACCATCCTGGTTGAAGACCATGGCGCCGAAGCTGATCCGGTCCTTGAACTCATCGATCAGCCCGGTGGGAGGAGTGGCGCGATAGACGTTGACCAGGAAGGAGCCCGCCAGGTTCGACAAGCCGGCCGCCCCGGCATCCATGAGAAATGACGGCACAATGGCGTTTACCCCAACCACCAGATTCTCCTGGGACGGGTCGACCACATCGAACGCATGCAACCCGTTACAATAATCATAGGTCTCGGTTTCGGCGCAGGTGGAATTCCAGGAACCGTTTCTGTAACATTTGCCCAGGTACCCGGACGTGTTGCCATTCATCAGGGGGTGCGTAAGAGAGCTGGAACAGATGGCGTCACCCGCCAGCTTGTTGACGATCTGTGAGGGATCATTGTTGTAGTAGGTAGACCAGATCCCCTCGCACTCCCCCTCCAGGGGGTTGAGGTTGGCCAGCTTGTGATCGCCGGTGAGCGCCCAGAAGCAATCATGGATGATATGGTTCAAGACACTGGTCTTGGCTGTCGCGGTGCCGATGCAATCTTTGGTGATATTCTGCACCGAGCCGATACTGTGGGGATCCACCCAGGCGGCCGCCGCGGCCAGGCAGTTGTCCCGAGGAAAGGTGGCGTCATAGATTTCGATCCTGGTCTGACCACCTTGCGTGCTCTGGGAGACATAGTCCGGATCGTAATAGTACGGCCCTCGAATGGTAAAGGTGATGCCGGTCAAGCCGGGAATCGCCTTGACGAAGCGGCGGCCGAGACACCCCCGCGATTCGCCCACCAGCAGATTGTTCGCACCGTCATACTTCCCACCGGTGAGGATCAATTTCTGAATATCGAGTTTCGATGCGGTAAGCCAATTGAGGAAATTGCCGGTGGCGGCAAACTGGCTGACGGTCCGGTTGGGAGTGGTCCCGGTCATGGTCACACAGAGATAGGCGGAGCTGAAGGTACAGGCGGTCGGCACCGCTGTTACCGGAGTGAACTTGTTGCCCGTTGTGGTGTACTGGTACACCGTCGCCGTATCGAAGTAGCCGGGATAACTGGCGCTGTTGTTATAGGATTCATCGTAGCAGTAGGTTGACGGGGTGGTGTAGGTCAGGTCATACATGCTGGCCGAATTATCGAACATCAGGAGGAGATTGGGATTGACCGTCGACTGGATAAAGGGGGGCGTGACGCAGTAGTTGTACATGGAGACCACGTACATGGCAAAGGTTATATCAATAGTGTGATTAGCGCCGATGGAGGAGAAGGTGTAGCCGCTGACCACGCCCACCGACGAACCGTCCACCTTCACATCGGTGATGTACGCCCCTTGAGCCGGCACAATGGTGAACGTCTTGTTCCCCCCCTCGGCGACGATGACCGACCCGGAAGGGGAGATGGAACCGTTGGCGCCTGACGTGGCGGCAATGGTGAAGATCCGCGCAAAGGTGACGCTCACGGTATGGTCCGACGTGATATTGTTCAGGGAGAGAGTTGAGACGGCGCCCTGGGTAACGCCGTCCAGCGTAACATCCAGGACCGTATAATTGGCAGCCGGCACCATGGTAAGCAGAAGGCCGCTGCCGGTAGGGACCGTGGAGACCCCGGCCGGCGTGATAGTGCCGCTGCCTCCCGCGATACTGGCCGTCACCGTATTGGTCGGCAACCGGCGGTAGGTGGCGGTAAGGGTATGAGGTGACATGTTCATGTTAAAGGTAATCGTAGTCACTATCCCTTTCGACTGGCCGTCAAGAAGAACATTTTCTATTGCATACCCCACATTCGGAGTAATCGTGAATGTGGCGGCGCCGCCACCGGCGTAATCACCGGTGCCCGGGGAGATGACCCCGCCCGTGGCCTGGGTCACGGTCACTGTTTGCGCATAGACGAGATACCCGAAGACGGCTGTCAAGGTATGGCCGGCACTTGCCATGGGAATCTGGACGGTTGCAACGGCCCCCTTGGAGACCCCATCCACCAGGACATCCCTGATATTTCGACCGCTGTCCGGAGTAATGGTAAATGACGGTGTGGCGCTGCCGTACCCGGTGAACGTACTCGGTGAGATGGTCCCCCCGGACGCCTGAGTGACGGTTACGGTGTAGGTCGGTATCAGGGAAAAAGTTGCGGACAAGGTATGATTGGCATACGCCATCGGTATCGTGATGGTAGATACCCCCCCCAAGATCGAGCCATCCAGCGTTACACTGGCTACCTGATACCCGGTATCGGGGGTGATGGTGAACGTCGGCGACGCATTGCCCAAATAGCTGCCGGTGCCGGGAGAGATGGTGCCGTGTGACGATTGAGTCACGGTAACCGTTTTGCTCGGCACAATAAACGTAGCAGTAACAGCGTGGTCTGCCTTCATATTAATGGTAAGCGTTGTGACTACGCCCTGGGAGGTACCATCCAGAGTCACATCCTGAAGTACATACCCCACGTTTGCGGTAATAGTGCAGGTTACATCGGTATTGTTGGCATAAGAAGCCGCATCGGGTGAACGTGCGATCGTTCCGCCGCCGGACGGGCTTACAGTGGTCGTCAGTACCTGGTACTTTGTCGCCTCCGCCACCTGAACACCGAACAACAGCACTCCGCTACACAAACAGACGAGCGTCACTACGTTTACCCAGAAGCAGGATGTTGTCCGTTTCATGTTGGCACCTCCGAAAAACTTTGTGCTCAGGGTGATCATCGCGCAACACCGGTCAGGAGCTTTTGTATCGTCTCCGCATTCCGAAAACCGGAATGCAGGGTGCCGTCGGGGAGCAGCAGTGTAGGCGTTCCCTGGATCCCGAGACTTTCACCCAGACGGAGCGTCGCGTCAACCGACCCGCCTGGCTCCTGTTCACTCGCCGGCGGCAGCGTCCCACCGGCAAACGCCGCATCAAGAAGTTCGAGAGAGTGTCGGGCGAGGATGACTCGTGACTTGTCGTACGCCTGCGGATGCATCTTCAGCGGAAACAGTTTGATGTAGATCACCACATCGGAGTCGAGAGTCACCAGTTTCTTCAGTTCGTCATGCAACTGACGGCAATAAGGGCAGTCAGGGTCAGTAAAAACGAAGAGCCGCCGTTTCCCCTGGGGGTTTCCCATGATGATGGAATCAGTCAGGGGGATTGCCGTCGGTACATCTTTCTCCGCCCCCTGGGTCGTGGACGAGGGAGTTTCCCTGGTTTCAGCAAGAGGAAAGAGCGGTCCGGGGATGACGTACCTCTTGCCGAAATCCAGGAACGCAACCGCCGTGCGACCTTCCCGCTGCAGGCCGATCCGCCACAATCCCTTTACCGGAGAGGGTGAGACCTCAGTGACAACGCCGACCTTCTTGAGCAGCTCCCCTGCCTCTTTGACCGTCAGAGTATGGCAGGCGGTGCAGTCGCCGCCAGGACAGCCGACCGCGCCATACCCGGGTAGCACCAGAGCAGAGAGCAGCAGGAACACGATCAGGACTGTTTTCATGGAGCGTCTCCCGCAACAGCGTCATACTTACCATCAATGGACAGCAAGTTCAGTGCCGAAAACAGCGGCAGTCGAAATAACCTGGGAACGTATTTGAAATCAGGGTGGCATAGTTCCACTTTGTCACACGTTGCCTCCATGCCAAATTCGCCCCCATCCCAACCTTCCCCCGCTGGGGGGTAGAATCTGCGAGTTCCCCATAGTGTCGCTTCCCGTAACCCCTCCTGTCCTCCCCTTAACCCAAGGGGAGGGACATGCTAAGGGAATATAGCATACAATGGTCCCCCCTCTTGAGACAAGAGGACCCACAGGGCCTGAAGGGGACAGGGGGAGTTATGAAAACGGTGATGCAACTGACCTGAGTGGTTACAATGGCTTTTTGATTACGCAGTTGAGGCAGGAGGAGTCAGGCGACTCCCCGTATTTTCGCGCCGATACTTCCACTACCGCACAAGTGAACCGCAAATTGTGCACAGCCGCCTCGTCACTGTCTCAAGTGGCGGCCTAAAGGAGGTCACGCGCTTCGAGCTCGTGCACGAACACCATCTCCGGCAGCCCCAGCTCCCCCGCCTGCCTGACGATCTCCCGATGATGGGTGAAGAGGATCACCTGGTTCTGCTCGGCCAACCGGGCCAGGCTCCCGAGGGTCGCCCTGGAGCGGTCGTCGTCGAAGTTGATCAGCAGGTCGTCGGCGATGAACGGCATGGGAGGGTGGCTCTGCAGCCGCCACTCTATGGTCGCCAGCCTGAGCGCCAGGTAGAGTTGGTCCCGGGTCCCGGAGCTCATCGCCTCCACCCCCTTGAAGCTCCCCCCGGCGGTGACGCCCACCAGCACCGGTCGGCCGGCGTCGTCCAGGTCGGTACGCAGCCCCACCAGGGCGCCGAGGGTCAGTTCACAGAAGTAGCGGGACGCTATCTTTAAGACCGGATCCTGATGCTCCCTCCGGTACTGCTCGATCTCGCGCCTGAGGAGCTGCCCTGCCAGGCGAAGGCGGAGATAGCGTTCCGCCAGCCGCCTAATCGTCGCCAGTTCGGCCTCGGCATTCTCGGCCAGTTCGGCGGCCCTGGCGCTGCCGTCCATCCGCTCCAGCTCGGTACGGGCCGCCCCTTTCCGTTCGGCAAGGAGCCGAAGCTGCGGATCGGTCTCCTCATTGAGAGTCCGCTCCAGGGAACCGACTCTTCCGGGGAGGGTATCGGGATCGGTCTCCCGCGCCAGCTCTTCGATCCGGTCGAGGGCAACCCCTTCGGCGATGACCGCCAGGGACTCCTCCACCTTCTCCAGATCCCCCCGCAGCAGCAGGTAGCCGGCAAACCGCTCTCCCATCTCCTGGAGCCGCTCCCTGTCGGGAGTGCCGCAGAGCGTCATCAGGGAGTCACACGCGACGAGTGACTCCCGAAGGGCTCTCCCGGCCGAACCGGCCTCATCTTCCGCCGCGTCGAACTCCTTCATGAGCGAGGCGAGCACCGAGGCGGCATTCTTGGCCACCGTCAGCATCCCCTGCAGCTTGACCACCGACTGCTCCGCCGGGAGTCCCGCCAGCTCCGGGGCGACCGACGACACCAGGGCCAAGGCATCCCGCTCAAAGTCACCGGCATGGAGATCGATGGCGTCGATTCGTTCCTGAAAGCCCGTGGCGGCGTCGCGCCGGTTGAACGCGGCGGCCAGACGCTCCAGCAGTTCCGCCATCTCGTTCGGTGCGGCTTCCTGGAGCATCCCCGGCGCCTGCAGGGCGCAGCGCCACTCTTCACGCCACCCCTCCAGCCGCGCCCCCCCCTCGGTGACCTCTCTCCGGGCGGCTGCGGCATCGTCGGTAAGCCGTTTGAGCTCCCCGGTCAGCTTCTCCCGCCGGCGGTTACTCTCCTGAAGCTCACCGAGGAGCGCTTCCGCCGCGGCAAGGAGCGCTCCCACTCCGTCGCCCGAGATCTCGACCCTCCTCCCCACCGCGGTCAGCTCATCCCGCAGCTGCGTCCGGAGGGACTCTCTCCGGATCATCAGCGGTCCGCTCTCTCCTTCCCGCCGGGAGATCTCTTCAGCCTGCCGCCTGACCTCCAGGGCGCGGTCGAGCCAGCCACGCATCTCACGGGGGGTAAGGGGGGTGATGGAACAGGGACGCCAGGCGGCGCACCACTGGGACTCCAGCTCCTGGCCGCGACAGAGCAGGTCAGCCACCACATTTTCCGTCCGGCCGATCTGCTCTTCCAGCTTTTCCGCCAGGCCGCGGCAGGCGGCGTAGGTGTGGACCCGTTCCGCTTCCCCCCTCAGCCGGTCCGAGATCTCATCGGAGCTCCGGACACTCTCCTCGTACAGCTCGGGGAGCTCCCGGCCGCCGCCGTAGAGGAGACACTCTTGGGCGACCTCCTCACCGGCAAGCCATGCCCGGCGGATCAGCCGCCATCCCTCCTCCCGCCTCCCCCGGCTCTGCCTCAACTCCGCTTCGGTGGGGATGGCGCCGGTGAACTCCATTGCCTTCAGTTCGCTCTTCACCTGATCCAGCTCCAGCCGCCAGCCGCCGATGCTCTCCCGTGCTTCACGCAGCTGCCGCTCCTGTTCGGTAAACCGGTCGGCAAAACAGTTGATCGTCTCGTGACTCGGCAGCGCCAGGGCCAGGAGCGCCCCGCGCCCCCCCTGCCAGAGGCCGAGGCGCACCGTCGCCCCTTCCAGGGAGAGGTTCAGAGTCCGGAGCTCGGCGTGAAGCCTCAGGAGGAGCTCGTCCAGCTCTCCGGCCTTGCGCGCCACGGCCACCGCGGCCCATAGCCCGGCGCTCTCCACTGCCTGTGGAAGAGCCGCCAACTCCCCGGCGCAGTTCCCGGCCGCGGTCTCCAGGAGGGCCGCCTGTTTTTCCCCGCCTCGCAGCGCCTCGCTGAGGGTGGTGTGGCGGTCTGCCAGCTTCCGGATCTGCTGCCGCCGGGCCAGGAGCGGTTTCAGGCCGTCCATGCCGGAGAGATCGCTCTCGGGGGCCGCCAGCCGGAGGAGCCCTTCGGCCTCGGTGCGGCTCTTAAGCTGCTGCTCCAGGAGACGGGGTCGGTCCCCCTTGGCCTGACGGTACGCACCGAGACGTTGGTGCAGGGAGGTGATGCTTTCCTCCTGCTCCAGGAGCTCCCTGCGGGGGTCGAGCTCCCGGAGCTTCAGATGGAGCCGCTCCTTTCTCCCCTCCGCCTCGTTCAACCGGGCCGTGGCCTGTTCCCGGCCGGTGACGACTTCCCGGATCCGTCCGGGAAGGTCATGGGGAAACCGTGACATCCCTTCCAGGAGAGCCAGCTCTGTCAGGATCGCCCGACGCCGGGCAAGCGGCGCCATGGCCCGTTGCAGCCGCTTCAGCCGCTCCAGCTCCACCCCCTGCTCCTGTCTGGCCGCTTCCAGCCTGACGAGCTCTTCCCCCGCACTCTCGAATCTCTTTCGCTGCTGCTCCCACTCACTGCCGGCAAGGGAGCTGCTCCGGATCTCCTTCACCAACTCCTGATGCCGCTTTATCGCCTGGTTCAGCGCGGGCTTGCTCCCTCCCCCCTTGTAGAGTTCAGCGCACTCCCGGTCCAACTCCCCGATGATCCCGTGCAGGGACGAGAGTCCGGCGCCGGCGGCAAAGAGCGCCTGCCCCACATCCCCCTTCTGATCAAGGATATCCTTCCCGCCGCTGACCAGGGTCGCCTGGTCGAGCCCATAGAGGGTCTCGAAGAACTGCTGCTCCATCCCCTGGAGAAAGGAGGCGAGCAGGCCGGGCGCCAGCAGCTCCATCTGCTTGTCCAGCAGGTCGCCGACCCTCTTCTTGCGGCGCCAGAACTCCAGCGTCTCCCCTTGCGCCGATTCGAGGCAGGCGCCCACCAGCATCTGGTCGTAGCCGTAGAGGAAGCTGTCCGGGCAACGCTCGGGCATCCCGAACAGCAGTGCCTTGAGCGCCCGGAGAGCGGTGCTCTTGCCGGCCTCATTCCGGCCATAGATGATATGGAGCCCCGGCTTTACGGATGAGAAATTGATGGTCTCGTCGGTAAAGTGGCCGAAGGCCTTGATACTCAGACGCTTGACTCTCATCGTGCACCCCCTGCGTGGAGCAGCCGGGCGGTGAGGAGTTCCCGCACATCGTCGCAGATCTCCCCCCACTGCCGCTCATCATCGGGCAGAAACGGGTCATCTCCCCCCTTGAGCTCCGCCGGGAGTTTGGCCAGGAAGCCGCCGATCTCGGGATCCATCTGGGCAAGACGCTCCGCCCCCCCCTGCAGGGTGGCGACCATCCTGAGGATGCCGCCGATGGGGCTGTCGTCGGTCATGAGATGATCCGTCTCCAGGCTCTCGCCGGTCCGAAACTTCACCTTTTCGATCCAGAGTCCGGCGCCGCCCAGGGCCGCGGCCATCCCGTTGATCTCACCGATCCACTTCTCCGGCTCCCGTTGGAGCTCGCGGTGAACAGCGCTCTTCCCCACCAGCTCGATCCGGGCGATCACCGGCCTCCCGTCGCCGCTCTTCAGGGCCGACTGGAGCCCCTTCTGGAGCGGAGCATACAGCTCTTCCAGAGTGGCGACGCCGGTGATGTCGATCCTGCAGAGGCACCAGCGGAGGACGTCCAGATCGCGATGCTCTGCGGTCGTCACCTCCCCCTCCGCCACCGTCACCAGGGTCCCCCCCTTGGCCCCCTGCTCCCGGATGTGCCGCCCCTGGATGGTGCCGGGGAAGAGAATCCAGGGGTCGGTGAGTACGACCTCGCGCTGGTGCACATGCCCCAGCGCCCAGTACTTATACCCCTTGGAGCGGAGGTCATCGACGGTGCCGGGGGCGTACGGCTCATGCCCTTCTCTGCCGGTGAGAGCCGTGTGGAGGAGGCCGATGTTGAAACAGCCGGGAATAGCCTGGGGGTAGGAGGAGCTCAGGTTGTCGGTGACGGCGCGGCTGGCAAACCCCTGACCGTGGATGGCGACATTGAGCTCTTTCAGGTGATAGGTTTCCGGACGCCGTGTGGAGAGGAGCTTGACGTTATCGGGAGGACGGAGGCTCTTGGTGATCTGGCTGGCGGCATCGTGGTTGCCGGAGATGGCGATGACCGGTATCCCCTTCTCCTTCAGACGGGCCATCTGGCGGTTGAAAAAAAGGCCGGTGTTGAAGTCGCGCCAGTCGCCGTCATACAGATCACCGGCGAGCAGGATAAAAGAGACCTCTTCATGGATGGCAAGAGAGACCAGATTCTCCAAGGCCCTCCTGGCCGCCCCACGGATCTGCTCCAGGGGCGCCTCGGGGGAGAGTTCCAGCCCCTTGAGCGGGCTGTCCAGATGGAGATCGGCTGCGTGCAGGAAACGGAACATGGACCCTCCCACGGGATGCTCTCCGGCAATGACGAAAGAGCGTCACCGGCAGATGATGAGACTCCGCATCATACTCCTGACCCGAATGAAACCCAAGCAGCTTCTCTTCCCCGGTCACCAACCCTTAATCCCTTCAGGCCCGCAGTTGGGGTCCTCCCGTCAAGGGAGAGAAAGTTGCCGTGAGTACTTTTGAGCTGTCGTGCTGAATAATATTGATAATGTATAATTGTAATATATTTCGTTATTCTGGAGTTGCAATCGAATGTGCATTCCAGTATGATGGCGGAAAAGTTATTTTGAATTTAACCCAGGGACTCTTTGCATGAAAAACAGATATATTATTTCTATAGCAGTAATTATCGTGGCTCCCATGCTCTGCATCATGGTATTTGCGACGCAAATAAGCAGTGCCATCAGGTTTATCTTACCAGTGACGTTACTGACAATTATGATACTATCATATTGTGCATATTACATATTTAATTACGATTCAAGCTACGGAGTAAGCAAGCGGAGCTACTACAAGAAACACAAGAAAAAGGGCTCATCCACTGCGGGGCGCAGTACTGACCTGAACATGGCGCTCCTGGAACTTCCGTTAAACCACATCATCATCAATAAATTCGCTAAAAATACGCTGGAAATCGAGCACATGGTCATAGGACCATCAGGCATATTCCTGATCGACAGCAGCAACATAAGAGGAAAAATCGAAGTGACGGGATATTCCATGCTGCTTGACGGTAAACGCGGGGTAGAGAGCGTGACCAAAGAGATAAAAAAGAAGTCTCAATCCCTAAAACCCGATTTCAAAACATTCAATGAAGATAAGCATCTGATAAAGCCGGTACTCTGTTTCACTCATGCCATGGTTGACAACAGTGAAGATGACACCTGCGACGGTGTTATCATCACCTCAATCGAAGATATAATCGGGATCATTTCGGAATCACGCCTGATACTGGAAAAGCCCGAGATAACCAGCATCCATGCGTACCTCGCAAAAAACTCTACCTATGCCAGTTGCAGGAACATCCGCTCATAACCGCACCGAAGTGACCACAACCAGAAAGACAGAAAAAGCCCCTGCATTTTCACAGGGGCTTCGGTTTTTTCCGCCCGTCAATGATCTTGACGGGCTACGGACTGCATCCCTCTTTGCAGCGGGACACGGGGCGAATACGGAATCTTTCAGTCCACATTGGCGTATCTCCTTTCAGTGCTCGGACGGTTGTTGATGCGAGCTCACTGTACATCTCATCGAAGAGTCTCGTCAATAGAAATCTCAACTCCAGAGATATCAGCCAGAGGGGGGACGCTCACCACCTGCTCCAGAAGCGTGGCAAGCATCGCAACCCGTGGCATTCGGACATTCTCCATCCGCCCGTACTCAAGAGGGATCCGGAAAATTGCCGCCGTCTCCAACTGCCGCCCCTCCTCCCGGTCCAGCTGCATGGATGGCTTGTAAACCCCCATGGCGTCGGTGAATAGCAGCATGTTATCCGCAAAAGTCTCCGGAATCGGTGAGGAGAGCCCCTGTGCGTTGGCGGCGGTGATGACCTCGATCATGATCTCCCGTAACGACTGGCGGGTCGCGGCCACGGTCAGCAGTCGATCCACCGTCTGCTGCAGCAGGGCGCAGAGGCCGTTGAAGGGGATATTCCAGACCAGCTTCTCCCAACGAACCTTACTCAGATCATCGGTCATCCGGCAGTCGACTCCGGCGCGGGTGAAGAGCGTTGCCAGTTCCTCCAGCCGACTCCGATCACCTGCTTGATATTCGCCGATGACCACCCGCCCCGCCCCCAGATGATGCAGCACCCCGGGCTCGCCTCGATTGGAGCAGAGAAAGGCCACCCCGCCCATGACTCGTTCCGCTCCAAAGAGAGCAGCCAGGGTAGCTTCGTTGCCTAACCCGTTCTGCAGCGTCAGGATCTGTGTGTCGTTGCCCAGCAGCGGTCCCACCAGCTCGGCCAGCCGGTCATTGGCAAAACTCTTCAGCCCGATGAGCACCAGATCCACCGGCCCGATCTCAACCGGAGTCCGGAAGCCCTGCACTCCGGTCAGCTGGAAATCACCGTTGATAGAAAAGAGCTTCAGCCCCCGGTTCATGATCGCTTCATAATCGCGGCGGAGCAGAAAACGGACATCTTCACCGCACCGCTGCAGCAGGGCGCCATAGTACAGTCCCAACGCACCCGATCCGACAATTGCTATCTTCATTGATTCTCTCCCGAAACCCTTCGTAATAAATTCTTAATGTGTTATACTGCCGGAAATCGACCAAAAGGATCATCACAATGAACAAATGTTCCAGAGTCTCGCTTGGTGTCAGACTGTCTCTCATTCAGTCGGCAATAATTATCATAGTAATGGTACTGTTCACCACCTTTTTGTCTGCTTTTACGACTAAACGGCTTGAGCTACGGGCGGAAAAAGATCTCAATCAGCAACTGAGCCTGGTTATCAACTCCATGTCTGCATACAATTCGGTACTTGCAGAGAGTACGGCCAGGCTTACAGCCGTGTTCCGCAGCTACTTTCCGGGACAACTCTCCCTGGACAGTGCGCGACAGATCACCGTCGGAGAGAGGAGGACTCCGGCTTTCAGGAACGGAAGCAGAACGCTCAACCTGAACGAAGAAATTGTCGATCGGTTCACCGGCGTGACGCAGGCCGTGGCCACGATCTTTGTGCGATCGGGTGACGACTTCGTCCGCATTGCCACCTCAGTAAAAAAAGATGACGGCAGTCGCGCCGTCGGGACCGCGCTGGAGAGGACACATCCCGCGTATGAAGGGTTGCTCAAGGGGGAGGAGTATGTGGGGAAGGCCACCCTGTTCGGCAAGGATTACATGACCAGATACCTGCCGCTGAAGGACAGACAGAACCGGGTCATTGCCGTCCTGTTCGTCGGTCTGGATTTCACCAACGGACTCAAGGTGCTCAAGGAAAAGATCCGGAGCATCAAAATCGCGGACTCCGGCTATTTTTATGCTCTTGACGCCAAGGAGGCGAAGGATCTGGGAAAGCTGCAGATTCATCCGACCAAGGAGGGGACAAATATCCTTGATATCAAGGACTCCGATGGCCGACCATTGGTCAGGGAGATGTTGAAACAGAAAAATGGCGTTATTTATTACCCCTGGGTCAACAAGGAACTCGGTGAGTCATCCCCCCGGCAGAAACTGGTCGCATATAAATACTTCAAGGAGTGGGACTGGCTGATTGCCGGGGGGTCATATCTGCAGGAGATTTCCGCCGAAGCAGCATGGCTGCATAATGCCATGCTTGGCGCCACCGCGCTCGTTGTCGCCATACTGCTCCTCCTCTTCATGGTTGTGCTGAAACGGTGGATCTCACAACCATTGCGCGAGGCCGTAGCCATGACAGAACTGCTGGCGTCGGGAGACTTCAGTACTGTCGCGTGTCATAATTTCGGCTCCACGAGAGCTTTGGATGAGGTCGAGTATCTCTCCCAGGGAATCCGTCGTATGTCATGTGCCCTGAAGGAGATCCTGGTGAAGATCAGCAGTTCATCCCGGGAGGTTTCTGCAGCGGCAGAACGGGTCAACGCCAGCTCCAAACGGATCGCCACCGGGGCCGAAGATGTGGCCGGCCAGACAATAGCCGTTGCTACCTCCGGAGAAGAGATGTCGGCCACCTCCGGAGACATCGCCCGGAATTGCCAGATGGCGGCCGAGGGGGCTCGACGCGCCTCGCAAACCGCCCAGAACGGCGCCCTGGTTGTGGAGTCCACTATTGCGGTGATGGGGCAGATCGCGACGAGGGTCCAGGAATCGGCGCAGACCGTGGCAAGCCTGGGCGCCCGGAGTGAGCAGATCGGCGCCATTATCGGCACCATCGAAGACATCGCCGACCAGACCAATCTACTGGCGCTTAATGCCGCCATCGAAGCGGCACGAGCAGGTGAGCAGGGACGAGGCTTTGCCGTTGTCGCCGACGAAGTCCGTGCGCTGGCAGAGCGGACCACCCGCGCCACCAAAGAGATCGGAGAGATGATCAAGGCCATTCAGAAGGAGACCGGCGGGGCGGTCGGTGCCATGGAGCAGGGGGTGCTGCAGGTGGAGGCGGGAACGAGAGAGGCGGCAAAATCCGGCGATGCGCTGCGGGACATCCTGGAACAGGTCACTACCGTCGCCATGCAGGTCAATCAGATCGCCGTCGCCGCCGAACAGCAGACCGCGACCACCGGTGAAATATCAAGGAACATACTACAGATTACCGAAGTTGTGCAGGAGACCGCTGGCTGTGCCCACGAGTCGGCTACCGCGGCGGCACTGTTGAATAGCAATGCCGAGGAGCTGCAACGGATAGTAAATCAGTTCAAACTGAGCTGAGGAGCCGCCTGTTATCGACAACAGTTCAGGCTGCATCCTCCTCCCCGGTGCTGCGGGGGAGCTTGACGGTAAAGGTCGTGCCGCTCCCCACTACGCTCTCCACCAGAAACTCGCCCTTGTGCTTTTTTATGATCTCGTAGGAGATGCTTAACCCCAGGCCGGTCCCCTTCCCCACCTCCTTGGTGGTATAGAAGGGGTTGAAGATCTGTTCGCGGATCTCTTCCGGAATCCCCTCGCCGGTATCGCTCACCGAGGCGTAGATGAAGCCGGCGTCATGCCAGCTCCGGAGCACGATCTCTCCCGGTGGGACAATGGCCTGCCCCGCATTGACCAGCAGATTCAGGAAGACCTGATTCAGCTGCCCCGGGTGACAGAAGAGCACCGGCACCGTCTCGTACTCCTTTCTCACGGTGGCCACATACTTCAGTTCGTTGGCACAGATGGTCAGGGCGCTCTCCAGGCAGTCGCTCAGCAGCACCAACTCCTTCTCCACCCGGTCCACCCGGGAAAAACTCTTCAGATCCTGGACGATCTTCGTCACCCGATCCGCGCCATCAAGAGACTCCCCAATCAGATCGGTCCCATCTGACAGGATGTTCTCCATCTCCAGTGACCTCCTCCGACTCTCCATGCTCTCCCGGCACTCTGCCGACAGCTCCCCTTCCAGCCGTTCCTGACAGAAGCTGTCAAAATCAACGATCTGTTGGAAATAATCGGCCAGGACATGGAGGTTGCTGGTGATGAACCCCATGGGATTGTTGATCTCATGGGCCACGCCGGCCGCCAGCTGCCCGATGGAGGCCATCTTTTCACTCTGGACCAGCGACTGATCTTTTTCCCGGCTCTTCTTCACCTCAATGGCCACCCGCGTCTCAAGTTCACGGTTCAGCAGCTCCAGCTGACGGCGCTGCTCCAGGAGCAGCTCCTGGGCCCTGCTCCGTTGATCTACCTCCTGCTGCAGGAGCTCCGCCTGAGCATAGAGCGCCGCCTCGGTCCTCTTGCGCTCGGTGATGTCACGGAACAACCCCGCCGCGTGCCAGCGCCCCCCGAGCTTGAAGCTGGAGATGGAGAGTTCCGCAGGGAACTCCTCTCCGCTCTTCCGGAGAGCCGCCAGGTCGAGGGTCCGATTTATAAGCGGCCCTTCGCCGGTCCGGGCAAAGTGATCGCGGGCGGCACGATATGCCTCAAGATACCGTGGAGGAGCAAGGGTCTCATGGACCGCCAGGCCGATGATCTCCTCGGCGGAGTAGCCAAAGATCCGCTCCGCCGCCGGATTCCAGAAGGTAACAATCCCTTCATCGTCCAGCTGAATGATGGCGTCCTGAGCCACCGTGCTGAAGCTGCGAAACCTCTGTTCACTGTCACGCAGCTCATCCTCCGCCTGCTTACGGACGGTGATGTCGCGACTGCTCCCCTGGAGCGTGCTGACTCCCCCCTGGCGGTCCCGAACCGTCCTGATCGTGGTCTCGGTCCAGAACAGAGTGCCATCCCTACGGTACATCTGCAGCTCCAGGGTCCGATCCCCCCACTGCTGCTCCACCGGTTGTCCTGTTTCATCTCGGAACAGCTCCCGGACCAGGGCAAGACTCTCAGGAGCTAGGGTCCGCTCCAGGGGAATGGCATTGGCCTCCTCCGGGGTATACCCGCGCAGGGTCGCCACGGCGGGACTGTGATAGGTGAAGACACCGTCCATCCCCATCAGCCAGATGGTGTCGCTGCCGTTCTCGGCAAGGAGGCGGTACTTCTCCTCACGCTCGCGCAGCTCCTCCACCAGCTCTCTCTGAGCCTGCTCGGCCTGGCGTGCGGCGGTGACATCACGGGCGATGCCGAGAATCCCGTCAAGTTCCCCGGAATCGGCAAGCAGGGGGATCTTGATAGTCTCCATCAACGCCCGGTGGCCTTTGTCGGTAGAGCTGAACCAGATGTCGTGCTTGCTCGTGCGACAGGTGGTCAGCGCCTCCTGATCCTTGGCCCGAAAGCAGGCAGCCAGATCGTCGGCAACGCCGGCATGACCGGAGCGGCCGACGATCTCCCCTTGAGTGACCCCGAAGAACTCCTCGTATGCCGGGTTGCAGGAGAGGTAACTCCCTGTGGCATCTTTGAGCCAGATCAGGTCGGGGATGGTCCCTACCACGACTTTAAGGAGCTTACGCTCCCGCTCAAGACGCTCTTCCGTGGCGGAAAACTCAAGGGCGTAGCCGAGATCAGCACAGATCTCCATCAGCAACTGCTCTTCATCGCTGGAAAAAAAGTCGCACTCCGTGGAGTAGAGGACGAGGCTGGCGATGACACCCGAAGGGAGGAGCACCGGAAAACCGGCATTGGCGTTGAACCCGTTACGCTCCGCCTGGCCACGCCAGGGGAACATGGTGGGGTTGGCCGGGATATTGTTGCAGATTATGGGGCGGTTCTCTCTGATGGAGCGCCCGGCGGAACCGTGCCCTTCGGGAATATCGCGGCTGGAGACGCGGACCGTGGCAAGATACCCCAAGGAGTCGCCGAAGGCCGCCTCGGGTACGAGCCACCCCTCGGCGTCGGGGAGTGCGAACCAGGCCAGCCGGAAGGCGCCCACCTCCACCAGTATCCGGCAGATCTCCTGGAGCAGTTCCAGCCGCCCCGCCCTGCGGGTCATGGCGCGATTGACGGCACTGAGCACCGCATAGAGCCGATTGACATGTTGCAATCGCCGTTCCTGTTCGGAGCCAAGAGAGAGCGTCTGTTCAGCCAAATGTGGGGGGATGGGAGATCCGTTCATGTTGCTGCTAGTCGTCATTGGTAACCTTTTCAGGGGATCGCAGTTGCAGTCAAAGCCGCCGTTTACTCTATTTTAGAGTTGCGGCATAAGAATTTATCGCATTTTACGCATTTTAATCTTTTTGTCCAGGACAAATATCCCCACCCTCCTTCTTTGCTCAATTCCCAGGAGAGAGTTGGAGTCAAGTATCAGCCTCGATATCCTCCGACCGCGAATCGCTCTCTGCTCCCGACAGGACGTCCATTATTTTTTTAAAAAATGCTAATTATATTTTATTGACTTTTCTCTGAAACTCTCTTATTCTCCTGCACCGAAGTCTTATCTCGCACAGGGGGGTGAAGGTGATGCCGCTAAAGATTGTTGAGGGTTCGCGAGTCCGGATCTTGGAAACAGGGGACGAAGCCGAGGTGGTGACCATTTGGGAAGATGACGGAGATTGCCCGTATGAACTTGATGGATATGATTTCTGCTTTTCTCCGGAGGAGCTTGAGCTTATAAACTGACCGGACAAGACCGCCTCCTGCTCCCAAAAGGCCACCCTCTTCAGGTGGTCTTTTGGCATTTCAGCCCCTCTGTCCGGCAGAGTTTCACCATTCGCGGGCACTGATACACCGGCTTATCGTTAGTTTTTACAAATTTTTCTTGCACATTTTATTAAAATTATCTACTGTTGTCCAGCCAGAGCCATCACCACCCTGTACATTCCCGAGGAGATCGGACCATGACTGAGAGCAAACTCCCCGACAGCGAGAGACAAGCCGCCACCCTTGAGCTGCTCTGCATCTGCAACAAGGCGATCACCTCCAAGGAGCTGCTCCAGGAGCTGCAGTCGTTTTTCCGCAAGTTGACCGGATGCGCGACCATCGAGGCGCACCTCCATAAGGAGGACATTTTCCCGGTTCAGGTACCATCCTATCGTTTCGAAAGCTGCAACCTCTTCTGTAACAGCGGCTGCCAGTCGTCGGTGGAGTGTCTCCGCAGAGAGACAACGTCAGGAGTCATCACCGCCGACTGCTTCACTCCCCACGGCAGTTTTTGGTCGGACCGAGCCACGAATTCAACAACAGAGAGCGGGAGCGGAAAGAACCCGGAGCTGTTCTGCCGCCACTGCATGGGTGACTCCTGCGGATCGATGGCCTTGATCCCGCTCAGGACACAAGGAGAGACCTTCGGAATCCTCAAGTTCGGCGATGAGCGGCCCGGTCTCTTCACCCGGGAAAAGGTCACCCACCTGGAAGAGCTTGTCGACTTTGTCGCCATCGCGCTGGCCAAACTAAAGAGTGACGAGGCGCTCCGGGAGTCTGGCCGGTTCATCCAGCAGATCATCAGCAGCGCCCAGGAAGGGGTGATCGTCTACGACACCGATCTTCGCTGTAAGCTGTGGAATCCGTACATGGAACGGCTGAGCGGAGTAGCGGCCAGGCAGGTCCTGGGAAAACACCCACTGGAGCGGTTCCCCTTCCTGCTGGAGAACGGTGTTATCCAGCAGATGGAACTGGCGCTGGCCGGGGGGACTCTTCCCCATTACGAATTTTATTACGGTAATCCCCATAACGGTCGTTCGGGATGGGCGGCGATCTCCTGCGCTCCCCTCAGAAGCACGGCGGATGAGATCATCGGGGTCATCGTCACCCTGCAGGACGTAACCGAGCAGGCAACGGCCAACGAGGCCGTGAAGGAGAGTGAGCTCAGATTTCGCACCTTCAGCGACTCGGCGCAGAATGCCTTCGTCATCCTTGACGAACAGGGGGAGATCACTTTCTGGAACCCGGCGGCGGAGCGGATCTTCGGCTACTCCGCCGAGGAGATGCTGGGCCAACCGCTCCATGCGCGGTTGGCCCCGGCCTGGTATCAGGACTCATCCCATGAGGCGTACAGAGAGTTCGCCCGAACCGGCAGAGGCCCGGTCATCGGCAGCACCGTGGAGTTGTCCGCCCTCAGAAAGAGCGGCGCAGAGTTCCCCATAGAACTGGCTCTCTCCGCATTTCAGGTGAAGGGACGCTGGCTCTCCGGCGGGATCATCCGGGATATCTCCCCGCAGAAGCAACTCCTGGAAGAACTGCGCCACGCCAAGGAAGAGCTTGAGCGGCGGGTTGCGGAACGGACGGAAGAGCTGTCACGGACAAATTTCCAGCTCATGCAGGAGATCTCCGTTCGACGTCAGGCGGAAGAGACCACGCTGACCATGTTGTCGCTGCAAAACGCCACCATCGAAGCCACCGCCGAAGGAATCCTGGTGGTGGACCTGAGCGGTAACTGGGTCTCTTTCAATCGCAAGTTTCTGGATCTCTGGTCCATCCCCCACGACATGGTCAGACGGGATGACCGGTGGATCATGCAGAACTATGCTCTCCCCCAGATCGTCGACAGCGACTCATTCCTCCGTAAGATCGAAGAGATGTACGGCACACCGGAAGCAATCTACCAGTACGTGGTCACCTTCAAGAATGGGACAGTTCTGGAGCTGTACTCCCAGCCCCACTGTCTTCGGGACCAGATCATCGGCCGGGTCGTGAGTTTCTGCGACATCACCTCTCATATCCGGAATGAGCAGGAACTCATCAAGGCCCGGGAGAAGGCAGAGGCGGCCAACCGGGCCAAGAGTGACTTCCTGGCCAACATGAGCCACGAAATTCGAACCCCCATGAACGCCATCATCGGCCTGGGACACCTGACGCTCCGGACCGACTTGACTCCCCTGCAGCGGGACTACCTGACCAAGAGCCTTACGGCGGCCGACGGGCTGCTGCAGCTATTGAACGATCTCCTGGACTATTCCAAGATCGAGGCCGGGAAGCTGGAGTTGGAAGAGGCCTCCTTTGAACTCCAGCCCCTCCTGGAACGACTCCGGAGCATGATGGGGGTTGGAGCCTCGGCTAAAGGAATTCCGTTGAACCTCACCATTGATCCGCTGACGCCGACCACTCTTGAAGGGGACCCTTTAAGGTTGGAGCAGATCCTCCTCAACCTGCTGGGGAACGCCCTCAAGTTCACCCACGCGGGAGAGATCGAACTCACCCTGCGCCCCCTGGCGGAAGACGGGGAGAGACTGCTCCTGGAATTCTCAGTGCGGGACACCGGGATCGGGATGACCCCGGAGCAGGCCGAACGAATTTTCGAAATGTTCAGCCAGGCCGACAGCTCCACCACCCGCCGCTACGGCGGCACCGGGCTTGGGCTCAGCATCTGCCGACGGCTGGTGGCGCTCATGGGGGGAGAGCTCCGGGTCGAGAGCCAACCGGGTCAGGGAAGCACCTTCACCTTCACCGCTAATTTTACCCGGGGAACGACGCTCCCATCCTTGCCGAAACAGCCGCTGGACCAGGACACCGTGAGGCGGGCATTGGCGGGGTGTCGGCTCCTGGTGGCGGAAGACAACCCAATCAATCAGCTGGTGCTGCAGAAACTGCTGGAGGAGGTGGGGGCGAGCGTGATCGTCGCCGCTGACGGCAGAGAGGTGCTGGCGGCCGTGAACAGGAGAAAGGGGCAATTCGACGCCGTCATCATGGACCTGCAGATGCCGGAGATGGACGGCTATGAGGCAACCAGACGGCTGAGGAAGCTCTGGTCCCCGCTGCAACTCCCCATCATCGCCATGACGGCCGATAACCGGAAGGAAGAACGGGAGTGCTGCCTCAAGATCGGCATGAACGACCATCTGACCAAACCGGTGAATCCGGATCGGCTCTACGCCTGCCTCATGGAGTGGCTCCAGCCGGAAGAGCGCCATGAGCCGCTCTCATTCGGCGAAGAGTTTACCCCCCCTGCCGTGAGCGAACTCTTCCCTCGGCTGCCCCCCTTTGATATCCCGGCGGCGCTATCACGGATCAACGGCAATGGAACGCTCCTGCGCAAGCTGCTGCTCATCTTTGGCGAGACGTATCCGTCGGCGGCGCAGGAGTTACGACAGCTGCTGGGAGGAAAAGAGCTCCAGGAGGCCCAGCGGCTGGCCCATTCACTCAAGGGAACCGCGGGGACCCTGGAGGCGAGGGAGTTGAGCGCGGCGGCAGCCGCGGTGGAGCAGGCCATAAAAGATGGCCGCCCGCACGACGAGATCGACCCCCTCATCGTCACCCTGGAGGCGGCCCTGATCCCGGCCCTTAACGCTGCGGAGTCTCTGGCACGCAGACCGCTCCCCCAACTCTGCAGCACAACCGTGTCTGCCGACGACTGCGCCCTCGTTACAAGCCTGACCGACCTGCGGAGCCACCTCACTGCCAACAACCTGGCGGCTCGCACGCTCTTCGCCGCCATCAGCGGCTCCCTCATCGGACGCGGCGCAGACAGGGAGGTCGGAGAACTCGGCAAGAAGTTGGAACGTCTGGACTTCTCCGGGGCGCTGTCGTTACTGGACCAGCTCTCCCAACGGCTTGGGCAGTCCCAGGGATTATAATCCCGAAACTGGCAAATCCGTGAGTGTAGAAGGAGGAGAACATCATGTCATGTGACCCCGCGGCACGCCCCACGGTACTCATCGTCGATGACACGCCGGAAATGGTCGAAATCCTGGTCGCTCCGTTGTCACACAGACATGAGATCATTTTTGCCACTTCGGGGCGTCGGGCGCTGGAACTGATGGAAACGAGCCTGCCGGATCTGATCCTGCTGGACATCAATATGCCGGAGATAAGCGGCTTGGATCTCTGCCGGTCGCTCAAAAATAACCCGGCCACAAAGGAGATCCCGGTCATCTTTCTGACGGGCTGCAGCGACAGCGAGGAGGTTGTCAAGGGATTCGAAATAGGGGCCGTGGATTACGTCACCAAACCGTTCAGGCCCAATGAGGTGCTTGCCCGGGTCACAACCCACCTGCAACTCCGGCAGGCGGTACAGGTGGTGGAGACGGCAAACACCGCACTGGAGGCGGCCCGACAGGTGGTGCTCCTGCAGAAGGATGAACTGACGGATCAGAACAGTCGCCTCAAAACCCGGGTCATCCAGCAGGCGGCGGTGATCAGGAGCAAGCTCGAAGAGGCGCAGTGTCAGCATGCCCAAACCAGAAAGATAGGCGATGAATTCGTTCAGATGCTGACCGATATACTGGAGCAGCGCCACCACCTGCTCGGTAAACATTCCCGTTCCGTAGCTGCGCTTGCGGCATCCATGGCCGCAACCCTGGGCCTCCCCGAGGAGCAGTGCGAGGTAGTCAGGAATGCGGCGCTTCTCCATGACATCGGTCTCATCTGCATGCCGGACCGGGTGATCATGTACCAGGGGGTGCTCAGTTCCGACGACTTCGTCAAGTACCGGAACCACCCGGTCAGAGGGCAAGAGATTATCAGCATCATGGATGAGCTGCAATCAATCGGAATCCTCATTCGTCATCACCACGAAGAGTATGCCGGCAGCGGGTACCCCGACGGCCTGACCGGCAAATGGATCCCCCTGGGATCGCGGATCATCCATCTGGCCAGCTTCATCGACGACGCCTACTCTCTGGAGAACGGCATTGACGCCAAGTACAAGGTGGCCAAGCGGCTGGCAAGCGGCATGGGGACCCTCTTCGATCCGGAGCTGTCGGCTGCCGCCAACCTGGCTGTCAAAAATATCCTCATTCCTCCCTTGGCGCAGCCGATAGATACCGGCCCCAAGGGGCCCCGTTACTAGCAAAAGCCTACCCGAACTCTTCCAATAAATATACATACCGAAGCGCCATACAATAATGCACCCCAACCTGACGGTTGGGGTGCATTGTGCTGCGGCGATCAGATGGTGCTGCTACTTCTTTTCGGGGGCGGGGGCAGGCGTCGCCACGAGCTTGGGGACCAGGGGGAGCTGCAGACCGATCTGCAGATCCATCAGGTTATTGATCACCGACTCCACCTGGAGGAACCGGGCGCCGACCACTGTCGAGGTGGCTTTGGAGATTTTCTTGAAGTAATCGGACTGGAGATCAAACCGATTCCGGTTGGTCTTCTGAGCTCCCTTGACCAGCTCCGCGGCCTTGTCGTTGGTCATGGTGTCATAGCTGGCGGCATAGGCCTTGATGTTGGCGATCCGGTCGTCGCTGATCTTGGAGAGCTTCAGTGAATACTCCCGATAGATGGGCCAGAACTTGTCCGAGTCAGTTGCGGAGAGATCCATGGCCTTGGTGACCACGGCCACTTTCTGGGTCCGCAGGTCGGAACGGAGCAGTTCCAGGTACTTCTCGGGATTGGCGTCGGCGGCGCCGGCGATGCGGCAGGTTATGGCCATGGTCAGGAACAGCACGAGGACGATACTTCTTTTCATAGTGTCTCCTTTTCGGGTAGAGGCAGTGGGGGAAACTTCCCCCGCGCCGGTTAACGGGTACTACGGTGACACGTCACGCTCACAGGAATGAATCCGGCGACGACGGTGTGATCCTCAGGCGGACGGATTAATTGAACATGACTGCACGGCTATAAGGCAGTTACAAACTTTTTATCTTTCTCTATCTCATGATTGAGCAGCCAGTTTGCAAGAAAGGCTATCAACTCTTTTGAAGTTTCATTCCTGTTGATTATGTCTGCCTGTTTCAACTCCATAACCTTACCCGAGAAATACTGATGGTCTTTGATATGGTCGTCAATATCCCTGTGATTTATCTCTTTCATAAATCTTTCTTCTTCAGCGAAGTGACATGCAGAATAGGAGATGAGTTCATCTATTATGCTGTTACAATACACGTCTTCTTTATTAAGACAATTGTCGTACAGTCTATTGAATATGTCGAACAGTTTTTTGTGCTGACTATCAATGAGTTCATTGTTGACGGAATATATTTTGTACCAGTTTATAATTGGCATGTTTCACCCCTTCTCGAAGTTTTAATCGAAACTTATACCACTATTCGAGGTTACAAAGCAATATTTTTTTCAACGGGGATGACGCCAGGCGTCAGTCACGTCGCCGCGAAAACCATCATGAGACAAAAATTAATCAACAAACACGAGCGGTTATGATATGCTTCGCAAACAACAAAGTAGGGACATCTTACCGTGAAACGCGGAGACAACCTGACCCCCATTATAATAGTGTAATAACTGCAGACCGGATCATTATGCCCTTCAAGCCCATCAAACCCAAGAAGATCTCCAGCCAGATCGCCGACCAGATCCGTTCTTCTATCCTGGCCGGTGAGTTTCCCCCCGGCGCCAAACTCCCTCCCGAACGGGAACTGGCGGAACTGTTCGGCGTCTCCCGACCTTCTGTTCGTGAGGCGCTCAACATGCTGTCGTCCTCGGGACTCGTCACCTCGCATCAGGGAGGGGGGACGGTGGTCCTGTCGCTGGTGGAGAGTGGAGGAGGCAATCCGTTGAGCGAATTGATCCGTTCCCAGCAGGAACGGGCGCTGGATGTCATCGAGGTGCGTAAGGGGCTGGAGTCCTGGACCGCCTATTATGCCGCTCTTCGGGCGTTGCCGGAGGATATCCGCCGATTGGAAGAGATCGTGGTGAGCATGGGCAACAACCTGGACGGCTCGATTCATCCCGAGGATCTGGACGCCAATTTCCACATCCTGATCGCCCGGGCGACCCATAACATCGTCTGGCTGCACCTCATGCAGACCATATTCGACGCCATGAAGCAGTTCCAGCAGAGCGTCTGGCGTGCGGTCTACATCACCGCTGAGGACCACGAACTGCTGTTCAGCCACCACAGCCGGATCTTTGACGCCATCCGCTCCAGGGAGGCCGAAGAAGCGCGGGAGGCGATGATGGAGCACCTCACCTTTGCCGAACAACGGAGCACGGCCTTTGTCAGCAGTCGACAGCCGGCCGTAAGCCTCGAGCCGTTCTGCTGAATGAACCGTTGAGTGCCGAAGAGACGCGCCTTGTCTCCGGAGGCTATTCTGCCCAGAAATCGGCTACTTCACTCAGAATACTGCCGGAGACGAGCTCGGTGGCGTCCGACACGAACCAGTCGGACGGCATCGACCGGCTAAACGCCGGCTCCAGAAATCTCCTGTCCATCAGGACGACCACCCCCCGATCCGTTTCGGAACGGATGACCCTGCCGGCGGCCTGAATCGCCTTGGCCATGGCAGGGATGGTGTAGGCGTACTCAAAGCCTGCGGCATACTTCTCCTGGTAATATCCCCTCATCTGCTCCCGTTCGAGATTGTAGGTGGGCAAAGGCGGTCCGACCACGAAGGCGCCGATGACCATCTCGCCGGCGTAATCCATCCCCTCGGAGAGTGATCCCCCCTGCACGGCAAAGACGATGGTCGGCTCGCTCCCGCTCCGGAGATTTTCGACGATGGCCTCTACACCGGCGGCGTTGATACCCCGCTCCTGACGGGCCAGGGTGAAGCCGGCCGGCGGGTCAAAGAGGAGGGCCACCCGTTCCAGGAAGTCGAAACTGGGGAAGAAGACGAAGTAGTTCCCCCTGCGCAGGGCCGTAATTCTCTGCACCGCTTCGGCTATCTTGCCGTAATTGCGCTCCCGGTTGCGGTAGAGGGTGGAGATCTGCGGAATGATCAGGAGCTTTCGCCGCTCTTTCGGGAAGGGGGTGGTGAACTCCGCAGTACTCACCTTTGCACTGTTCAGGCCGGAAAGACGGATGTAATAGTCGAACGGTTTCAGCGTCGCCGAGAACCCCGCCACCTGCTCGTACTCCTTGTAGCACTCCTTCAGCTCTGCCGAGGCGTCGCTGCAGGTTATTTTCACCACGCCGCCGGTGGGATGGGGGTGAAAGGTGGTGAAGAACTCGCGCCGGTCGGGACCGGCGGCGCACTCCAGGCTCTCGGTGAATTCGCCCCAGGCGTAGCAGAGTCTCAGGATCACATCCTGGGGCAGGAGCTCCGGAGCCGAGTCGAGGTAGCGGGAGAGGAAGAGGGAGAGCCGGGAGTGCTGGTTGATAAACAGCTCCACGGGTGGATCGATCCGCCGGGGTTGAGTGAACCCGCTCTTCCCGCAGGCGGAGAGGGTCCCAAGACAGTCGTCCAGGAGTTCCTCCGCCTCTGAGCAGAAGCGGCCCTGCAGTGCCCGGATTTCATCTCGCATCTTTTCCAGCGGCTCAGATGAGAGCGCCGGCGAATAGTACTCCATGGCCCGGGCCGGAAGATTGTGAGCCTCGTCGATGACCAGGTTGGGTTTTCCGCTCTGATCGACAGCCATCCCCGACATCCGGGCCAATGAGGAACGTGGAGCGAAGACATAGTTGTAGTCGCAGATGATGACGTCTACTTCACGGGCGGCGTCGATCTGCAGTTCAAACGGGCAGAGCCGGTACTTCTCCCCCAGGTCGCGAAAGGTGCGGGCCTTCAGCCTCCTCTTCTTTGCCAGCAGGCCGAGAATCCCCCCCTCCTGAACCTTCCCGTAGTAGTTGCGGGCATACTCGCACTGCTCCGGAGTGCAGAGCGGCTCGTCCTTGAAGCAGATCTTGCTCTTGGCGGTGATGGAGAGGGATTTGAGCCGTGCCCCTGCCTCCTGAAAGCGGGAGAGCGCATCCTCGGCCACGGAGTGCTGACTGTTTTTCGGCGTGACGTAGACGACCCGCTCCCCGCGGCTCAGGGCCTCCTTCAGCACGGGATAGAGCACGCCAACGGTCTTCCCCAGCCCGGTGGGGGCCTGGATGAGCATCGGCCGTTTCTCTCCCATGAACTTCTCGATCGTTGCCATCAGTTCGATCTGTCCGGGGCGCGGCTGGGGGAAGGGGAAGGCAAAGCTTGAGGCGACGCTGCGGCGCCGGGCGGCCCGCCTCTCGGCCTGCCGCGCCTCCACGACCAGCTCGTCGAGACGAAGCTCCAGCCACTGTTCGTAGCGGGGGAGATCAAGCGGGATTTCCAGGTCACTGCTGTCACCGCTGCGGGTGGAGACCAGATGAAAGGAGAGGGCGGGAAGCTGCCGCAGTTGCCGCCACTGGAGGTAGCCGTAGGTCAACAGCTGCAGGGAGTAGGGGTGCTCCAGCGGATCCCCTGCCAGGCGATACCGCAGCTCCCGGATGTCAGACGTACTCTTGATCTCCTCGATCCTGGGAGGGATGGAGCGAAATATCCCGTCCATCCGGCCATCCACCCGAAATGAGTAGCACTCTCTCTCGAACAGGCCGCTTATGGCCACTTCCGCCTGATACGTCGGGTCTGACGCTGCTCTCCGCTTCTGTACCCGGAGGTGGATCTCCTGGCCGTCGGCTGTGGAGCTGCCGTAACCCGAATGCAGTTCGATACTACCGGATCGAGGGGAGGGGAGGGCGAACTCGCGCAGCGGTAGGGTAATCAGTTTTGTCATTGCCGTTGCTGGGATATAAAAAAGTTACGCCGATTCTCTCTGATTCTCCATGGTCAGTGGAGAGGGACGCCGCCCGGCGGATCGAACATAACGGACCACCATGGGGACGATGAACATGACAGCGAGGACGATGAGAGTCGTACTGTTCGGGTCTTGAAAGTAGGAGTTCAGGCGCAGGGTCGTAAGCGCGATGACGGCGAAATAGAGCATATCTCCCGCAATGGCGATGGCCCACCCCGAAAGAAATCCGTGCCCCGCAGCCAGCGCCGTGGCGCGCCCGGTCATCGGATCCACTCCGAAGGCAACCATGATAAGGGTCAGGGGGCCGGCACCGGCGCCGCTAAACTGGACGCTGCGGGCCGTTGCCGTCTTGAATGCCGCTTTCAGGCGGGCGGGAAACGGAATCCTCCGCCCCACCGCAGCGAGAAGTCGCAGAATCGGCTCAAAGGCAATGGCCAGGAGCAGATCCGAGACCAGGTAGAGCCCGGCGGTGACGGGCCAGGCCAACCCCTTGGCACTGGCGAGCAGAACGCCCGCAGGGATCCCCCCCCCGACCGGCAGGAGGAAGAGTTTCAGCACGGGAATTATGGCGGAGGTTGACTGGTCCAGGCTGAGAATCTGCCGGGACAGCGGAAGCAGGGGCATGGGGACTCCAATACATTTGAGACCTTGAACGCAGATTCTGCTGGGTGCCGGATAACATATGAATCTATATACAGGTTTCTGCCAGGAGTGTCTATGGGCGATTTCCGTGGTGCGACTATTCTTGATTCTGCTATACTCCCCCGCGTTACATCCCGATTAATCTTTGAGGAGGAGCAGATGGGACCATTGGCTCTAAAATTGGAGGAGCGATTCACCTATGGCGATTATCTGATGTGGGATGATGACGAGCGCTGGGAACTGATCGACGGAGTTCCTTACAATATGTCACCGGCGCCGCGGGTGGCACACCAGCGCATCCTCATGGAGCTTGGCAAGCAGGTGGCGGTTTATCTGACCGGTAAACCCTGTCAGATCTTTCCCGCCCCCTTTGACGTCCGGCTCCCCGAATCAGACGAAAGTGACGAGTTGGTGGAAACAGTGGTGCAGCCGGACTTGTCAATTATCTGCGACAAGGGAAAGCTTGACGAGGCCGGGTGTCGTGGGGCGCCTGACCTGGTGGTGGAGATCCTCTCTCCCGCAACGGCCATGAAGGACCTGAAAGTAAAGTTTGTCAGGTACGAGCGGGCTCGGGTGCGGGAATACTGGATCGTCGATCCAACGGGGAAAACAGTCCAGATCTTCACCCTCGGTGCGGATGGCCGTTACGGTCGGCCACAGGTCTACATCGACGGGGAGACGGCGCCCGTGGGGATTTTCCCTGATCTGGAGATCGACCTGACCGCTGTCTTTGCGGAATGATCTCTGTGATTCAACCTTTCACCGTCGGGGAGTTTGTGCTATGTTCGCCGACTAATTATCGAATTTTTTAAGTGAGGTCTACGCATGACCCAGGAAGAGCTGAGTAAACTCAAGATAGACAAGCGGCCGGCTGTAATGCTGCCTGGCCGGAACTACCGGAAGATTCTTCTGGCGGTGATTATCCTCGCCGTTGCCGGGGGGGGGCTCTATGCCTCACGCTCTCTCTTCTCTCCGGTGGTGGAGGTGGAGGTGGCGACAGCCTCCCTCGTCTATCCTTCACAGACCTTCACGCTCCTCAACGCCAGCGGTTATGTGGTGGCGCAACGCAAGGCGGCGGTCGCCTCCAAGGCCACCGGCCGGCTGGAGTGGCTCGGGGTGGAGGAGGGGAGCAGGGTCAAGAGCGGGGAGCTCTTGGCCCGTCTGGACAATCGGGACCTGGTGGCGGGACGTGATCAGGCCGCCGCGGCGCTGGTTACGTCGCGCACGGCGCTGGATGGAGCGAAGGCGGAGTTTCACGATGCGACCCTGAGTTATAACCGCCAGAAGGATCTCATCAGCCAGGGGATCACGGCCCGCGCCGATTTCGACATCGCCGAAGCCCGTTACCACCGCGCCCTGGCGGCGGTGGCGGGGGCGACCTCATCAATCAAGGGGGCAGAAGCGGCCCTCTCCGTGGCGGAGGTGGCCATCGAACAGACCCGGATCCGGGCCCCCTTCGACGGGGTCGTCCTCACCAAGAACGCCGACGTGGGAGATATCGTTACCCCCCTGGGCGCCGCGGCCAACGCCAAGGCTGCGGTGGTCACGCTGGCCGACATGGAGTCGCTCATGGTGGAGACCGATGTCGCCGAAGCCAATCTGGAAAAGGTGACCGTGGGGCAGTCGTGCGAGATCCTCCTGGATGCGTTCCCCACGACCCGCTTCCGTGGGCTGGTCCATACCATCGTCCCCACCGCGGACCGGAGCAAGGCCACCGTCATGGTCAAGGTCAGGTTCGTAGAGCGGGACCACCGGATCCTCCCGGAGATGAGTGCCAAGGTGGCGTTCCTGGAGCGACCGGTCAAGGCCGAGGAACAGAAACCCCGGACAGCACTCAAGCCGGCGGCGGTGGCCTCGCGAGACGGTCGCAGCGTGGTGTTCAAGGTGACGGGAAATCGTGTGGTCGAGAGCCCGGTGCGTCTCGGGGCGTTGTTCGGGGAGCTGCAGGAAGTGACTTCGGGGATCAAGGCGGGGGAGAAGGTCGTGCTCAAGCCGCTGGAGAAACTCAGTAACGATTCACGGATCAAGCTTATGGACAACTAGCCCGACGCAGTTTACCGTCATATCTCAGCCATTCAGCGGCACGATGTTACTGTCTTTCACCACGAATCGACCGCTACTCGGAAGCGCTCATCTCCTGAATAACCTCAATGATCTCGTTCCTGGTCAGAATTCCCTTCCTTTCAAGGACTGTTATCAGGGCGATCATCTCGTAACTGTGGGATACGACCAACTCCTCGAGCCGTACCGGTTCTGTCTCTTCACTCTGATCAGTCATTGAGCTCCGACTCCTTTATATTCGCCTGGCAACGTGGTTTATTTATCAGCGGGGAATGGTTATCGGCACGGGACGAGGTTGCAGCTCTGAGAGAGTGCGTCGTACACGACTCTTGCCTGACCGTTGTGCAGCTGGCTAAGCACCTGATCGACCTTGGCGTCCAGGGAGACATCGGCATCGGTCAGTTCGGACCACTCCCGGGTTACGAACTCTTCAACCATCTTGCGCAAGGTACCAGAATCGATCCGCTCCAGCGGAATCTCGATGGACTCCTCGTGCTGCCCGCTCTCCTGTTTCTGCTGCATCATCGGCTCGCAGGTCACTTGATGAACATGTCCAGCGACTCCTTCATCATCTTGTCCGACACCTGCAGAGCCTTCAGGTTGGCGCCATACCCCTGCGTGGTGACCATCATATCGACGGCCTCCTTGGAGATATCCACGCTGTCGTTCCCCTGTCGAACCATGGCGGTAACGCCCCCCCCCTGATTCTCCTTCATGACGGTATCCGACGCCTTGAAATCAGGAGTGTTGACGTTGGCAATATTGTTGGCGGTCACCGCCTGCCTGGTGCCGTATGCCGCCACTGCGCTTGAGGATATGGCTATGTTTGACATGATACGTCCCCCTTCGACTCCTTATCGGCAGTTTCCATCAGAAAATGAGAAGTTAAGGCGGGAGGGTCATTACATCATGGAATCTTCCGGATAGGCGCCGATACTATGGATGGCCATGTCCGCCCCCTGGTACTCCTGCTCGTCGCTGAGCCGGATGCCGACGGTCTTGGAGAGGATGCCGTAGACGAGGAAGCCGTTGGCCAGGGCGAAGAGGATGGCGGTGAGGGTGCCGCCCAGTTGGGAGATGAGAGAGACCCCCCCCATGCCGCCGAGGAACTTCTGACCGAAGATGCCGGCGGCGATCCCCCCCCAGGAACCGATGATCCCGTGGAGCGGCCAGACGCCGAGGACATCGTCGATCTTCAGCTTTTCCTGCTCAAAGTGGAAGCCGTAGACGAAGATGATCGAAGCGATGCCGCCGGTGAGAAAGGCTCCCAGCGGATGCATCAGGTCACTCCCGGCGCAGACCGCGATCAGTCCTGCCAAGGCGCCGTTATGGATGAAGCCGGGGTCGTTCTTTCCGGCAACCAGGGCGAAGAGAACCCCGCCGACCATGGCGAGGAGGGAGTTCACCGCCACCAGTCCGGAGACGCTCTCCAGGTGCCCGGCGCTCATGACGTTGAAGCCAAACCACCCCACGGCCAGGATCCAGGAGCCGAGGGAGAGGAAGGGGATGTTGCTGACCGGGAAGGGGTTAGAGCGCCCCCGGGGGTAGCGCCCCTGACGGGCGCCGAGGATGAGCACCGCGGGGAGCGCCAGCCAGCCGCCGATGGAGTGAACCACCACCGATCCGGCATAGTCGTGGAAATCGGCTCCCCCCACTGACTTGAAGAACCCCTGGAGAAGCGGAGCGTTCTTCCCCCAGATGAACGATTCGAAGAGGGGGTAAGAGAGCCCGGCGAAGATCGCTCCGGCGCAGACCTGGGGCCAGAACTTGGCCCGCTCCGCAATACCGCCGGAGATGATGGCGGGGATGCAGGCGGCGAAGCAGAGGAGGAAGAAGTAGTGGACCAGATCGTACCCCTGGCTCTTGTCCATGAGTTCGCTGGCTGGTTTGAGGAAGGAGATGCCGTAGGCCAGGGGGAACCCGACGATGAAGTAGACGATGGTGGAAACCGACCAGTCGGTGAGGATCTTCACCAGGGCGTTCACCTGATTCTTCTTCCTGACCGTGCCGACCTCCAGAAATGCGAACCCGGCGTGCATGGCAAAGACCATCACCGCACCGAGCATGAGGAACAGGACATCACTGCTGTTTTTCAGAGTGGTCACCGTTGACGCTGCATCCATTGACATACCCCCGTTGGCATGAAGTTAGTGTGTCCGCCGTTGGACAACTCCGCCAAGCTAGCAAGAATGATGCCGATGTGGTAACAGTACGAAAGATCGACGGATACCTCCCAACACTCCTGATAAAGCGGAGGGCTCATGCCTCATTAAGAGGCATCACTGCCCATTCTAAACTCACATGAGCCCCGAGCCCCGAACCCCGAACCCCGAACCCCGAACCCAGAACCCAGAACCCAGAACCCAGAACCTAGAACCTATAACCTATAACCTATAACCTAGAACCCCGAACCTAAGAACCCCGAACCTCAAACTCCGCCTTATCTGGCGGAAAACCGCTGAAGAGCGTCCACCTTCACGACCTGGACGCTACGGCTGTCTCCTCTCGGGTAGACCTGCTCCCGGAGAAACTGCAGCTCCTGCTCTTCGTCCCGGGCCGGGACCTCCCGCCACCAGCAGCGCGGAGCGCCGTCGGCGCCGTCGTTCCAGCGGTATCCCCGCTGTTTCAGCAGCTCCTTGCTGTCGAAGGGGGCCCCCACCGCGCTGATCCGGGCGGTGATCTCGTGGGCGCGGGTTAACAGCTCACGGAAAAGCGGTGTCCCTGAACGGGGGAGCCGCTCCAAGAGGAGCCCGAGGAGCCCCTCGGCGTCGTTGACCGCACGGTGGGCGTCGATGAAATAGCCGTAGCGGAAGAGCAGGTACTCCAGGGTCCGGGAAGAGATCAGCTCTTTCTGCCAGTCGATTTGGGCCAGGGTGCAGGCCCAGGGAAGCCGGGCGAAGAGGGGGAACCGGCTCTCCACAAACTTCCGGTCGAAGGCGGCATTGTGGGCGATCACCAGGCTTGCCTTACCAGCCAGCTCCTCCACGCGGCCGTCATCCAGGCGCGTCCCCCTGAGCAGGTCGTCGGAGATGCCGGTGACCAGTTTCACCTCTTCGGAGAGGGGGGCGCCGGGATCCTCGCACCCCGAATAGCGGTCAACTAACCGGATGATCTCCCCCGAGAGGGGATCGTATTCGAAGGCGACCAGCCCCAGTTCGATGATCCGGTCCTGTGGATGGTCGAAGCCGGTGGTCTCGGTGTCCAGGGCGAGGCCGATGAGGCTCTCCCTGCTCCGTCTCCTGGTGAGGCGGGAATCGTTCTCCAGATCCAGGCGGCGCAGGACCTTGTAGTTGCCGGTGGCCTTCAGGGCGGTGACGGCGATCTCCGCCTCCAGGGGGTTCATTATCGGGGGGGGACCGCCACTCCCTGCAACTCTGCGTCGTGCCACAGTATCTCTCCAGTTTTCATCGTCGCTCTTTTAGATGAGGCGCGCAAATAGCATCAGGGCGCGGGGATGATGTATCATGAATGGACCGCCCTGTAAATCCGCTTTCCCATTGACACCGCGCCTCTCCATAACTACGATGCTCCCCATGTCCGTTCTCACGCTTACTCCCCAGACCGTTCTCACCCTCCCCGAAGAGCTTCGCACCCATCTCGCCCTCTCTCCCGGCGACGAGGTAGCGGTGGAGTTGGGGGAGGGGTACGTCGTCCTCCGGCGCCGGCCGCCGGCAGTCGCAGCCCCTCCCACCAGCAGCTTCCGCGAGGCGGCCAACCGGAAGAACCTGGAGACCCCCATCCAGTTCATTAAAGGGGTCGGTCCCAAGCTGGCCGAGACGCTGGGGCGGCTCAATATCACCATGGTGGAGGATGCCCTCTATCTGGTCCCCCACCGGTATGAAGACCGAAGGGAATTGCGAACGATAGCAGCGCTTCGCCCCGGCACGGCGGAGCTCTTCTTCGGTGCCGTCCTCTCCAGCGGGACCCTGCAGGGCAAGGGGGGAAAGAGCTACTTCGAGGTGGTCATCGCCGACGAAAGCGGTTCGGTCACCTGCAAGTGGTTCCACTTCAACGCTCGTTACATGACGACCACCTGGAAGGAGGGGCGCAAGGGGCTCTTCAGCGGGGAGGTGAAGCAGTTTGGCTATCAGCGCGAGCTCCATCACCCTGAGGTGGAGTGGCTGGCCCCGGGAGAGGAGCCGGCCGGGCTCATGGAGAGGGAGTCCCTGGGGCTGGGGCGGATTCTTCCCGTCTACCCGCTCACCGAGGGGCTTCATCAGAAGAGCCTGCGCAAGATAATGAAGGAGATCGTGGAGCTCCACTGCAAAGAAGTGGACGAGTTTCTCCCGGAAGCCATCATCCGGCGCCAGCGGCTCCTGCCGCTGGCGGAGGCGCTCCGGCAGGTCCATCTCCCGGCGGACGACACGGAGCTGAAGCTGCTGGAGGAGGCTGCCACGCCGGGACACCGGACCCTGGTGTTCGACGACTTCTTCTTCCTGGAGCTGGGGATGGCTCTCAAGCGGCGGGGAGTCGCCCTGGAAGAGGGGATTCCCTTCACCGTGACCCACCGCTATACGCGGGAGCTGCTGAAGCTTCTCCCTTTCCAGCTCACGGCTGCCCAGCGCCGGGTCCTCTCGGAGATCAAGGAGGAGATGATGGCGCCGCACCCCATGCACCGGCTGGTGCAGGGGGACGTGGGGAGCGGCAAGACCATCGTGGCGCTCATGGCGGCCCTGGTGGCGGTGGAGAACGACTTTCAGGTGGCCATCATGGCCCCCACGGAGCTGCTGGCCGAGCAGCACTACCTGACCATCCACCACTGGTGCGAGCAGGTGGGGGTGACGGTGATCCTGGTCACCTCTGCCTCCCTCCGGGGGAAAAAGGGGGACGGAGTCCTGGCGGAGATCGCCGGGGGACGGGCGCGGATCGTCATCGGCACTCACGCGGTGATTCAGGAGCGGGTCGAGTTCTCGCGCCTGGGGCTCGGGATTATCGACGAGCAGCACCGCTTCGGGGTGCTCCAGCGGGGGCTTCTCAAGAAGAAGGGGCTCAATCCCGACATTCTGGTCATGACCGCCACCCCCATTCCCCGGACCCTGGCCATGACGGTCTTCGGCGACCTCTCTCTCTCGGTCATCGACGAGCTGCCGCCGGGGCGCACCCCCATCGAGACTCTGGTCCGCTCCGAATCCCACCGGGAGCAGGTCTACCGGCTGATCCGCGACGAGATCGCCGCCGGTCGCCAGGCCTACGTGGTCTATCCTCTGGTGGAGGAGACGGAGAAATCGGACCTGAAGGCGGCCACCCAGATGGAGGAGCTGCTCCGTCTGGAGGTCTTTCCCGAGCTCCGGATCGGGCTTCTCCATGGTCGGCTGAAACCGGAGGAGAAGGAGGCGGTCATGCGCTCTTTCAAGGGACGCGAGCTGGACATCCTGGTCGCCACCACGGTCATCGAGGTGGGGATCGACGTTCCCAACGCCACGGTGATGCTCGTGGAGCATGCGGAGCGGTTCGGGCTCTCCCAGCTGCATCAGCTCCGGGGTAGGGTAGGGCGGGGGAGCGCCCGCTCCCGCTGCGTCCTCCTGGCCGGCTACAAGCTCACCGAGGAGGGGAAGAAGCGACTCAAGGTCATGGCCGAGACCACCGACGGCTTCCGGATCGCCGAGGCGGATCTTGAGATCAGGGGACCCGGCGATTTCCTGGGGGTCCGCCAGGCCGGGCTCCCCGATTTCCGGGTGGGAAATATCCTCCGTGACGGCCGGATTCTGGAAGAGGCCCGTAAGGAGGCGTTCGCCCTGGTGGAGGAGAATCCGGACCTCTCCAAGGCCAACCCCCGGCTCATGGCGGAGCTCACCCGGCGATGGGGTGGGCGTCTGGAACTGGCGGGGATCGCGTGACAATTTAACGTATGCGAGCAACGTTGTTTATGGTATTTTTGGCGCCGATGCCGTCTGTGATAGCGAGAAGGAGTCTGCAATGGGACCGTTGGCGCAGCAGTTGGAACACAAGTGGAGTTATGCCGATTACCTGACCTGGGATGATGGTCAACGGTGGGAGATCATCGACGGCGAGGCGTACAACATGTCGCCGGCGCCGACACTGCGCCATCAGGCAATTATCGGGAACATTTTTGCTCTTTTTCACCTTTTTCTGCGTGGTGGATCGTGTCGTCCGTTCATTGCCCCGACGGATGTTTTTTTCGATGACGAGAATGTTGTTCAGCCTGACATGGTTGTTGTCTGTGATCCGAACAAACTGACCGGCGCAAATGTTCAAGGCGCTCCCGACCTGGTCGTCGAGATCCTTTCTCCATCGACGAGCCTTCGGGACCGGCGGCTGAAAAAAGCACTCTACGAGCGGTTTGGGGTGAAAGAGTACCTCATCGTCGATCCGGTTGCCGAGAGTGTTGACCGGTATCTCCTCGTGGATGGACGGTACGGCAGCCCGGAGATCTTCGACTGGTCGGAACCGCTCACCCTGCAGCTCTTCCCCGAGCTGATCCTGAATCTGTGGGAGGTTTTTGAGAAAGAGCTGCCGGAAATGAGCCAAGGTTGAGGTTGAGGTTATTCCAGGAGGGGAACCATGAACCCGTTGCGCAGTACGAAAACCATTATCCTCAACGAAGGTGACCCGGAGGTTAAGCGGGCCGAGATCCTCGACTACTTCCACAAGAGCTTCGACATCGACG
>CAIOGM010000021.1 GCA_903857795.1 uncultured Geobacter sp.
AAGAGCTCACCGGGTCCGTTGGTGACAGCGGATGCCAGGTAAACCCCACCAGGAGCAAGGCCTAATAGGGAAGCGTTAAGGGTGGCCCGCCCGTGCTTCCGGGTTGGCCGCTTGAGGCTGCCGGTAACGGCAGTCCTAGATGAATGACCGTCACCCGGCGATGGGTAACCGCCGCCGGGAACAGGACCCGGCTTATGGGCTGCTCCAGCCAATATTTTAAGATGTGAACAGAAGAGATGCGGAATGCGGCACGTGACATGGAACTCTGGGAGCGGGGGGAGCTGCTTCTGGCTCGGGAACTCTCCCTCCTCCCAGCTGGTCGCCGCGACGAACTCAGGGCCCTGCTGGAACGGATGGGACGGCTCAAGGCGGAACTCATAACGCTCAGTGACGGCGCCCAGGGGTCGGCCATCTGCGCCGCCTGTGGCGGCGCTTGCTGCCGTGTGGGGCGCTACCATCCCACCCCGCTGGAGATCCTGGCGTTCCAGGTTGAGGCGGAGACGGTGGTGACCCCGGAGTTCAGTTCCAGCGTTTGTCCGTTTCTGGGAGTTGCCGGCTGCCGCATGGCCTCGAACCGGCGGCCGTTTACCTGTGTAATCTTCATCTGTGATCTGATCGAAGAGTGGCTCGGCGACGACGAGGTCGTCCGCCTCAACCGTCTTGAGGAGGAGTTGCGGCTTCTCCGTGAGGCGGTGTCAGTCCGGTTCGGGCCGCGGCTTACGGGGAGCCTTCTCCTGGAGATGGCGCGGCGCGACCGGGACGTCGCTCCGTTACTGATACCGACTATTGATGGAGGGTGATTGCATGGCGACAGGAATTCTGGATCTGGTGTTGGTGTATGTGGATGACCGGCCAGGTTTTTTCGCCCGGGTCGAGGAGATAGCTCCCGATATCAAGCCGGGATGGTGGCAGGTCAAGCTGCTGGTCCTCTCCATGCCGCTCCAGATTTACACCTGGATCCTCGACGAGAGCCAGATCGACGGAGCGCCCTACACCATGGGGGGGACCCCCATCCGGCTGGAAAAGGTGATCAGCCCTGTCACGGACGAGGCGCCCCCGGCACCAGTCAGCAGGGAGTCATCTCACGGGGGGAAGGTCGTGCAGCTCTTCGCCAAGAAGAAGGAGTCATAACTCCCGTTCTCGCCGTCATACAGAAACAGAAACGCCCCCTTCGGCTCGACCTTAGGGGGCGTTTCTGTCTTTTGTCTAAGTGTTCCAGTACTGTCCGGTATGTCAATAGCCGAGAAACTTGGTCAGGTTGGCGAGCTCTTCCATCAGCTTTTCGAAGCCGGGGACGGTCAGGGACTGGGCGCCATCGGAGAGGGCTTTTTCCGGTTCCGGATGGACCTCCACCAGGATGCCGTGGGCCCCTCCCATCAGGGCGGCCTTGCTCATGGGGGGGACCAGACTCCTCTTGCCCGTGGCATGGGAGGGATCGACCATCACCGGGAGATGTGACAGCTCCTTGATGAGCGGCACGATTGCCAGGTCCAGGGTATTGCGGGTGGCGGTCTCGAAGGTGCGAATCCCCCGTTCGCAGAGGATGACGTTATAGTTCCCTTCGGCCAGGATATACTCCGCCGCCGCCAGGAACTCCTCCAAGGTGGCGCTCATCCCCCGTTTGAGGAGGACCGGTTTCCGTATCTTCCCCAGTTCCCGGAGGAGGTCGAAATTCTGCATGTTGCGTGCCCCCACCTGAAGGAGGTCGGCGTGTTGGGCCACGAGCCCCACGTTATCGGGGCTCATGACCTCGGTGACAATTGGGAGCCCGGTGGCCTTGCCTGCCAGGGAGAGGAGTCTTAGCCCCTCCTCCCGAAGCCCTTGAAAGGTATGGGGACCGGTGCGGGGTTTGAAGGCGCCACCTCGCAGCATATCGGCCCCGGCCTTCTTCACGGCCCAGGCGGTCTTCATGATCTGCTCCTCGCTCTCCACCGCACAGGGACCGGCCACCACTACCGGTCGCCGCCCTTCTCCGATCTCAACTGTTCCCACCTTTACGATGGAATCTTCCGGATGAAAGTCCCGTGACACCAGCTTGTACGGCTTGGAGACGTGTATGACCTCCTGAACGCCGGCTAGGTCACGGATGGTGCTGTCGTCCACGTATCCCTTGTTGCCGAGGACGCCGATGGCGGTCCGTTCGCTGCCGGGGATAGGGGCGGCGGTCAACCCCATGGCCTCGATGGCGATGGTGACCGCCTCGATCTGCTTCGGTCCTGCTGTGTGGTTCATTACGATGAGCATGAAAACCTCCATGGAAAGAGTTGGAAGATTAACGGCATTTCCCTACGCAGGTGACAATACCAGAGAAGGTTGCCTGAAGCAACCGGACTTCTTCTCAAGGAGGAGGAGTGAAGAGAGGATGAGTTGTTCTGCACTATTTATTTTTAGCGATTAAAATATGTTGATAAATGTCTGGAAAAAAAATATTATGGCCATCTGTATGCAAACCTCATAACCATGTACAGTTAATGAAGGAGGTATCGTCATGCCACATGTCCGCGTTCTGGTCTCAATCTTCTTTGCCGTTGCAGCGTTACTACTCGTCAACCTGACCCAGGCGGATGCGACGGTACCGAAGCTGTCTGCGGGGTGGAACCATTCCCTTGCGGTGAAGGAGAGCGGGGAGCTCTGGGGGTGGGGATATAACGGTTATGGTCAGCTGGGAGACGGGAGCACCACTCAGCGTCTGAGGCCTGGCCTGGTGGGGAGCCTGAGCGGGGTCACTGCGGTG
>CAIOGM010000022.1 GCA_903857795.1 uncultured Geobacter sp.
AGAGCCGATCATTCACCGTTACGTTCCTCCCCTTTCAAGGGGGAGGTCAGGAGGGGGATGGGGAACTCTTCGTACTAAACCCATCCCCACCCCAGCCCTCCCCTTGAAAGGGAGGGAGCTATAACCAACATTAAACAATTCCCCCAAAAACAATATCTGAAATACTATAAAATATCTCCCCGCTGAACGTAGTACATGTGCCAGCCGGGACCAAAATGTTCGCGCATTTCATAGACGCCTGAACCTACCGGATTGACGTCGCCAAGGTTACCGCATTGCGCTTTATCAAGGCGACGGCTCAGACGCAGTCGGGTTGTACTATCTTTGAGTGCGTCAAGCCATGCGTCAAATTCAGGAAGAGTCTTCACCGTAATCATGGGCTGTATTGTAATCGACCGATTACAGCAAGACAAGAAGATTATTGCCGCATTTCCCTGCTTACCTCATCGCCTGGAGGATCGTCCGTGTAATCCGGGCGCGGCATGCCGCGCCCCTACGGATTCCTGTTGTTTGCTACTTGGTCAATCGGCTCGTCCCTCACTCTCTTCTCCCCAGGCTTTCCTTCGTGAAACTTCGTCTCCTTGTGGATAATTTTTTCACCTGCCATTGACTGGACAGAGCCCGGAAGGGTATAGTGCCGAAAAAATCGGAAACAGGAGGAATCATGATCTTCGAAATCATCGTGGTCGGTCATCTGGGGGTCAACTGTTTCGTTGTGGGGTGTGAAAAGAGCGGTGTCGGGGTGGTGGTCGACCCGGGGGCCGACGGGGAGGAGATCCTTGCGGTAGTCGCGAAACATGGCCTGAAGATCGAAAAGATCATCAATACCCACGGCCATTTCGACCATATCGGCGCCAACAAGCTGCTCAAAGATACCACGGGAGCGGAGCTGCTCATTCACGACCGCGATACCCCTTACCTCTCCCGGGCCGCAGAGGTGGCGACTATGTATGGCCTCAAGGCCGACAACTCCCCGCTGCCGGACCGGTTTCTCACCGACGGGCTGGAGCTGCTCTTCGGGGAGTGCCGGATGATCGTCCTCCATACTCCCGGGCATACACCGGGCGGCTGCTGTCTCTATTTCCCCGAAGAGGGGAAGGTGATCACCGGCGACACCCTCTTCGCCGAGTCCGTCGGACGGACCGACCTCCCCGGCGGCTCCGCCGAACTCCTCATCGACTCCATCCGGAACAGACTTCTGCCGCTTCCCGATGAGACGCTGGTCTATCCCGGCCACGGTCCGGAGAGCAGCATCGGCCACGAAAAAAGACATAACCCGTATCTGGGGTAGGGGGGAGAGATGCTGCACGGTAAAACCATCGTCCTCGGCGTCACCGGCGGCATCGCCGCCTACAAGGCCGTGGAGCTCTTGCGCCTCCTCACCAAGGCGGGGGCCGAACTCCATATCATCCTGACCCGGTCGGCCCAGGAGTTCGTCACCCCGCTCACCTTTCAGACCCTCTCCCGCAACCCGGTGCACACCGACCTCTTCAACCTCATCAGTGAACAGGAGATCGGCCATATCTCCCTGGCCGACCGGGCCGACCTCTTCCTCATCGCTCCGGCCACGGCCAATGTCATCGGGAAACTGGCCAACGGCATCGCCGACGACCTGCTCACCACCACGGTGATGGCCACCAGGGCGCCGGTGCTCCTGGCCCCGGCCATGAACATGAACATGTACCACAACCCTCTCTACCTGGAGAACGAGGCGCGGCTCCGACGGCACGGCTATCTCTTCGTGGATGCGGTGAAGGGGGCGCTGGCCTGCGGCTGGGAAGGGGAGGGGAAGCTTCAGACGCCGGAGGTGATCTTCCAGGAGGCGGTGAAGGCGCTGACCCTGCCGGATCTCGCCGGGGCACGAATCCTCATCACCGCCGGGCCGACCCGGGAAGAGATCGATCCGGTCCGCTATCTCAGCAACCATTCGTCGGGGAAGATGGGGTACGCCATCGCCCGGGCCGCCTGGCGACGGGGCGCACGGGTGACTCTCATCTCCGGTCCCACCGCGCTTGCTCCCCCCTGGGGGGTGGAGATGGTGCCGGTGGAGAGCGCCCACCAGATGTACGAGGCGGTCATGGCCCGAGTCGGGGAGTGCGATGTGGTCATCAAGGCTGCGGCTGTGGCCGATTATCGTCCCCTGCTTCGCGCCGAAGAGAAGCTCAAGAAGCAGGGAGAGGCCATGACCCTGGAGCTGGTGAAGAACCGGGATATCCTGACGGAGCTGGGGCACCAGAAGGGAGAGCGGTTGCTGCTGGTGGGGTTCGCTGCGGAGACTTCGGAGCTCCTGACCAATGCCCGAAAGAAGCTGGCGGCAAAAAACCTGGACCTGCTGGTGGCCAATGACGTCACTCAGGAGGGGGCCGGCTTCTCGGTTGACACCAACATCGTCCGGTTGCTGCACCGGGATGGCCGGATCGAAGAGCCGGGACTCCTCACCAAGGAGGCCGTGGCCAACCTGATCCTGGATCGGGTGGCGGAGTTACAAAGGGTAAAGGAGGCATGCCATGGGACCATTGGCGCTGAAGCTGGAAGAGCGGTATAGCTACGGAGATTACCTCGCCTGGGATGACGGAGAGCGGTGGGAGTTGATCGACGGGATCGCCTACAACATGTCGCCGGCGCCCAATCGACGGCATCAGGGGATATCCATGGAGCTCTCCGCGCAGTTCCACAGCTATCTCCGGGACAAACCGTGCAAGGCGTACCACGCCCCCTTTGATGTCCGTCTCCCCGAAGGGGATGAGGCCGATGAGGAGACTTTCACCGTCGTCCAGCCCGACCTGGTAGTCGTCTGTGACCCGGATAAGCTGGATGACAAGGGGTGCCGGGGAGCGCCGGACCTGGTGGTGGAGATCCTCTCCCCTTCCACCTCAGGGAGGGACCTGAAGCTGAAGTTCAACCTTTATGAGCGGCGGGGGGTGCGGGAGTACTGGATTGTGGACCCAACCGGCGGGACGGTGATGGTGTTCATCCTGGGAGATAATGGCGGCTACGGCCGCCCGGAGCTCTACACCGCAGAAGAGAAGGCGCCCGTGGGGATCTTTCCGGATCTCGTCATCGACCTGGGACCGGTTTTTGACGCGTAGCCTCAGATCAGGATCGGGCCCCGCTTCTTCCTGACCCGCTTGAGCGCCAGCGGCTGCTCATCTTCGGCGGAGAGGATCTCCAGCAGGTTGTGGGGTTCCCAGATGGCGCTCCTGAGCCGCGGTTTCAGCTCCTTGAGCTGCTCCAACGCCTGCTTCTTGGTGATCTTCCTGGTCAGGTATCGGGTCCTGAAATTCCTCCGGACCACCTCGGCGGCGGCCAACGCCTGCTCTCCCGTCGGGTCGGCGCGGAAGCAACGGGACTCTTCCTGCTCCGACAGGAAGTCGAAGAGCGCCTCGCGGGTCAGGGCCATGTACTCCTCCCGGTCGGTTTCCGTGAGGGGATAGCGCGAGGCCCCGGTGAGGGAGCGGCTCACCTGCTGCCACTTCTCGAAGCGGCTCAGGAGGAGGATGGAGTTGAAGATCCGTTTGTTGGTGCCGAAGGAGAAGAGGGTGTCGGAGAGGACCCGGCTCAACAGGAGATCGTTCTCCCGGAAATGTTCCTTGGCCACCTTCTTGCCGATCTCCCAGATCTCCCGCTCCACGAAGGTCTCGAAGCGCATCTCCCAGTAGGTATGCTTGAGGGTGAGGCTGGAAAAACTCATCATCAGCTTGTACGGGACGTAGTAGTTGTGGGCGATGGTGTCGGCGGCCAGGTGGGAGAGGTAGCCGTAGGCGCAGGAGCGCTGAGCGTCGCTCTCGGCGCCCCGGAGGACTTTGAGCCCCATCTGCCACCGGTGACAGTGGAGGAGGTAGTGGGTGAATTTTTTGCCGATGGTGATGTCGGCGGCGATGCAGCCGTAGAGGTAATCGAAGGGGTAGGCGCCGATGATGGCGGCTACGGAAGGGCGGATCGCCGAGAGATTTGCCAGGACCGCGGAGCCGAGCTGCAGGTGAACACCGCTCCCCCAGGCGAGGGCGTCGGGGGGGAAGAGCAGAAGCGCCCCGAGGGCGCAGAAGAGAGTGAACATAGGTCGGTACGGTATTCCATCGTGACAGAAATGTAAAGAGGTACTCCATGAACACCACCGAAACGCTGGAACTGATCGCCTCACTGGAAGGGTATCTGCACGATCTCCGGGATTCGGGGGTCGACGGGCTTCCTCTTGGGGCTGCTGTCGCGGCAATCGCGCTCCCTGATGCAGTACCGGCGGCGCACTCTCCCGCTCTCCCGCCGGTGGCGGCCGACTCCGAGTCTCCCGTCGGTTTCGTGGCCGAGGGAGCGATCCATGGGCTCGACGCCGTCCGGGAAGAGCTTGGGGAGTGCCATCGCTGCCGACTCGGCGACACCCGGACCACCCTGGTCTTCGGGACGGGGAACCCCAGGGCGCGGCTCGTCTTTGTCGGGGAGGCCCCCGGCGGTGACGAGGATCGCCAGGGGATTCCGTTCGTGGGTGAGGCGGGGCAGCTCCTCACGAAGATCATCCAGGCTATGGGGTATGGCCGGGACGAGATCTACATCTGCAACGTGCTCAAATGCCGCCCCCCCCAGAACCGTAATCCCCAGGCCGACGAGATCGAGCAGTGTCACCCCTTCCTGCTCAAGCAGCTCCGGGCCATCGGGCCGGAGGTCATCGTGGCCCTGGGGAGCTTCGCCGCCCAGACCCTGCTCAAGAGCAAGGAGCCGATCTCCAAACTCCGCGGCGTGTTTCATGATTATCATGGCATCCCGCTCATGCCGACCTTTCATCCTGCCTACCTGCTCCGGAATCCGGGGGCGAAACGGGAGGTCTGGGATGACATGCAGAAGGTGATGAAACGGCTGGGGAGCCAAGGGGGCAAGGGATAGCTTCGTGATGATGGGCTTGGTTACGGCTGGGGATCACTGCCCCCGGCTAATACTCCGCCAGATCGAGAGCGGTGGTAGCTATCCTCTCCAGCCGTCTCCCCATCAGCTTCTCGATGACCTTGAAATGCGCCGTCTCCTCGGGGGAGAGCAATGTTATGGCGACTCCGGTGCTCTCTGCCCGACCGGTTCTCCCGATGCGGTGGATGAAGTCGGCCGGTGAGCGGGGGAGTTCGTAGTTGACGACATGGGGCAGAGAGTCTATATCGATGCCGCGGGCGGCCAGGTCGGTGGCCACCAGTACCCGTAAGGCCCCGGTTTTAAATGCGGCCAGGGTGGCCGTCCGTCCCCCCTGGCTCATGCCGCCATGAAAAGTCGCGGCGCTGATCCCGTTGCTGAGCAGTTTCTTGACCACATTGTCGGCCCGCCTTTGCGATGCGGTGAAGACCAGCAGCTGTCGCCACTCATTGTTCTTGATCAGGTAGCGGAGCAGGGGCCCCTTGCGTGGCTGATCCACCAGATAAATCTGCTGCTCGATCCGTTCCGGCGCCGCTATCTCTTCCTTGATCACAATCTCCAGCGGATCGTGCAGCAACGTACGTGCCAGTTGCCGGACCTCCTCACCGAAGGTGGCGGAAAACAGCAGATTCTGCCGTTTTTTCGGAAGGAGCGCCAGGATGCTCCCCAGCTCATCCTGAAAACCGTGCTCCAGCAGCTTGTCGGCCTCATCCAGCACCAGCAGGGCAACCGCCGACAACCGCACGCTGCTCTTGGCTACCAGATCGAGCAGTCGGCCGGGGGTGGCGATCAGCAACTCCGCGCCGTGCAGATCGATCATCTGCGGGTTGATGGCGACTCCGCCAAATACCGCGGCGGTTTTGACCCTGGGGGTAAGCTGTTGACCCAACTGCCGCACCACTTCGCCGATCTGGGCGGCCAACTCCCTGGTGGGAACCAGGATCAGAGCCTTGAGAGTTCGCCGCTTGCCGGTTTCTATGGATTGAGTGAGCTGCAGGAGCGGCAGGGCAAAGCTTGCGGTTTTACCGGAACCGCTCCTGGCGATGGCCAGCAGGTCTCTCCCCTGCAAGATGGCGGGAATGGCCTGGCTCTGAATCGGATACGGAGCGTCGAACTTCTGCAGAGCTACTGCCCGCTGTAACTCCCCGGTTAAGCCGAGGGATGAAAATGTCATGAACGCTCCTCTGCCCTTTTTTGACATCCTTCGATGGTGCTATCGTTCAATCTTTTTTACCAGTGAAAAATCTGATGGCGCTCTGAACGATGGCGAACAGGTCAGGATCTTCGCTACTCAAGGGGCCGCCGTACGAGTCGAACCCGGGATGGCCCGTGTCGCGCCCCGAACCGGCTGAAGCGTGAACTCTTTCCCGTTCTTGCTCTGCCTCTGCTTTTTTGCGCTGTTCCTGCCTTTCCTGATCAAGAATCTTTCCCCCCGCTTTCATCCATTCAAAGAGGTGTCTGAGTTCGCCACCGTCGAGCCAGACCCCGTGGTCCCTGCAGCGATTGACGATGACGCCGCTCTTTGCCCCGAAATTGACCCGGTTCATGAGCTTTGTGCATACCGGGCATTTGATGTAGGTGATGCCATAGTCATCGGCTCTCACTGCGGCGTTAATGCTGTCCAGCCGGCTCCTGTTGATGGTGAACACATTGGAGACGGTTGCCTGCATGAGCGCTTCCAGCTCATTAGGGTCAAAAAAGAGCCCCAGGCACTGTTCGCATCGCTCTATCAGGAACCTTCCGTCTATCTTCAGATCGATGGTTTCCATCCTGATGTCGCACCTTGGGCAGATCCGTTGGGATTCGGATTCATGGGTCGTATGGTAGTTGACCTCTTTAAGGTCGATGTCATTTCGGCTTCCGCAATAGTCACATCGTATCGAGTCTGGCGGCAGAGGCGCCGAACAGTTGCTGCAGTTAGCCATGTCGCCTCCCATGGAAATGAGGGTGCACCCTGAACGTGATCATCATTGGGGCAACGGTGGCGGTGTTTCATTGAACAGTGTATCGAATTCGGGAAAAAGCCCGGCCGCGCTCCATCCCTTCATTCCCTGCTTCCAGATGAGGGTTCCTCTGGTTATCGCCCCCTTCGTTATCTCCCCGATGATCGCATCTTTATCGAAAGGCCCCGTCTGCTTGCCGTCTTTCCCCAGATAATACCTGCACGCTTCTTCCATGGGGGGGGGCAGTGGCGCCGAAGCTGTGTGAGGCGGTTCCGGTGGGTTCGTTATCATCTTCCCCAATTGGTTCGCCATGGCAAAACCGATCCCCATTCCTACACCGGCCGAAGCCTCTCCCCCCGGGTTCTTTGCCGCTGCCTCCATGGCAGACGCACTCTGGAATTTGAGATAATTGTCCAGATCGCCGATGATCCCCATGCTGCTCTTTTTGTCCACCGCTTCTTCGACTTCCGGGGGGAGTGAAATATTCTCCACGAGAAGCTTCGTGACCTCAATCCCGTACTCCATGAATTCGGCTGCAATCTTCCCGGTCAGGAACGCGGAGAGCTCATTATAGCTGGCGGCCAGGTCGAGAACCGGGATAGCGCATTCTCCGAGCATGTCGGAAAACCTGGTCACGATCAGGTTCTTCAGTTGTTCGGAGAGTTCCTCGACGGTGAAGCGTTCGCCCGTTCCGACGATTTCTCGTATGAATTTCGCGGGATCACTCACCTTTACGACATACGTGCCGTATGCCCTCAGCCGTACCGGCCCGAATTCCGGGTCGCGCAGGGTAACAGGGTTTTTCGTCCCCCACTTGAGGTTGGTAAAATTCCTGGTGTTGATGAAATAGACCTCGGCCTTGAAGGGACTGTGGAAGCCGTATTTCCAACCCATCAGGGTTGTGAGGAGCGGGAGGTTGCCGGTTGTCAGTTGATGCTGACCGGAGGTGAACAGGTCGGCAATCTTTCCCTGGTTCACAAAAACAGCGACCTGGGATTGCCGCACGATCAGTTGCGCGCCGTTCTTGATTTCGTCTTCATACCGTGGAAACCTCCAGACCAGCGTATCGCTAGAATCGTCGGTCCATTGGATGATGTCTATCAGTTCTGCTATGGCTTTGTCCCATAATGTCATGGTCTCTCCCCCTGCTCGGAAAGTATGATTCTATGTTTAGGATACTGTCATAAATCAGGATGGAAGAGTTCCATGCTTGAAGTTATGCCTGAATAGTTGAGATCCTTGGCCCCACTAGCCATTACCGTACCATCCATAAGGAGAGTCACCGGCGGTCCCTGCCGCGGCGCAATAGGGTCGGCGCCCTTCACAAAAAGAGAAGTCGCCTGGTCAAAAATCTGTGACCCGACCGCTCCGCCGACAATCAAGATCCTTCCATCTTTAAGCATCGTTGCGGAGTGGCCATATGATGCGGAGGGGAGCGTCGCGGCCAGAGTGGTGAATGTTCCTGATGATGGATCAAACAACTCGGCCGAATTCAACGCAACGGTATCGAGGCCTATCCCCTGTTTGCCGCCAATAACCAGGATCTTGCCGGATGAAAGCCGCGTAGCAGAGGCTGCGGATCGGGCCTGGCCGAGCCTGCCTGCTGTCAGACTCCAGACACCGGAAGCCGGGTCGTACAATTCGGCACTGTCGTAATCCGCGGCATCCTTCCCGCCAACCACCAGCACACGACCGTCAGTCAGCAGAGCCGCACTATGGAGTTTGCGAGGACTGTTCATCGAGCCGGAGAGCGTAAAGCTATTGCTGGCAGGGTCATAAACTGTGGCAATAGCCAGGGTCTCACCATCGGATGAGCCGGCATTATACCCGCCTGCCAGCAACACTCTGCCATCTCTGAGCCGCGTAGATGTGTGGCCGGAGAGTGCGACAGTAAGGGTCGTGGCAACCGGTAAAAAGGTTTCTGTCGCTGGATCAAACAGTTCGCCGGTGTTACTGCCGCCACCTGCGATCAATACCTTGCCGTTTGGCAACAGGTCCGCGCTGTGCATGCTGCGCGCTTCGTTCATGGTCCCTTTCAGCTTGCGGGACAGACCGCTCTTGGGGTCAAACAACTCTGCCGAGTCAAGTACGGAGAAGGTCGCATCAACCCCCCCTGCGATCAAGACTCTGCCATCCGCCAGCAGGGTTGTAGAGTGGCCGCCCCTGCTCTGGGCCATCCCCCCCAAACTGCTGAAACTGTTGGATACCGGGTTGTAGCTTTCGATGACGGAGCTGGAACCCGCGATGAGTATCCTGTTGTCGGCAAGTAGGGCGCCAACGAAATAGTCGCGCCCCATGAGCATTTGGGGGCCGGGTTCAAACAAGCCGGTGCTGACACGATAGATTTCCGTGGAGAGTATGTAGCTTGTGCCATATGAGGTGGTGCTGCCTCCAGCCACCAGGGCGTCACCATTGGGGAGAGGAAACATGAGATGCCTCAGGCGAGGGGTGCCGAGGTCGCTGCCGGGGGTGAACAGACCCGTTTTCGGGTCGTAAATCTCGGACGTTGCCGTAACGTAATAGCCACTTTTCCCCTTTGAATTAGAATCATGCCCGCCGGCGAACAGTACCCGCCCGTCAGCCAGGAGGACGGCGGCTCCTGACCAGCGGGTGATGTTCATCTCCGATGTGGCTGTAAAGCTATTTGTTTTAGGGTCGAATATGTCAGCACTTTTTGTGCCGGTGCCGGTTTTGTCGGTGCCGCCGCCAGCCACCAGGACCGTGCCGTCTTGCAACAGTACCGTGCAATGACCTATCCTGATGGAATTCGTCTTGTTGACCGTCCGGGTGAACTGGCCGGTTTTAGGGTCGTAGATCTCGGCGCTGTCCAGGAATACCTGTGTTGTCGGATCGGCCATGTTGGAGCCTCCGACCAGCAACACCCGTCCGTCAGGGAGCAGGGTCGCCGTATGGTCGCTACGTCCTTCCGTCATGGCCGCCGGCAAGAGTCTGAATGTCCGGGTCACAGGATCATACAGTTCGGCAGTGGCAAGGATGGCGCCGGTGCTGACGCCACCGGTAATCAATACCGTGCCGTCGGCCAGGGTTGTCGCGGCATGGAACGCCCTCACACTGTTCATCGTCCCTACCTCAGTGACGCTGTTGCCGGCGGGATTTACAATGAATGCTTTTTTGGTGTAATCGTTATCATGCCCCCCGGTGACAAGCAGTGTGCCATCTTTCAACAACGCCGCTGCGGCGGCCCATGGCTGGTAGTTTAGCTGTCCCGACGTTACCTTAAAAACACCACGGCCGGGATCGCCGGGGGAAGAGTTGTCTGAAGAGCAACCTGACATCGACCAGACCATGATTCCACATAACATCAGAAGTAGCATGTTTCTCATGTGATCTTTCCCCCTGTTGGTGAGATGTTGTTCCTTCCCATAATTACAGGATGTCGGTCCGGTCCAACCCCGACGTTCCTCCACCCCAACGTTCCAAAGCTTTGAAGATCAACTTATCTTACATTTACCAAAACACGAATTTTACCGGTTCCATTTTCACTGAAATTATCCAATGACTTGCCGATTACCTGGCCAGGCTTTACTCTCTCAAGGTCTGCTTTCATTGCGTAACCGGCTTTACTTGATGAGACGAGCAGATCTCCGCGTCGTATTGGGCCGTTTTCGTCACATACTTTTGTGGGTATTACACCAATAACACCTAGTGGGACTTTAGTTGTGATATCTGCATCGATAGACTCTTCTGTCAGCAGTATGCCCGGTCTTGTCGCGTATACTCCTGCTACTAGTGTCGAGTAGGCGTTACCTGTTTTGGTGACGGTCCTGTCTGATGTTATGGATATTTCGAGAACATCTCCCGGTTCATATTGTGATGGAGAGCCTTCTACGGCGAACACTTCTGCAAGGTCGGCTCCGGAATTTTGAGTCCCGTTGTTAAAATAACCCTTGCCGCTTTTATCGATACGCGCGACGTTTAAGCCGTTGCTTGAAAATGCGGCAATACTGCCTGCGGCGCCCGTATGATCCACAGAAAAGGCGTTCCAGTTGCCATTATATGTGGCGGTAAGTGCCGATCCCGATCCGGCGGTATTCGTATAGGAAAAAAACCCCCCATAACCGCCGGTTCCAGTTGCAAGGCCGTAGATGCCTGCTGCTCCGGCATTGGCGTAGATTGAGTTGACTTCGCCTTTTACCGCGGCACTTACACTGGAGCCGTTGATAACCTTGAAATAGCCCGCGTGCCCGCCTCCCGGCGCCGGAATGATTCCATAGCTATTTGTTTCCACCTCCAGCGTGTTGGATAAGTTAGACATATTCAGGTTCTCAAAGCGGGCCGCTTTTCCGGTACTGCTGCTGATTCCAACCTGCCCGAATACTCCGATGCCGTTACCGGACGTATCGGTGGCGATAAAGCCTCTGACGCCATATCCTGGACCATCATTTCTGCCAACCACCGCTCCGGTCGCGAGTGACACACTTTTGGTTGTGCCGACAACAGACTCGCCGCCCCCGCTGTTATAACCGATGACACCGGCAGAACTCAGTACACTGGTTGAAGCATATATTCCGGTGCCGCCAGTGCTGGAAGCGGTCAAGGCAGATCCAGTGCCGTTGGAAAAAAAGCCGCCACCGGCAACTGTCAGAGAACCGCTGGCTTTGATATTACCTGCAACATCAAGCTTTTCGGTCGGATCGGCGTTATCGCCGACCCTGAGCTTCCCATCGAGAATCTTTATGCCCCAAACCAAAGTGGCATCATTCCCTCCTCTGGTGGCGGCTGATGTAGCAAATGCAATCCCCGGATTAGTGAGAATCATAAGTCCACCTGCACCCGTTGATCCATGCTTCCAGGTATACGAGGCGTCCCAGTACAGGTTTGATCCGATCCAGGAGGCGTTTGAACCTATGTAGGTCGGCATGGTGTCGCCGAAACGGGCATGTGTCCAGCTTTTCGCAAGGGAAACAGTCAAGGGGAATGCGGGGCTTCTGTTGCCAATCCCTATGTATCCATTGTTCAATATGGAAATCCTCGCCGTATTGTTGGTGAACAGATCAATCCCATTCTGGTTTGTTCCTGCCGTCCGTTGTGAGGCGATGCCTTCGCCGGTAGAACCGGCGCCGAACTTGACGGCGCCTGAGAGCAGGTTCCCTGTATTGCTGTTGGAATTGTCTACGACAAAGCCAACATTAAAAAGTAGTCCGCTCAGACCTGCAGTGGTCAATGTGCTACCGTCAGGGAATTTGAATCCACCGCCGGTGCTTTCGATAATTCCTTGAACCTGCAGATCGCCAACAGTCAGCACATCGGCAGCCACAGCATTTGAAGCAAGTTTTGATGAAGAAATCAGCAGTAGCAGAGCCGATACAGGTAGAACAATTCTCTTCAGCATGGATGTACCTCCTGAATTTGATTTCTTACGGGGGGGGGGGGGCAGGTTTTGGTCTATTTGTTTTCAAAACCGGGACAGATTTATTATTTACCAACAAAACCAAAACCGGGACAGATTTATTATTTACCAATGAAAGCAGTGGGGCTTCCTGAGCCTGCCTGGGACGCATGAATCCCGAATTATCAAGGCGACCGGAAACCGCTTGGGAGTTCTACAAACGTAGTCGACCGGATGCCTCTGCCATAAATGAAGGTCAAGCCACCAACGAGGCGTATCTCGGCTGGGATAATGATATTTTGTGGGTGTATTTAAATAAAGACCTACTATAAATTAAAACCTCTGGCCTGTCAAAACGTAAGTTCCCCTGCATCACCTTAACCATCCTGCTGCACTCTCTTCCGCTTGGCTCGTACCCTCCAAGCTCAACCGCCTCCCGATAACGTGTTACGTATTGATTTTTCCACGATTTTCTGACAACCTGCCACTTCATCCCCGGTCGATCCAGACCTTATGCCGCTGTTACTCCGTACCCCATATGAAGGAGGTTCTCCCATGTTCACTCTCAAAGACCCCTCGCTGCTCCGCAACCAATGTTTCATCGACGGCCAGTGGTGTGACGCCGACTCCGGCGAGACCATTACCGTCTCTAACCCCGCCACGGGCGAAGTCATCGGCGCCGTTCCCAGGATGGGGGCCGCCGAAACCCGCCGGGCCATCGAGGCGGCTAACGCCGCCTTTCCCCAGTGGCGCGCCCGGACCGCCGGCGAGCGCTCCATCATTCTGCGCCGCTGGTTCGAACTCCTCCTGGAAAACCAGGAAGACCTGGCCGTGATCATGACCGCCGAGCAGGGGAAACCGCTGGCCGAGTCCAAAGGTGAGATCGCCTACGCCGCCTCGTTTATCGAGTGGTTCGCCGAAGAGGGGAAGCGGGTCTATGGCGACACCATCCCCCCCCATCAGCGGGACAAGAGGATCGTGGTGTTGAAGGAGCCCATCGGCGTCTGCGCCGCCATCACTCCCTGGAACTTCCCGGCTGCCATGATCACCCGCAAGGCCGGTCCGGCCCTGGCAGTTGGCTGCCCCATGGTGGTGAAGCCCGCCTCCTTGACCCCTTTTTCCGCCCTTGCCCTGGCCGAACTGGCTGACCGGGCAGGAGTCCCGGCCGGGGTCTTCAGCGTGGTCACCGGCGCCTCCGGCGCCATCGGCGGCGAGATGACTTCCAATCCCATCGTGAGAAAGCTCACCTTTACCGGTTCCACCGAGATCGGCAAGCAGCTCATGCGGCAGTGCGCGGGGACGGTGAAGAAGCTGGCTCTGGAGCTGGGAGGGAATGCCCCGTTCATCGTCTTCGATGACGCCGACCTGGATGCCGCGGTGGAGGGGGCCATCGTCTCCAAGTTCCGCAACACCGGACAGACCTGTGTCTGCACCAACCGGTTCCTGGTGCAGGAGGGGGTGTACGAGGCGTTCACGGCAAAGCTGGTGGCCGCCGTGTCCCGGCTCGCCGTGGGAGACGGCCTGCAGGGGGAGGTCCAGCAGGGGCCGCTCATCGACATGAACGCGGTGGCAAAGGTGGAGGAGCAGATAACCGATGCGGTTGCCAAGGGGGCGCGGGTGGTCTGCGGCGGGAAGCGGCATGAGTTGGGGCGGAGCTTCTTCCAGCCGACGGTGCTGGCCGACGTGACCAGCCATATGATGATCAGCTGCGAGGAGACCTTCGGGCCGGTGGCCCCGCTCTTCCGGTTCAGCAGCGAAGAGGAGGCGATCCGGATGGCCAACGATACCGAATTCGGCCTCGCCGCCTACTTCTACACCCGGGACATCGGCCGGGTCTGGCGAGTGGCCGAGGCGGTGGAGTACGGCATCGTCGGGATCAACACCGGCCTGATCTCCACTACGGTGGCTCCCTTCGGCGGGGTGAAGGAGTCAGGTTTCGGCAGGGAAGGGTCCAAGTATGGGGTCGATGATTTCCTGGAGATCAAGTACCTCTGCATGGGGGGAATCTAGGCCGTGTCGCACTCGCCGGACAGGGCGCCTGTCGCCGCAAGACGTCTCCGGAGCCCTGTTTCGGTCGTGCTAACTCTTTGACATTTCCGAACCGTGCATGGTATAGATAACAACTTTATCGTTGCCGGATACGCTGGAGCTTCCGCTGATCCGATACCAAACGCCTGGAGGAGCCCCATGAACCATTTTACCTACAAAAATAACGAGCTGTACGCCGAAGAGGTGGCGCTGACGGAGATCGTCGCCCAAGTCGGCTCGCCGCTCTACGTCTATTCCCATGCCACTCTGACCCGTCACTTCAAAGCGTTCGATGATGCCTTTGCCGCGCTCCCCCATACCATCTGCTACTCCATGAAGGCAAATTCCACTCAGTCGGTATTGAAGTGCTTCTTCAACCTGGGGAGCGGGGTGGATATCGTCTCCGGCGGAGAGCTCTTCCGGGCGCTGCAGGCCGGGGTCGATCCCAGGAAGGTGGTCTACTCCGGCGTGGGGAAGATGGACCATGAGATCGAGTACGCCTTGACCACCGGCATCCTCATGTTCAACGTGGAGTCAGAGCAGGAGCTGACCCGGATCTCCGAGGTCGCTTCTCGTATGGGGAAGAAGGCGGGGATCGCCATCCGGGTCAACCCGGACGTGGACCCGGGGACTCATCCCTACATCACCACCGGGTTGAAAAACGCCAAGTTCGGCATCACCATCGACCGGGCGCTGGCGGAGTACAGCCGGGCGAAGGGGCTGCCGGGGATCGACGTCATCGGCATCGACATGCACATCGGCTCCCAGCTGACCAAAGTCAACCCCTTCGTCGACTCCATCGACAAACTCAAGGTGATGATCGGTACGCTCCGTTCCCAGGGGATCGACCTCAGCTACTTCGATTGCGGCGGAGGACTCGGGATCCAGTACAACGCCGAAGAGCCCCCCTTGCCCTCCGACTACGGCAGGGAGGTCGTGGCCGCCACCAGGGAGTTGGGGATGCATCTCCTCTTCGAACCGGGGCGCAACCTGGTGGGGAACGCCGGGATCCTGGTGGCCAAGACCCTCTACACCAAGGCCCGGGACGAGAAAAATTTCATCATGATCGATGCGGGGATGAACGACTTGGCCCGCCCGGCCCTCTACGACTCCTATCACGGGGTTCAGGCGGTGGTGAAAGATCAGGACGGGATGATCGTCGCCGATATCGTCGGCCCCATCTGCGAGTCGGGAGATTTCCTGGTCAAAGGGCGCGAAGTCCCCATGTTCAGGCAGGGGGATCTGATGGCCTTCATGTCCGCCGGCGCCTACGGCTTCGCCATGTCCAGCTCCTACAACAGCCGCCCCAGGGTGGCCGAGGTGATGGTGAAGGGGGACAGGTTCGAGGTGATCCGCGAGCGGGAGACGGTGGAAGAGCTGATCAAGGGAGAGCGGGTGGCGTCGTTTCTGTAACTTTTAAAAAAGCTCTTTCGATCATTGCCACCGGCAGTGCCGTGCTTTTGCTGATGGCTCAGATTGCCGTTGCCGATGATTTTGAGTCGCAGTTGCTGCAGCTGATCAACAGGTACCGGGGAGCCAACCGGCTCCGGTTGCTTGATCCCTCCATGCTCTGCGGCGAACTGGCCAGGCAGCATAGTCGAGAGATGCTGGCACAGCAGGAGATGAATCACAGTGGGGCCGATGGTCGTTTCCGCCTGGCGGTCGCAAAGGGGGCCCGCGGATGTGTGGAGAATGTGGCATGGAACATCAACACGCCGCAGAAGCTCTTCGAGGCGTGGCGGCACTCCCCCGGCCATGACCGCAATATGCTCAGTCGCAGGATGAACGCAGGCGGGATCGGCAAGGTCGGTCAGTACGTCACCTTTTATGCCTGTGAGATACCGATAAAACAAACCCCCTAGAGGAGGTAGTTGCCATGTTCAAGGGAAGCATTGTCGCCATCGTCACACCGTTTAGCAACGGGCGGGTCGACTATGAGAAGCTGCGGGAGCTGGTGGAGTTCCAGATAGAGGGGGGGACCGACGCCATCGTGCCGTGCGGCACCACCGGCGAGTCCTCCACGCTGGATTATGACGAGCATCTCCAGGTGATAAAGACCGTGGTGGCGCAGGTGAACAGGCGGGTTCCGGTCATTGCCGGCACCGGTTCCAACTCCACCGCCGAGGCCATCGAACTCTCCCAGAAGGCCAAGGAGGCAGGGGTTGACGGCGTGCTTCTCGTCACCCCCTACTACAACAAGCCGTCCCAGGAGGGGCTGTTTCGCCATTACATGGCAGTAGCCGACGGCGTGGCCATCCCCCAGATCCTCTACAACGTCCCCGGGCGCACCGGGGTCAACCTCCTTCCCGAGACCGTGGCGCGGCTGTCGGGTCACAGGAATATCGTCGCCATCAAGGAGGCCACCGGCTCCCTCCAGCAGGCCTCCGAGATCCTTGCCCTCTGCGGCGACAAGATCGATGTCTTCTCCGGCGATGACTTCATCACCTTTCCCATGATGGCCTGCGGCGCCAAGGGGGTCATCTCGGTCCTCGCCAACATCATGCCCAAGGCCGTGGGGGACCTGACCGACGCCTTCTTCGCCGGCGACCTGGCCACGGCCCGCCGTATTCACCTGGAGACCCTCAAGATCGGCAACGCCATGTTCATGGAGAGCAACCCGGTGCCGGTGAAGAGCGCCCTGGGGCTCATGGGCAGATGCTCCGACGAGGTCCGCCTCCCCTTGGCCCCCCTGAGTGACGCCAACCGGGCGAAGCTCGCCGTGATCATGAAAGAGTACGGGCTGATCTGAGCAGGCCGGAAAGTTCACCTCGAGGGCGTGGAGATTCCGGACGAGGCATGATGTAGCTAAAGCGACACTCTCCGGCGAGGAATTTGTTCCCGCCCATCCTCTTCATCCCTGTAACTACATAGAGGTTTCCATGATCAAGATCGCCGTCTGCGGCGCCGCCGGGCGCATGGGGCAGAGAATCATCGTCGCAGTTAAGGAGGCCGGGTGCGAACTCTCCGGCGCCCTGGAGCGTCCGGGGCACGACCTGGTGGGGCAGGATGCCGGACTCATTTCCGGCTGCGGTCCGCTGGGAGTTAAGATCTCCGACGACCTCAATGCCGTGGTGGAGGGGTGCGATGTGCTCATCGACTTCACCTCCCCCAAGGTGTCGCTGAAGAATCTGGAACTCTGTGGCTTGAAGAAAAAGGCCATCGTCATCGGCTCCACCGGTTTCACCCCCGAGGAGCGGGAGCTGGCGGCAGAGCTGGCCCTGGACATTCCGGTGATCATCGCCCCCAATATGTCCGTCGGGGTCAATGTCTGCTTCAAGATCCTGAAGGATATCGCGAAAACCCTGGGCGACGACTTCGACGTGGAGATCGTGGAGCTGCACCACAACAAGAAGAAGGACGCTCCCAGCGGCACCGCCGTCAGGATGGGGGAGGTGGTGGCCGAGGCGTTGGGGCGCGACTACAACCAGGTCGCCCGCTGCTCCCGCGAGGGGATTATCGGCGAGCGGACCAAGGAAGAGATAGGCATGCAGACCGTCCGGGGGGGCGATATCATCGGCGAGCATACGGTCTACTTCATCGGCATGGGAGAGCGGATCGAACTCTCCCACCGCGCCATGACCCGGGATATGTTCTCCCGGGGGTCGGTCCGGGCCGCCAAGTGGGTGGTGGGGCAGGTGCCGGGGATCTACGACATGCAGGATGTGCTGGGGCTGCGGTAAAGAATCAAAACATTCAATCATTCACAAGGATGTACAGGATGACCCGGATGATGCCTTGATCCTGTTTGTCCTCGATATTCCTGCTAAATTCAGGAGGTTTTCCCGTGGCACAGATCAACGACAACTATCTGAAACTGAAGGCCGGCTACCTCTTCCCGGAGATCGGCCGCCGCGTCCGCGCCTTTGTGGAGGCCAATCCCACCGCCAAGGTAATCCGCCTGGGGATCGGCGATGTGACCCGTCCCCTGGCTCCGGCCGTCATCAAGGCGTTCCACGACGCCGTGGATGACCTCTCCACCATCGACCAGTTCGCCGGCTACGGCCCGGAACAGGGGTACGACTGGCTCATCAACGCGATCATCGGAAAATCGTACAAGCCGCTGGGGGTCTCCCTCAAGACCGAGGAGCTCTTCGTCTCCGATGGCTCCAAGTGTGACTGCGCCAACATCCTTGACATCTTCGCCCTGGACAATGTGGTGGCCATCGGCGACCCGGTCTACCCGGTCTACAACGATACCAACGTCATGATCGGCCGCACCGGTGAGGCAGACGAGAAGGGGTACTACAAGGGGATCGTCTACCTCCCCTGCACCGAGGCCAACGGCTTCATCCCCGCGCTCCCCCAGGAAAAGGTTGATATCATCTATCTCTGCTTTCCCAACAACCCCACCGGTACCGTGGCCAGTAGGGGTGAACTGAAGAGATGGGTCGATTACGCTCTTGCCAATGATGCGGTCATCTTCTTTGATGCGGCCTACGAGGCGTTCATCACCGACCCGGAAATCCCCCACTCCATTTACGAGATCGAAGGGGCCAAGCGCTGCGCCATCGAGTTCCGCTCCTTCTCCAAGACCGCCGGCTTCACCGGGGTCCGCTGCGGCCTGGTGGTCGTGCCGGAAGAGGTGATGGGGACGACGAGCACGGGAGAGCGATACAGTTTCAATAAGCTCTGGCTGCGCCGCACCACCACCAAGTTCAATGGCGCCTCCTACCCGGTGCAAAAGGCCGCGGCGGCGGTCTACTCCGACGAGGGGTGGGCTCAGAACAAGGAAATCATCGACTACTACATGGAGAACGCCCGGATCATCCGTGAAGGGTTGAAGGATGCGGGTGTGACGGTCTTTGGTGGAGTGAATGCCCCCTATATCTGGCTCAAGACACCGGCCGGCATGACCAGTTGGGAGTTCTTCGACAAGCTTCTCACCGAGTGTAACGTGGTGGGGACCCCGGGCTCCGGCTTCGGCCCCAGCGGTGAAGGGTACTTCAGGCTCTCGGCCTTCGGCCATCGCGAGAATGTGATCGAGGCGGTGGAGAGGATCAAAAATAATCTGAAGTAGATCGAACCGGAACGGGCGCCCGTTGCGGTACCCGTTCCGGAATTCTGATTACGGTATTTGGCCGCTGATGGATGTGGAAAAACCGGATAACTGCCCGGCAGGGTGAAAAACGCCGGGCAAAGCTATCAAGAGGAGAGACTCAATGTATGTTGACCTGACCTTGCTGAAAGGGGTGCTCTGTAAACGGGGTGAAGAGATAGAGAAGAGCGTCGAGGGGAGCGGCTATCTGGCAAAGACGGTCATCGGCGTGGGGACCTTTCTGCTGGATAACGAAGGAGATTTTGAACTGCTCTCCTCCAAGCAAAAGGTTACTTTTGAACGGTTTCTCCTGCCGCTGCTTACGCCCCGTTCGGGGAGTCGCTAGGCTGTCCACTCCTCTGTTCTTCTCTCTCTGAGTTCCTGAAAAATCACTTTGCCTTTTTCTTTTCGTGTGCTAGTATTGCCCAAATTTTAGGCACAACCCCGCCGTTGCTGCCGTCCGGACCGGTCTTCCCATGCTTCGCCCCCTTGCCCTTGGCACACTGAATTTGCCGAACAATCTGTTTATGGCCCCCATGGCCGGTATCAGCGATCTGCCGGTGAGGCTCCTTGCCCGCAGGTACGGTGCGGCCCTCTGCTATACCGAGATGGTCAGCGTAAATGGGCTCGTGCGCGGCGGCGGCGCCTCCTTCGACCTGCTGCGCAGTACGCCAGAGGATCGCCCTCTGGCCATCCAGCTCTTCGGCGAAGAGCCGGAGGCCATGGCGCAAGGGGCGGCCCTGGTGGAACCGTATGGCGACCTGATAGATATCAACATGGGGTGCCCGGTCCGTAAGGTGGTGGGGAGCGGCGCCGGGAGCGCCCTGATGCGGGAACCGCTTAAGGTTGCAGCCATCATCCGGGCGGTGCGGAGCCGGATTTCGCTGCCGCTCACGATCAAGATCAGAAGCGGCTGGCAGGCCGGAGAAGAGAACTATCTCCAGATTGCCGCCATCGCCGAGTCCGAGGGGTGTGCAGCCGTGACGCTCCATCCGCGGACCCGCTCCCAGATGTTCGGCGGCCGGGCCTCCTGGGAGCAGATAGGGGAGGTGAAGAGCCGGCTCACCATCCCGGTAATCGGGAGTGGAGATCTCTTTACCCCCCAGGACGTGGCCGCCATGCTGGCGGAGACCGGCTGCGATGGGGTGATGCTGGCCCGGGGGGCCATGGGGAACCCCTGGCTCTTCCGGGATACCCGCCGGTTCCTGGCTGGGGAACCGTTTCCCCCACCTTCTCTGGCGGAACGGCTGGAGGTCGCCCGGTTCCATCTGGAGCAGTTGGCTATCCACTCAGGGGAAGCCGTTGCGCTGCGGGAGATGCGCACACATATCTCCTGGTATGCCAAGGGGCTGCCCGGAGCGGCGGCCTTTCGCGCTGCGGTGAACAGTATCGGTGACCGGGAGCGCTTTCTGAAGATCATGGCGGAGTTTTTCGGAGAGGAGCCAAGGTGACGGTCACCGCGGAGACGCTCAAGGATTATTACGCCAACATCATCGACAGCGTGGGTGACGGGGTGCTGGTGACCGACCGGCAGGGGGTGATAACCCTCATGAACCCGGCCGCCGAGGAGTTGACCGGCCTCTCCCGGCGTCAGGTCCAGGGACACCTTTTCAGTGGCCCCTTCCGGGAGGCCCGAATCCTGGTGGAGATGGTGGAGCGAACCGCCACCACCGGGATGAACATCTCCGACTACGAAAACGTGATGCTCATGACTGGCGGGCATCCGATCCCGGTCAGCGCCGCCACCTCCCCGCTCCTCTTGGAGAGCGGGGAGAGGATCGGAGTCATCCTCATCCTCCGGGACCTGACTAATGTTCGGGAACTGGAGCGGGCGGTCCGGCAGTCTGACCGGCTCTCGGCGCTGGGGACCCTGGCGGCGGGGCTGGCTCACGAGATCAAGAACCCCCTGGGGGGAATCAAGGGGGCGGCGCAACTCCTTGATCGGGAGCTCTCCGAAGAGAACGAGATGCGGGAGTACACCCGGGTCATGCTCAAGGAGGTCTCCCGGGTCAACCGGATCGTCGAAGAGCTGCTGGCTCTTACCTCTCCCCGGAAACTCAAGCCCGAGGCGGTCAACCTCCACCGGATCATCGGCGATCTGATCATGCTCCAGCGCCGGGCGGCGGATGACCGGAAGGTGGTCATCCAGCAGCAGTTCGATCCGAGCATCCCGGCGTTTCTGGCGGACGAGGAGCTGCTTACCCAGCTCTTCCTCAATCTGATCAAGAACGCGGTTGAGGCGGTGGGAGAGGTGGGGCTGGTCAGGATCTCTACCCGGATCCATGCCGACTACCGGATGACCCAGGAGGGAGAGCGCCGAATCCGGATGGTGGCGGTGGACATCTCCGATGATGGCCCCGGGATTTCCAAGGAGCAGCAGGAGCAGCTCTTTACCCCGTTTTTTACCACCAAACCCACCGGAACGGGGCTCGGACTCGCCATCTGTCAGAAGATCGTCTCGGAGCACCGGGGAATCCTGAAGGCCCAATCGTCCCCGGGGAAGGGGACCGTCTTCACGGTGATGCTCCCGTTAGTGCAGTAAAACAGGTTGAGGTTAAGATTGAGGTTGAGGTTGAGTAACCATCAGCCTTAACCTTGACCTTGACCTTGACCTTAACCTTTACCTTAATCTTCACCCGAGGTTTTCCCATGGCGTTGAACCGTATCCTGGTGGCCGATGACGAAGAGAGTATGCGCTGGGTCCTTTCCAAGGCCCTGCGCAAGAAGGGGTTCACTGTGGATTTGGCCCGCGATGGGGCCGAGGCGTTGCGCCTCATCAAGGAAAGCCCTTACGACATGGCCATCCTGGACATCAAGATGCCGGGGATGTCCGGGCTTGAGCTGCTCGACCGGATTCGGATCTCCCACCAGGAGCTTCTGGTGGTGATCATGACCGCCGAGGCGAGCATGAAGAACGCTGTGGAGGCGATGAAGCGGGGCGCCTACGACTACATCACCAAGCCCTTCGATCTGGATGTAATCGATGCCATCATCGAAAAGGTGAACCGGGCACGGGAGATGACGAACCAGGTTACCCTCCTCAAGGAGGAGTTGAAAGACCGTTACCAACTGGAGAAGAATATCATCGGTAACTCGCCCGCCATGCGGGAGGTCTACAAGACCATCGGCAAGGTGGCGCCCAGCGACATCACCGTGCTCATCGAGGGGGAGTCGGGGACCGGCAAGGAGTTGGTGGCCCGGGCCGTCCATTTCAATTCACGGCGGATTGGCAAGCCGTTCGTGGCCATCAACTGTGCTGCCATCCCCAAGGAGCTGCTGGAGAGTGAGCTCTTCGGTTTCGAGAAAGGGGCCTTCACCGGCGCCATGGAGCGCAAGATCGGCAAGTTCGAGCAGGCCAACGGCGGCAGCATCTTCCTGGACGAGATCGGCGACATGCCGCTGGATCTCCAGGCCAAGATCCTCCGAGTGCTTCAGGAGAAAGAGATCACCCGTACGGGGGGCAACCAGAACATCCCGGTGGACGTCCGGATCATCGCCGCCACCAACCAGCGTATGGAGGAGATGGTCCGGGACAAGCTGTTCAGGGAGGATCTTTACTACCGGCTTAATGTGGTTCCCATCAACCTGGCGCCGCTGCGGGAACGGAAAGAGGATATTCCGCTCCTGGTGGAGTACTTTCTCAAGAAGTGTTGTGCCGAGCTGGAGCTTCCGCTCAGGAGCTGTTCCCCCGAGACTCAGAGACTCCTGTCGCTCTACAGCTGGCCCGGAAACATCCGGGAGTTGGAGAACACTATCAAGCGGGCCGTCATCCTCTGCCCCGACGCTCTGCTGACCGAGGTCGATTTTCCCACCCTCACCGCACCGCGCAGTGGCGTCGTTACCGCCCTGGAGGAGCGCTCTCTGGAGACCATCGTCGATCTGAAGCTCCGGGAGTGTTTTGCCAATATGGACCGGATGGAGACCGGCGATATCTACAGCGTCGTGCTTCAGCAGGTGGAGCGGCCGCTGATCTGCTTCGTCCTGGAAAAGACCCGTTCCAACCAGGTCAAGGCCGCCGACATTCTCGGCATCAACCGGAATACCCTGCGGAAGAAGATTCAGGAGTTGGGGATAGAAGTTAAAAAGGATTAGGGGGGGCAGATGGGTGCGATAATGGATACGTATTTTCTCGACAGGAACAGGGCAGTGCTGGTGGTCATCGACGTTCAGGAGAAGCTCTGCCGGGCCATGGATCCTGAGGTCTTGGCGATTCTCACCGCCAACATCTTCATTCTCCTGCAGACGGCCAAGGAGATGGGGATTCCGGTCATTGCGACGGAGCAGTATGTCAAAGGGCTCGGCGAGACCGTCGACCTCCTGAAAGCGGAACTCACCGCTCCTCCCTTGGAAAAGATGAGTTTCAGCTGCTCCGGGGACCCGAAATTTGTGGAGGCGCTCAAGGCTACCGGCCGGAGTCAGGTCATCGTCACCGGCATGGAGAGCCATGTCTGTGTGCTCCAGACGGTGCTAGAGCTCCTCGATGACGGACTGAATGTCCACCTGGTTCGAGATGCGGTGATGAGCCGCCACCAGATGAACTGGCAGACCGGCCTCGATGTCATGGGCGCGGCGGGCGCGGTGATCACCTCTACCGAGGCTGTTCTCTTTCAACTTCTCAAGGTGGCTGGAACCGGGGAGTTCAAGAAGCTCTCCAAGCTGGTTCGCTAGCCCCGGCATGGGGCACTGGCCTGCCCCGCCACAGGTAACGCTGATTTTTCTTCTGCACCCAGCGTTGGTAATCTGATATACTGGCAAAAATTTCGCCGTGGAGAAGGATATGGGAAACCTGACATTACTGGATGACCGGGCCGCGGAGAAGGTGGAAAACTACATCAGGAGACGCAGCCCCTCTATCCTGGCGATGCTGCTGGTGGATCTGCTCAGAGACAACGGCTGGAAGCCCGAAGATATTTATTTTCTGGGAAGTGAGATCATGAACGAGTCCGGAGCTATGGACCGCTGATTTTCAACCGTTCCGCCGGCTAGATTTTCAGACTTTCGGAGTAATTTCCACCACAGAATGGTCGAGAACATTTTGACAAGCCGTACTGAAAGGGGTATAAGTAACCACGGTAACGGGCGGCAGGCAAGTAGACCATAACAAACGATAAAGTTTAACAATGTTGCGCCCGTAGCTCAGCTGGATAGAGCACCAGGCTTCGAACCTGGGTGTCGGCCGTTCGAATCGGTCCGGGCGCGCCAATAAAATCAGGCAGTTCAGTAGGTGGAAAGAGGCGCCGATGTGGTTATCAGCGCCTCTTTCTGTCATCTGCGGAAATTGTTGACACCGTCGTGGTCAACCGTGTATTTAAATACCCGTTTCCATTTCAGAGAGCAAGGAGTTAATAACGGCATGATCTCGATCGATTTCAACAAGATGGGGGGGCTGATCCCCGCCGTTATCCAGGATTACAGCTCCGGAGAGGTCCTCATGGTGGCCTTCATGGACGAGAAAACCTTGAACCTCACCCTGGAGAGCGGCAAGACCTGGTTCTTCAGCCGGACCCGGAACAAGTACTGGATGAAGGGGGAGGAGTCGGGCAATACCCAGGAGGTCATGGAGGTTCTCACCGACTGTGACGCCGATACCGTGATCATCAAGGTGAAACAGAACGGTCCAGCCGCCTGTCACACGGGGAACCGGAGCTGCTTCTATGTGAAATGGGAGGAGGGGCAGTGGGTGGAGCACTCCAACCCGCTCTTCGACCCCGCGGAGGTCTACAAGAAATGAGCACGATCCTGAGATTCGGCGTCCCCAAGGGGAGCCTGGAAGAGGCCACGGTGGAGCTGTTCCGGAAATCCGGTTGGCAGATGAGCATCTCGTCGCGCAGCTACTTTCCGAGCATCGATGACTCCGAGATGAAGTGCCACCTGATCCGCCCCCAGGAGATGGGGCGTTATGTGGAGCGGGGGACCATCGATGTGGGGATCGCCGGCCGCGACTGGGTCAGGGAAAACGATTCAGACGTGGTGGAAGTCTGCGAGATGGTCTACTCCAAGGTCTCGCGCCGTCCGGTCCGGTGGGTGCTGGTTGTTGCCCAGGATTCTCCGGTGCAGAAACCGGAGGATCTCCGGGGCGCGGTGATCTCCACGGAACTGGTGGAGTTCACCAAGCGCTACTTCGCCCAGAGGAATATCCCGGTGACGGTGGAGTTCTCCTGGGGGGCAACCGAGGCCAAGGTGGTTGACGGCCTCTGCGACGCCATCGTGGAGGTGACTGAGACCGGTTCCACCATCAAGGCCAACAACCTCCGGATCGTCTGCGACCTGATGCAGTCGGTGCCGGTGATGATCGCCAACAAGGGGTCATGGGAAGATCCCTGGAAGCGGGAGAAGATCCAGCAGATCGCCACCCTGCTCCAGGCGACCCTGGCGGCGGAGAACATGGTGGGGCTCAAGATGAACGCCCCCAACCATAAGGTCGAGGCGATAACCGGCATCCTGCCGAGTCTCAACAATCCGACGGTGGCCCATCTCTACAACTCTGACTGGGTCTCCATCGAGAGTGTCCTCCCCGAGAAAGAGGTCCGCCGGATCATACCGGAGCTCCTCAAGCTCGGCGCCCAGGGGATCATCGAGTACCCGCTCAACAAGATACTTGCCTGAGCGACCAGTGAAAAGCTTCATACGACCAAAAACCGGCGCTACGGAGTTCATCCCGTGCGCCGGTTTTGTCTGTTGGGACAAGGCTGTTCGTGGGGAATAGGGAGCGCGTTCCCCCTCGTCAGCGAGAGTTATTTAACTGCTCGGCGATATAACTGGCCGTTTTTTCGGGAGTGGAGATGCCGCGGTAGAAGCTTGGAGCTGCAGACTTGTACTCTATCAACATGAGTAGTTCGCCGTTCTTGGCGTCGATGACCCGCGCGGTGCTTGAACTTACGTAATTGATGTTGTCTCCATAGAATAATAGGTCCGCTTCGGCGACCTTCTGGGTCGCTGTTCCGATAATGAAGGCGTCGACCCCCTCAAGCTTCCCGATGAGTTCGGTTATGTTCGCAGCGGCCTTTGCCGGGGAGCTCTGGTGCTTGGCAAGCAGTCGCTGCAGGTCACTGCCGGCTATCACCGTGAATCTAGAGGCCCGGACCTTTTCCCGCAAGTAGTCGGCGATCTCCTCACCGACGGTGCGGTTATTTGCGGTGAAGGGAAAAATTATGACAGTTTTTCCGTGGGGGAGTTTCGTCGTACTGACTGCGGGTTTTATCATGCATGAGAGTTGTGGAAGCAGCAGGATCATGATTACGACGAAGCGGATAAACATGGTCACTCTCCAATTTCAATATGGTGCAGTTCTCTTCGGTTAAAACTCCACCGGACAATCCAACCGATTCCGATTCCAAGGGCGGCCCCCAAGAGAACGTCTGACGGAAAATGTCGGTCAACAATCACTCTCGAAACAGCAACTCCCGCTGCCAGTAGATACCAGAGGTTCGCTGATTTCGGATAGCGACCGGAGAGTGCGAAGGCCATCGCAAAGGCGGCGACAGTATGTCCTGATGGCATGGAATCGAGATTGCTCGTGAGATTTGGCCCAATGAATATGGTCGCATAATTCGCATCGTTTGGGCGCACTCGCCCCACGATATGTTTGAGGCCCTGAACAACGACTCCTGAGCAGGAAATCGTGACAATAAAGGTCAATGCCGTTCGCAGCATTATTCTTCCCGTCCCCCCCAAGCTTGCTAGAAGGAACAGTACTATCCCCAGAGTAGCTCCCAGTTTCTGCCACTGTTCAGCAACTGCACGTAATGGGGTCTCTCTGGCGTATCCTACTATGGATGGCTGGATACTACTGTCATGCTGAATGGCCAGCAATCCGGAAATAACCAACAACGCTACCAGTAACAAGCAGGAGCGGATTCCCCTGGATACTTCAGTTTTTGCAATAATAGACAATCCCACTGTATACCGCCTGCTCACACCGTAATGTGGGTTTAGAACGTATAAGACCCACCTCGTTCACTGGTTGACCTTCCGGTTGACCAGTTTCAGAAATGGGTCTTATTAAATAAATATCCTATTGATTCACAACAGGAAATCTGTATAGTGGTGCCGAAGACTGGAATCGAACCAGCACGAGGAATCCCCCACCAGAACCTGAATCTGGCGCGTCTACCAATTCCGCCACTTCGGCACGTAGGAGGAGTATATATCATGAGGCCCCAACCAATGCAAGATAATTTTGGCGCTGATACGACTTGGGGCCATGGAACCCTTGCTGGAACTCTCCTCTCCTCACCTTGGAGAGTCTTCCTGATCTCCTTACTCCTGCTCACCCTGGCAGGGGGGAGTGTTGCTGTCGCTGATGTCGTTACGCCGCCACCGGCTGTTGCCGCCGCCTCAGACATCGGTGGCTCATGTCAAGAGTTCGACCGGCTCAACTCCCTTATCCGGGATGGTGCACTCTCCAGGGAGAGCGCACGGAGCGAGATCCCAAGAGTCTTGACACGGATCAAGGCGCAGTATCAAACCGCCGGCGGGAAAAACGTGCCGCGCAGCGAGTGGCTCTTTCCACTCAAAGGGTATACGGTAACTGCGGTCGGCGGCGGCCGCAGTCACGGCTATCTTCCCCAGGGGTACAGCTATTACGACGGCAACCGGCATGGAGGCCATCCGGCCCTGGATATCTTCATTAATGATCGGAATCAGGATGATCGGGACGATCTGACCGGGGAGTACGTGCCGGTAGTGTCCGTTGCCGGGGGGGTAGTCGTTGCCCGGGAAGGGGAGTGGCTGGAGGGGAGCACGCTGCGCGGTGGGAAATACCTCTGGGTTTATGACCCGTCAACGGATCATCTTTTCTACTATGCGCATCTTCGGGAGGTTGCAGTCACTGTCGGGACTCTCATTGCACCGGGGCAGCCTCTCGGATTGGTGGGGAGGAGCGGGCTGAACGCCCAGAAGAGGCGCTCCCCCACCCATCTCCATATCACCTGTCTTTCGACATCCACCCCTTCGCTTCTCTCTGAGAACATCTATCCGGACCTGGTCCGGGCCCCAACGGTCAAATGACAGCAGGTTTGCCCTGCTGCCATTTGATCTATCGAGGAAAAGCAAAAAGACGATGATGATCGGAGGGTGTCACACCTTCCTTCTGATATGCCGGTCTCCTGATTTACGGCTGTCTGACGGTCGGGCTGCCGCCGGATGGCCGGGTTTCTTTACGTCGCTCCTCTCGCCGCGAGGCGCCGGCCGTGCTTCGCGTTTTATCTCCGGCCTCGCTGGTTTTGCCATGGGCGCCGTTGCCCGGGGGTCAACGGCCAGTCGCTTCGCCTCTTCCGCCGTCAGCTCCCGAAACTCTCCCGGCTTGAGTCCCGCCAGATTGAGAAAACCGTAGCGGTTACGACGGAGCCGGACCACCGAAAGCCCCACTGCCTCACACATCCGCCGTACCTGCCGATAGCGCCCCTCGTGGATGGTTACCGAGATCCAGCTGTTTTGATCACTCTCCTTGAGCAGTGACACGATTGCAGGGGCCGTGCGGCCATCCTCAAGGGTGACTCCTGCGCTGAGGCGGGCGATCTGGTCCGGCTTTACTTCCCCCTGAACCCGGACATGGTACTCCTTGTCGATCTCGTAGCGGGGGTGGGCCAGGCGGTTGGCCCAATCACCGTCACTGGTCAGCAGCAGCAGCCCCTCGCTGTTGTAGTCGAGCCGTCCCACGGGGTAGACCCGCTCACCTACCCCCTTGAGGAGGTCGATGACGAGAGGACGCCCCTCGGGGTCCTTGAGGGTCGTCATGTAGCCCGCAGGCTTGTAGAGGAGAATATACCGTTTCGTGGCGGTGATGGTGAGTGGTCTGCCGTCCACCACGATCATGTCCTGGTCCGGATCTGCCTTGGTTCCCAGTTCGGTGACGATCGTGCCGTTTACCGCAACCCTACCGGCGGTAATGATGGCTTCTGCCTGTCGGCGGGAGGCGATCCCCGCCTGGGAGATGATTTTCTGGAGTCGTTCAAGCATGAGTTCTCTTTTTTGAGGCAAATGGCGCTGCTACCATCCGCTCCCCAGGTTTATTCCAAGGCCATTGGAGGCGAATGTTAAGAGGGTAAACAGATCGCTGTCACCCCACGAAGCCGACGGGTTTGGCCAGGTGTAAATCCAACTGCTTGCCGGGCCGTCTTTACTTGTCAGGTAGAACGGGTCGATAAAAAATACGAACTGATAATAGAGCGGAGTCTTGTCAGCTGTGATCCCTGCCGGAGGTTTGATGGTAAAGGTGCTGTGATTGTTGAACGTCGCGGCCTTGTATATGGAGAATTTTGTCGTATCGGTAAAAACGGATGCCTGGCTCGTCAAGGGTCTTTGGGTATGAGTGGCGACTTTAAACGACGATGTGTAATTCGCTTGCGTTGGGACGAAGGCCATCGTTGTCCCGGAGATAGCAGTCGGTGAAAGTGTCGCAGATCCACCGGAGGATTTGACGTTAACAGTGGTGACCGCGTACCTAGTCAGTCTTTTGTGTGTTCCATCCAGAATAAAACCGATAGCTTCAACAAGATAACCATCGATGAGCGGAACCGACGGCGACCAGGCCGATGATCCGGCGGGGGTGGGGTAATTACAGGTCGTCATGATTTTGAAGCCTTTGAACGGACCCGTGGTTTTATTGGTTATGACAATCTTCACTTTTTGAGATGTCGGGGCGAGTTCGACAGTTTTAGCCGGTCCATTGGCAAAAGATACGGCGAGGGTCCCTACTGTAGGGTCGTTGTTACTGGTTGAACTGCTTCCGCCTCCACCACAGGCAGACAACAACATCAATGAAGCTAATAACCAGATTTTTTTCACGTTCACCTCCATGCGGTTCGAGTATTTTTCAGCGTTTTCAGCTTATTCAATAAACCGCGACATTTTCCTGAATTTGTCGTACCGCCCCTGGACCAGCTCTTCGGGGCTCAATGTCTTCAACTCCTGGAGGTTTCTGCCGATGGCAGCCGCCAAGTTTTGGGCGATGGCCGCGTGGTCGGTGTGAGCGCCCCCCACCGGCTCCTTGACGATCTCGTCGATCACCTCCAGCGCCTTGATATCCCTGGCGGTCAGCTTGAGCGCCTCCGCAGCCTGGGCTCCCTTGGCGCCGTCGGACCAGAGGATGGCGGCGCACCCTTCGGGGGAGATGACGGCGTAGACGGAGAATTCCAGCATGAGAATCCGGTCCCCCACGGCAATGGCCAGCGCGCCGCCGGAGCCCCCCTCGCCGGTGATGCAGACGATGATGGGAACCCTGAACCGCGCCATCTCCCGGAGGTTGCGGGCGATGGCCTCGGCCTGCCCCCGCTCTTCGGCACCGATCCCCGGATAGGCGCCGGGAGTGTCCACGAAGGTGATGATGGGTAGCTTGAACCGTTCGGCCATCTCCATGAGCCGCAACGCCTTACGATACCCCTCCGGGTTGGGCATTCCGAAGTTGCGGTAGACCTTCTCCTTGGTATCGTGCCCCTTCTGATGGCCGATGACCATGACCGGTTCACCATTGAGCCGCGCCGGGCCGCCGACAATGGCGTGATCGTCCCCAAAGAGCCGGTCTCCGTGGAGTTCGGTGAAGTCGGTGAAGACCTGGCCGATATAATCCAGGAGGTAGGGGCGATTGGGGTGACGGGCCACCTGGGTGGTCTGCCAGCGGGTCAGGTTGGCGAAGATCTCTTCCCGCATCTGCACCGCCTTTTTCTCCAGAGTGGCGATCTCTGTCTGCAGCAGCTCCGGGGAGACGGTCAGCAGTTCCTGGATCTTCTTTTCCAACTCCACGACCGGTTTTTCGAATTCGAGATAAAACGGCGTCGCCATCGGCGGATCTCCTTAACGCATCTGTTTATTCAAAGCGGACGGCATTATATCCGAAAAGTCGCTCAACCTCCACCGATAAATCTTCGGATGCCGCCACCATCAGGGAGGGGAGAGGGATAACCCCCTTGGCAAGCTCCGGCAGCTGAAAATGGAGATAGGTCCGGCAGCCGCCGGGGTAGCGTTTGAACAGCTCCCGCAGACTCTCCAGATGATTCCGGGCCACGGCCTCGTTCAGCGTGATGTGGATCCGTGTGCTCTGCCGGGCATTGGCGTCACGCAGGAGGACGATCTCGGTCGCCTTGATCTTGCAACTCTCCTCCCCCACCTCCACCGTACCGCTCACCAGGATCGGCTCATCGGACTTGATGGCCGAGGCCGCAGAGGCAAAGGTGTCGGGGAAGACCATCACCTCTACGGAACCGCTCCTGTCTTCCAGGGAGAAGAAGGCCATCCGGTCTCCCTTCCTGGTGATTTTCTCCGAGAGGGACGCCACGACGCCGCAAAGCCTGACGTCGCTCTTGTCGGTCCGTTCCGAGAGGGCCGCGGTGGTCACCACGCCGAACTTCTTGATCTCTTCGCCGTAGCGGTCCAGGGGGTGCCCGGTGATGTAGAAGCCGAGGGCTTCTTTCTCGAAGGCGAGGAGTTCGCGGGAGGTCCATTCGGGAAGATCAGGCAGCTGACTGCCGCTCGGGCCGTTCCCCCTGGTGATCTCGGCGCTGCCGAAGAGGGAGACCTGGGCGCTCTCTTTTTCCCGCTGGATTCTCTGTCCCAGCTCCATGGCCGACTCCAGGCCGGCGATCATGGCGGCCCGCTTCTCCTTCGTTGAATCGAAGGCGCCGCACTTGATGAGCGATTCGACCACTCGCTTGTTTACCCGCCGCAGGTCCACCCGTTGGCAGAAGTTAAAGAGCCCGGTAAAGGGGAGATCGCCCCGCCCTTCGATGATCGCCTCGATGGCCCCGCTCCCCACATTCTTGACCGCGCCCAGGCCGAAGCGGATGGCCAACTCCATGACCAGGAAGGAGCGGTCCGAGGCGTTGATGTCGGGGGGGAGGACCTGGATCCCCATGTCTCGGCAGTCGCTGATGTTCTTGATGATCTTGTCGGTATTTCCCATGTCCTCGGTGAGGAGCGCCGCCAGAAACTCCACCGGGTAGTGGGCCTTGAGATAGGCGGTCTGGTAGGCGATGAGGGCGTAGGCGGCGGAGTGGGACTTGTTGAAGCCGTACTCGGCGAACTTGGCCATCAGGTCGAAGATCGCCCCCGCCTTCTTCAGGTCGGTCCCCTGCTGCTTCGCCCCCTCCAGGAAGGTGTCCCGCTGCTTGGCCATCTCGGCGGCGTCCTTCTTCCCCATGGCTCGGCGGAGCAGGTCGGCCCCCCCCAGGGAGTACCCTCCCAGGGTCCGGGCGATCTGCATGACCTGTTCCTGATAGACGATGACCCCGTACGTGTCCTTGAGGATCGGCTCCAGTTGGGGGAGGTCGTAGACCACGCTCTTGCGGCCATGCTTTCTGTCGATGAAGTCGTCCACCATCCCAGAACCTAAGGGGCCGGGACGGTAGAGGGCGCAGGCGGCGATGACATCCTCGAAGCAGGAGGGCTTCAGCTTTACCAGCATTTCCTTCATGCCGCTGGACTCAAGCTGGAAGATCCCCGTGGTGTTGCCCACGGAGATGAGATCGTAGCTGGCCTTGTCGTCATCGGCCAGGATAGAGATATCGAACGTGGGGTCCTTCCCTACCCGGATCAGTTTCACCGCGTTGTCGATGACCGTCAGGTTCTTCAATCCCAGGAAGTCGAATTTGACCAGGCCGATCTTCTCCACGTACTTCATGGAGAACTGGGTGGTCAGCGCCCCGGTCTTCTGGTCCTTGTAGACCGGACAAAAATCCTCCAGGTCCGATGGCGCCACCACCACCCCCGCGGCATGGGTTGAGGCATGGCGGGCCAGCCCCTCCAGGCAGAGGGCGATCTCCAGCAGGTTCTTCACCCGGGGATCGGCTGCGGCCATCTCCTTGATCTTCGGCTCCTGCTTCAGCGCCTCCTGAAGCGTGATATTGAGGACGTTGGGGACCAGCTTTGAGATCTTGTCCACCTCGCTGTAGGCCATATCCAGGACCCGCCCCACATCACGGATGACCGCCTTGGCCTTCATGGTCCCGAAGGTGATGATCTGACAGACCCGGTTCCGGCCGTATTTCTCGGTGACGTACTGGATCACCTCTTCCCGGCGGTCCTGGCAGAAGTCCACGTCGATATCAGGCATGGAGATCCGTTCCGGGTTGAGGAACCGCTCGAAGAGGAGGTTATAGGGGAGCGGATCGATGTCGGTGATCCGGACGGCATAGGCGACCAGTGACCCGGCCGCCGAACCGCGCCCCGGGCCCACGGGAATCCCCTGATTTTTGGCCCAGTTGATGAAATCGGCCACGATGAGAAAGTAGCCGGGGAACCCCATCTGCTTGATACAGTCCAGTTCGATCCGGAGCCGGTCGTAATAGGCCTGTTCGTCGGACTCCTTGAAGTTGGGGTACTTGATCCTGATGGCCGGAAATCGTCCCCGGAGCCCCTCCAGGGCCTCTTCCTCCAGCTCCTCGTCCAGGGACTTCCCCTCGGGGGGGATGTACTGGGGGAAGTGGTACGTCTTGAAGTCGAACTCAACATTACACCGCTGGGCTACCGTCACCGTGTTCGCCAGCGCCTCGGGGGCATAGGAGAAGGCAGCGGCCATCTCCTGGGGGGACTTGAAGTAGAACTCGTCGGCGGAGAACTTCATCCGGTGGGGGTCCGACATGGTTTTGCCGGTCTGGAGGCAGAGGAGCGCCTCGTGGGCCTTGGCGTCCGACCGGTTCAGGTAGTGGCAGTCGTTGGTGGCCACCAGGGGGAGCCCCATCTCTTTCGCCAGCTCCAGGAGCCGCCCGTTGACGATGGTCTGCTCCTGCAGAGTGTTCTCCTGGAGTTCCAGGTAGTAACGGTCGGGGAAGAGCTTCGCATACCACTGGGCCGCCTCCCGGGCCGCTTCCATCCGGTCGCGGAGGCAGTGGGAGGCGACCTCCCCCTTGAGGCAGGCGGAGAGGGCGATGAGCCCCTCGCTGTACTGGGCCAGGACCTCCTTGTCGATGCGGGGTTTGTAGTAGAACCCCTCCTTGAAGCCGATGGAGACCAGGCGTGACAGGTTCCGGTATCCCTGGATATTCTCGCAGAGGAGGATCAGGTGGTTGTTGGTGGGGACATTGCTGTTGGCGTAGTCCCGGTTGTGGCGGGAATCCGGGGCGATGTAGACCTCGGCGCCGATGACCGGGCGAATCCCCCCCTTCTGGCATGCCGCATGAAATTCCAGGGCGCCGAACATGGTGCCGTGGTCGGTGAGCGCCACCGCCGTCATGCCGTACTCCTTGGTCTTCTTGACCAGATCATCCAGCCGGATGGCGCCGTCAAGGAGGGAGTACTGGGAGTGAAGATGGAGGTGGGCGAAGGGTGGCTGGCTCATGGCGCTCCTGTGAAAGGATGCAGGACGCCCAAGGGGGAGGGGCGCCGCGGATGAAGAGGTCTGATAGCTGTATTATTGGGGAGCGGGGGCTGCCGTTCCGAAGAGTTGAGACGGTGCGCAACGGTGTCGGCGAGTATGTCACACAACCGGCGGGGGTGTCAATGGACGGCGCTGCTCTGTTTCTACCTCCTTCGTTATTCCGTACTATTTCGACCATATTTTCAGGTAACTACTCGGGTCCGTTGCATCACCGTTTTCATAACTCCCCCTGACCCCCTCTTGTCTCAAGAGGGGGAACTACTCTCCGCCATATTCCCTTAGCATATCCCTCCCCTGGGTTAAGGGGAGGACAGGAGGGGTTATGGGAAGCGGCAATGAAGGGGTGCTCGCAGATTTCACTTCATACTTGGGCAGTTACGTTTTCAGGGGCATTTTTGACTTGTGTCATGGCCGACCAGACCGTAACCATCTAGGATGGTCACCATGAACGAACTCAGCGCTAGACAGCAGAAGGAGCTGTGCCTCCTCTCCAGCTTCATCGGGCTCTTCTGCCGGTCGCGGCATGGCCGCGAATCGGGGGCGCCGCTGCCAGCGGAGCTCTCTCTCCTGGTGGGGAAGGAGCAGCGACTCTGCCCCGACTGCGCCGGACTCCTGGAGTATTCGGCCCGGCGGCTCCGCAGTTGCCCCATGAAGCCCAAACCGTTGTGCAAGAACTGCCCGGTTCACTGCTATCGCCCTGACTACCGGCAACGGATCCGGGAGGTCATGGCCTGGTCCGGCAAGCGGCTGATTTTGCGCGGCCGGCTCGACCTGCTCTTCCACTATTTTTTCTAACCATCGCACACTACCGGCAGGATTCCAGCCCCGCGATGACGCGGCCGAATCCTCCCCTCCCAGGAGAGTTAACCACATGATCAGAAAAATCGTCAAGATCGATGAAGCGAAATGTAACGGCTGCGGCCTCTGCGTCCCCTCCTGCGCCGAAGGGGCCATCACCATGGTCAACGGCAAGGCGGTACTGGCCGCCGATAACCTCTGTGACGGCCTCGGCGCCTGCCTGGGGGACTGCCCCCGGGACGCCATCACCATTATTGAGCGTGATACCGAAGAGTTCGACGAGGCGGCGGTGGAGACGCACCTTAAGGTGATAGGACGGGCCGCCGCTGCGCCCCATGCGCCGGCGGTGATCTCCGCCCCGGCCCACGGCCATGGTGGCTGCCCCGGTTCGCGGGCCATGACCCTTCCCCCTCCTGTCGGCGGACCCCAGACGACTTCACCGGAGGCTGCGGGAACCCGTCCCAGCCAACTCCGCCAGTGGCCGGTGCAGCTTAACCTCGTCTCCACCACGGCCCCTTATTTCCAGGACGCCGATCTCCTCATCACCGCCGACTGCGTCCCCTTTGCCTGCGGTGATTTTCACAAGGATTTCCTGGCGGGGAAGGCGCTGGTCATCGGCTGCCCCAAGCTGGACGACAACCGCTTCTATCAGGAGAAGCTGACCGAACTGTTGAGGCTCTCCAGTGTGAAGAGTGTGACCGTCCTCCGGATGGAGGTCCCCTGCTGCGGCGGGATCGTGGTCGCGGCCAAACAGGCGCTCGCGGCCTCGGGGAAGGCTCTTCCCTTCACTGAAGTGGTCATCGGGCTGAACGGGAGCGTGAAGTAACGGCGGGAAGAAGTCCTCTGTTTCCTTGAAAAAAAACGAGGCCGGTCACTCCTCTGAGTTCCGGTCTCGTCACATCCAGGTTGTTGTCTGTTTCATGGATACCTCCTTCTTCAGCTAAATCCTTCGGTAATTTATCAGTTGTGAGCATGAGCCTCGGTAGCGCTTGTGCAGACACCCTTGACGATTCCGGTCATCATCATTACTGCGGGCATTACCTGGGCAACCGCTATCAGGGCGCAGAAGCCGAGGAAAGACCAGACCGAAAGACTCCGGCGGATACAATCTTACAGGGGATCACTTCATCCTCATCGAAGGAGTAGACGGCACACATCCGATGGTATCCGTCAGCGATAACAACTTTTCCGTGATCTTCATCCCGCACAAGGAGTATGGGAGAGAGCTGTTTACCATCTTCGATTTTGTTCCGGTCTTTTTCCACATGTGAATTACTCACCCCAAGAAGTGATAGCGCCGACGCCCTGAATATATCCTTGGCCTTGAACCGGGCCAGGGGGGCTTTTCTCAGCTCATCGACCAGGATACCGACCCGCTCTTTCCGGTAGAGAAGTTCAAGATAGGATGCTGCTGCTGGATAGTTTTTCTCTTCCGGTTCCGGTAGCCATTGTATTTCCCTGCTCATCTGCAGCTCCTTGATGTAATCCTTCGACGAGGGTCTCCTCCACAGCGACTCTGTAAAGGTTTATGGGGTAGTCATGTGATATCCAGTGCAATGTCGCGGGCGTCCACACCGGTGGAGAGCTTCTGGGAGGTGGTCAGGATGGTGGGAGTCGTCTTTACCGGCGTACCCCGCTTCCTTCCGGAGTGCGTCGTCGATTTTTTTGAATGCTTGTTCGAAAAGATCAGAGTGCCGGCTTCGTTACCGTTGATCACAGTGTGCGATGCTTGAAGGGATAAGGTGTGTACGGGGTTCATGGCGCGGGTCTGAGGGTTCGGAGTGCTCTCTGTCTCACAAAGAAAGAGCCCTGAGGTAGGTCTACCTTAGGGCTCAAATTTACTATTTACTCGTCAGATTACTACTTCTTGGATTTTCTTCTGATGAATGCCAATCCACTAAGACCGGCGCCGAGAAGGAGGAACGTGGACGGTTCCGGGACCGCACTGCTTTCGCTCTCAATATAGAAACGTCCTAAGGCAAAATCGTTGCCCCCATTAATAATCAGTGACGTCACATCGCCACCAGTAAATCCAAAAGCTTTTGCCCCGGCAATTCCTGAAACACTTTGCTCCAAAATGGATCCATCGCTAAGCGTCATAATAAAAGTGAACGGACCTGATAAGTTCGGCTCGAGTTCAAAGCCAAAACTCTCCACATTTCCAGAAAACGAAAGAGACAACGTCGTCAAGGGATTGTATAACACGTCCAGCCCTGTTGGGTCTCCATAGGTTGAACTCCACGTCCGCCAACTCGAACCGATTATGCGATGATTAACCGAATGATCGAAAGTAATGGTTCCTCCGCTGGGATCAACCAGGGAAGTAAGGTCTGACCTTTCTGCTCCAGGAATCGCTACGAGTTGGCCACCGGCCGCGATCACGTCGTTCAGATCAGTTGTCGTGGTCGTGGCGCCGGCAACAGCAGCAAAACTGCTCATCAACAAACATGCAACAAACCCGATCAATTTAAGTCTCATGGTGTAATCCTCCTTAGACTGCTATAAAGTTTTGAAAATCTCGACATCAATAGGTTTGATTACCCAGCAATTATCGTACCAATAGCGAACGGTATAAATATCAGATGGTTAGCGATCTCGTGGCTGTTGCCGGCGAATCGTATGTAAGTTTTATCGACATATTTCAGGCCCAAGTGTAAAGGATTCCGACATACGGAACTACCTTTTTGTAAACAGGACCGATTTTATCTTGTTGACATCCGCCGCCGGGAATGATACATATACGGCAGTTGTCATCCCAATAAAAAACACAAAAGAAGGAGAGAGATTCCCATGTGCATGTCCACCCTCGTGACCCAGGAAGCCCCTGATTTTACTGCTAATGCCGTACTCGCCGACAACACGTTCGCTCCCTTGACCCTCTCCGCCTACCGCGGCAAATATGTAGTTCTCTTCTTCTACCCCCTCGACTTCACCTTTGTCTGCCCGTCGGAGATCATCGCCTTTGACAAGCGTCTGGCTGATTTCAAGGCGAAGAACTGTGAAGTTATCGGTGTCTCCGTCGACTCCCGCTTCACCCACTACGCCTGGAAAAATACCAAGGTGGAAGATGGCGGCATCGGCAATGTCCAGTACCCGCTGGTGGAAGACCTGACCAAGAGCATCGCCCGCTCCTACGGCGTCCTCCTGAACGATGCGGTCGCCCTGCGTGGCCTCTTCCTCATCGACACCAAAGGGGTGGTCCGCCACTCCGTCATCAACGACCTCCCGCTGGGCCGCAGCGTCAACGAGGCGCTCCGGATGGTGGACGCCCTCCAGTTTGTGGAGACCCACGGTGATCAGGTCTGCCCGGCCAACTGGCAGGAAGGTGACGACGCCATGAAGCCCACCGCCGACGGCGTCGCCTCCTATCTGGCCGCCAAGCACGGCAAGTAGAGGTTTTTTGACAGATGGAGAGGAAAGCGCAGGGTTTCGACCTTGCGCTTTTTTTTGTCGATGGCGCCCATGCCACCTCAGCGGCTTGCCAGCAGGCGGCAAGTATGCTACAAGGATGCTGAATATATGCTCGGGTGCGGGAATTCTGGCAGTAGCCGCCTGTTGCCGTGAGTTGAAGAGGCGGGAAAACCAACATGCAACCGGAAGCTCTCTGCCGGTGTGACGAAAAAGGAAGCGGTGATGTTGCGTAACTTCGTGAAGATTGGTCCTGTCGCTCTTCTCTGTCTCGTGCTGCTGGTTCTGGTGGCTGCTCCGGCGCGGGCTGACCATTACCGGAGCGTGGATGACGCCTCGGCCGAAGAGGTCGTTTCCGGAATGTCGGATAAGGCGACGCGGGGTCTTGTTAACGTGGCGACCGGCTGGCTGGAGTTTCCCCGGCAGATCTATGCGACCTACCAGGACCACGGTGCGGTCCAGGGGTGCCTCGTGGGGCCGTTCATGGGGATCGGGATGATGATGACCCGAACCGTGGCCGGGGTACTGGAGTTCGCCACTTTTTACCTCGCCTTTCCCGGTTTTTATGACCCTTATCTTGAGCCCAGGTACGTCTGGGACGATATCGAGCGGTAGCCGGTTCGCACTCGATGACAACCGACAGCAGCGGCCCGTGACAATAAACCGCGCCCTTTAAGGTGCGGTTTTTGTGTGTTACCACCTCCAATCCGCGACGGCTGCGCCGTCGGGAACTCATGCAAGGGAAAACGCTATGACCAACCATCTCCTGGGGGTGGAAAAACCCGCACGCTATACCGGCGGAGAAACCGGGGCCCGCGCCGCGGATGGGGGAGAGGTCAGCTTCGCCCTGGCCTTTCCCGATGTCTACGAGGTGGGGATGAGTCACCTGGGGCTCCAAATCCTCTATGGGGTGCTCCGCCGGCAGGAGTGGCTGGCGCCGGAACGGATCTATGCCCCGTGGCCGGATCGGGAGGAGCAGCTCCGGGCGGAGGGGCTCCCCCTCACCACCCTGGAGAGCGGCCGGACCCTGGCGGAGATGGATGTCATCGGCTTTACCCTTCAGTATGAGCTCTCGTATACCAATATCCTGAATATGCTCGACCTGGGCGGGGTCCCTCTGCTTGCCACGGAGCGGGACGAGCGGTTCCCGCTGGTCATCGGGGGAGGGCCCTGCGCCTATAACCCCGAACCGCTGGCGGATTTCTTCGACGCTATCCTTCTGGGAGATGGCGAGGAGGCGATCCTGGAGATCGCGGCGCTGGTCAGGGAGGCGAAGCGGACGGCCCTGCCGCGTCCCCTCCTCCTGCGACAGCTGGCAGGAATCCAGGGGGTCTATGTTCCATCTCTCTTCCAGGTCACCTATGACGATGCCGGGCGGGTGGCGGAGATTGCGCCGCTCCTCCCCGAATATCGTCGGGTGAGACGGCGGTTCATGGCCGATCTGGCCGATGCCCCCTATCCCGTATCACCGGTGGTTCCGCTCATGAAGACAATTCATGATCGGGTCAGCATGGAGGTCGCCCGGGGGTGCACCCGGGGATGCCGTTTCTGCCAGGCGGGCTATGTCTACCGACCGGTGCGGGAGCGGAGCCCGGAGCAGCTCCTGGATTTCATCGAACAGACCCTCAGGAACACCGGCTATGAAGAGGTCTCACTCCTCTCCCTCTCCACCGGGGATTATGGCTGCATCCTGCCGCTCCTCACCGAGCTGATGCGCCGCTATGCCGAGGAGCGAGTCGCGGTCTCCTTCCCGTCACTGAGGGTGGGGAGTCTCTCCCCAGAGCTGGTGGAAGAGATCAAGAAGGTTCGCAAGACCGGGTTCACCCTGGCCCCCGAGGCAGGGAGCGAACGGCTGCGCCGGGTCATCAACAAGGGGATCACCGAGGAGGAGCTGCTCAAGAGCGCCGGGGAGATCTACGGCGCCGGGTGGCGGCTCATCAAGCTCTATTTCATGATCGGGCTCCCCGGTGAGAGCCGGGAGGATGTGGCGGCCATCGCCGACCTGGCCCGCAAGGTGAAGCTGGAGGGGAAACGGAGCGGCAACCCCGGCGAGGTCAACGTCTCCGTGGGGAGCTTCGTCCCCAAGCCGCACACCCCGTTCCAGTGGGAGCCGCAGATCTCCACCGTCGAGATCAAGGAGAAGCAGTGGTTTCTCCGGGACGAGCTGAAGCGGAAGAAGCTCAACTTCAAGTGGCAGGATCCGCGGCTGACGTTTCTGGAGGGGGTCTTTGCCCGGGGGGACCGCCGCCTCGGCGCTCTGCTCATGAAAGCCCAGGAGCTGGGGTGCCGCTTCGACGGGTGGGGGGAGCGGCTCGCCTGGCCCAGCTGGGAGGAGGCGTTCGCCTCCACGGGGATCGATCCCCTCTTTTATCATCGCAGGCGTGACCCGGACGAAATTCTCCCCTGGGACCACCTGGAGTGCGGCGTCACTAGGGAGTATCTCCTGAAGGAGCGGGCGCTCTCCGAGAGCGAAGGGGCGACCCCGGACTGCCGGAACGGCGTCTGCACCGGCTGCGGGGTCTGCGATTTCGACTCGATCCGGATGAGGCTGGTTGACACCGCCACGGCCCGTCACGCCCTGGCCCCCCCCTCTTCGGGCGAGACGACCGCGTCCGCCGGAGAGGAGGCTGCCGAGCGGGTCCGCCTCCGGTTCAGCAAGTGCGGAGCCATGCGGTTTTTGAGCCACCTGGAGCTCTTGAACATCTTCATTCGGGCGGCGCGGCGGGCGGCTCTGCCGCTGCGGCACTCCCAGGGTTTTCATCCCCACCCCAAGATTTCCTTCGCTTCGGCCCTCTCCGTGGGGGTCGAATCGTGGGCCGAGTATGCTGACCTGGAGCTGTCGTCGCCCCTTGGTGCTGAGGCGGTCATGATCGGCCTCAACGCCGTGCTTCCCGAGGGGGTAAAAATTCTCGAAGCCCGCACGATACCGTGGAAAAGTCCGTCGCTCTCTGTTATCATCACCGCCGCACGATACCGGGTGGAGCTTCCCTCCGGCCTCGGTGTCGACCTTCCTGCTGCGGTTGCGCGGTTTCTTGCGCTTGATACTTTCCTCTATACCCGTGACGCCAAGGGGAAGAACGCCACCGTGGACTTGCGTCGCGAACTGACCGAGCTCTCCGTGGAAGGTGAGACCCTGGAGTTTGTCACTGGCCGGGGGAAGGGGCGCGAATATCTGGAGGCGATCACTGGTCTGGACCGTGACCGCCTCCGGGACGCCCGCATCATGAAAACCGCTGTTGTTTTCGTGGAGGGGGCCGAACTGACGTAATAATTTTCAAGTTACTGAATTCATATAATCGAGGTTGTCTGTTATGGGAAGTGAACTGGTCATCAACACCACCTCCCATGAAACCCGGATCGCGCTCATCGAGAACGGCACCATTGCCGAACTCTACATCGAGCGGAGTAAGGTCAAGGGGATCGTGGGAAACATCTACAAGGGGAGAGTCATCCGGGTCCTCCCCGGGATGCAGGCGGCCTTCGTGGACATTGGCATGGAGAAGGCGGCGTTCCTCTATGTGGCCGACGTCTTCGACGCCATTGAGGAGTACGAGACCTTTCTCGACGCCGGCGAGAAGAAGGAAGAGCCGGCGGAGGGGCGTGAGTACCAGCAGGTGATGCACCCCATTGAGGAGCTACTCCAGGAGGGACAGGAACTGCTCGTTCAGGTCTCCAAGGAGCCCATCGGCACCAAGGGGGCGCGGATCACGGCGCATATCTCCCTTCCCGGGCGGCATCTGGTCTACATGCCCACCGTGGACCACGTGGGAATATCCCGCCGGATCGAGGACGAGGAGGAGCGTGAACGGCTCCGGGAGATCGTGGAGCGGATCAAGTCCCCGGGGAGCGGTTTCATCGTCCGGACCGTCTCCGAAGGGAAGAGCGAAGAGGACCTGGCCGCGGATCTTCGCTACCTCACCAAGCTCTGGAGTGAGATCGTGGTGCGCAAGGAGAACGCCGGGGTTCCCTCATTGGTCCACTCGGACCTGGACGTGACCCAGAAGGTGGTGCGCGACATCCTCACCGACCAGGTTGACCGGATCGTGGTGGACGCCAAGCCGGAGCACGACAAGATCGTCCAGTTCATCACCACGTTCATGCCCAAGATGAAGTACAGCATCGAGCTCTATGAAGAGGATGAGCCGATCTTCGACCATTACGGCCTGGAGGTGGACATCAGCCGGGCGCTGGGGAGGAAGGTCTGGCTCAAGAGCGGCGGTTACATTATCGTGGAGCAGACCGAGGCGCTGACGGCCATCGACGTGAACACCGGCCGGTTCGTGGGAAAGCACAATCTGGAAGACACCATCCTCAAGACCAACCTGGAGGCGGTGAAGGAGATCGCCTACCAGCTCAGGTTGCGTAACATCGGCGGGATCATCATCATCGACTTCATCGACATGGAGAAGGAGGTCAACCGGGAGAAGGTCTTTAACGCCCTGGAAGAGGCGTTGAAGGCGGACAAGTCCAAGACCAACATCCTGAAGATCTCGGAGCTGGGGCTGGTGGAGATGACCAGGAAAAGGGTCAGGGAGAGTCTGGGACGGTTGCTCTGTGAGCCGTGCCCCTACTGCGAAGGGCGGGGCTATGTCAAGTCAAAGCTGACCATCTGCCATGAGCTGTTCCGGGAGCTGCGGCGGGAGATGCTGGGGATCCGGGGCTCCAAGGTGATGCTTACGGTCCATCCCCAGGTGGCGGACCTCCTCTATGATGAGGAGCGCAAAGGGCTGGAAGAGCTGGAGAAGCGGTTCAAGAAGAGCATCACCATCCGGGCCAAGCCCGGGTTCCACCAGGAGCAGTTCGAGATCACCGTGACTTAACCGCACACGGGATCAGATGATACTACAACGAGCCGTCGGAGTGATCCGACGGCTCGTTTGCGGTTTCACGGTAACTCTGACGAGCCTTCTATCTCCGTGGGCCGTTGCTCAAGATCCATGCAACAGAATATCTGCCGCCCACTGATTCAGACTCATGCCGTGGGCTTCAGCCATCATGGCGGCATGGGCGTGGACTTCCGGGGAAACGCGCAACATCAGTTTGCCTGAATACGGTTTTTGTGGCGCACGCGCCACTGTTGCGCAGGTGGCAAGATAGTCGTCCACGGCCTCTTCAAAGGCCGACCGCAACTCTTTGACGGTATCGGCGTGAAATCCGACAACATCTCTGATCCCCGCGATATGCCCGATAAAGCATCCATCGTCATCGCTGTACTCTATCCTGGCGGCGTACCCCTTATACGTCATCGTTTTCATGCGATTACTCCTGCGGACCGTAAAAATGTTCGAGCATCCCGGATCTGATATGGTTTTGCCTCTTTTGCCGGGTGGGGTCGGTGAAAGGTGGCAATAGCACCGTTCAGAACAAAACGGACTCGAGAGCCGTTCCCCTCAATGATTTCCGTGCCAAGCGCTACGAACAGAGCTTCGATCCGCCGCCATTCAAGGGACACAGGCACCGGTTGCGAGAAAATTTCATCGAGGATCTTGCGCTGAGCTTTGTTCATAGAATCGAGACTAGCAGGTATGCAAGATATGTGCAATCGTTAAATGATAGCGTTATGCTTCATATTTCACAGCTCCGGGAGACCTTGCAGGGGCTTGCAAGGTCATGCACGCCTTACATGTTCTTGCAGAAACTTGCGAAATATTGGGCGGTCATGGCCGGAATAATCGCCAAACCACGGAGGCCGTTAAGTCAGATGACGGAGAATGACCCGACGAATCTGCAGCCGGAACCGGACATGGACCGGAGCGGAAACCGCCCCTTACTGATTTAGCCAGGTTTAAACATAACGACGCGCTCCCAGGTTTGATCTCTCGGAGCGCGTCTTGTTTCACCGGCAGGGATTATCTGCACTTCGCTTGATTTATCCTTTCCGCCGCCGGAGAAAGGCTACCCCGCCGATCCCCGTGCTCAGCAGGAGCCAGGTGGACGGTTCGGGGACCGCGGCAAAAGAGGTAAGGGTCATGGCCTCGCCGCTTAAGGCTTGGATCTGGAATGGGTTGCCGCCGGTGGGGGCATCGCTGCTATTGGGTGAAAAGAGCTGGAAGTCACCCACATATGACGCAGCCGGATCTGAATCGGGAATCGGATGGCCGGCGCTCCCCCAGGTCCAGGTTTGGCCCTCGGGGCCGATCCCCACTAGGCTCTGACCGATGAGCTGCTGATTCAGGTCAACCCCCAGCCGGGTAGTGTCGAAGAAGAGTCCGTCGAAATCCAGGAGGGTGAAGGTACCGTTGCCCAAGGAAGCGCCGCGCACGGTGACGGAGAGCGCCGTGACGAGCCCGGGGATGTTCGTCCCGTAAGCCGAGTATGTTCCGCCGCTGGTGTCGAAGAGGTTTCGCCCCCCCGTAAGTCCCGGATTGCCCAGCAGGGACATCTCGAAATCAATGATCCCTGTGGCAGTGGCGCCGTTGCCGGCAAAGGTGAAGGTGAATGACTTGACGCTGGCGGCAGCCGGTGCTGCGGCGACCAGGAGCGCCAAGAGCCCGGCGATAACGATCCGTTTCATAGAATTCCTCCGTGGTATGTGGTCTGTATCGATGCGGGCGACGCATGCGTCGCCCCTACTGGGGGACGCCGGTGAGGCTGGTTGAGCCGGTTGTCGCGCCGTTGTTGGCGCTGTAGCCGACGGAGACATTGAATTTGATTGTCTTCTGCTTGGCAGCCGCGCAGCTGCTGAAGTCGACGAGGATATTCCCCGTGGCCGTGGCGCCGGCTGCGATGTCCCCCAGGCTGAGCGGGAAGGAGCTGGTAACCACCGGCTTGCAGGTGCCGCTGGAGGAGATGGTCATCCCGGTAAGCTGCACGGCGGCGGCGGAAGCGCCCCCGCTGTTGGTAAGAATTACCGGCCAGCTCCGGATCCCGCCAGTGGGGCCGGTGGGGGCGCCGATGGCGGCGGTGAGGGTCGTCGTCAACCCCTTCATGATTGCGGTGACGCTGATCGGCCCGTTCATGGTGACGTAGGTGGCGCTGCTGGAGGCGTTGACTGCCGGTCCGCTCCAGGAGGAGAAGCCGGAGCCGCTCCCTGCCGTGGCGATGATGGTGGGGGTTGAGCCGGCGGCATACCAGCCGTTAGAGGACGGGATGACGGTGCCGCTCCCTGCCGGCGAAACCGCCGTGGTCAGTTGGTATTCGGTGGTGAAGGTTGCGGTATAGGTGGCACTCCCCGAGTTCGGGGCGGTGATGGCGTGGCTGATCCCCTTGCCGTCGGACCAGGCGGAGAAGAGGTAGCGGGTCCCCACGGTCCCCTGGGGGGAGGTGGTAGCGATGGTGTGACTGCTCCCAGGGATCGCCGTGAAGATGTACGGGGTTGTCTGGCTGGCCCCGCCGTCGACGGTGACGCTGAGTCCGGCCGGTACACTCCGGATCGTGACACTCACCTTGCTGACGGCAATGATGGCGAAGTTGCCCGCCGGGGTGGCGGTGAGGCTGTTGTAATTGCTGCTGTCGGTGGGGATAAAGTTGGCCGTGACGGCATAGACGCCCACGGCGCTCTGATTGGCCACGCCGCCGGTAAGGACGTTGCTGACGCTGCCGGGGACGGAAGCGGTCACCGTGGCGGCGTGGGGGAGGCCGTCATACTCCACCGCCGTGGTGGTGACCGACAGGAGCGGTGTTACCTTGGTTATGACGAAGCCCCCGGCCGAGACGCTGGTCAGCGTGCTGTAATTGGTGCTGTCCGCCGGGGTGAAGCTTGCCGTCACCGTATAGTTGCCGGCGTTGATCGGCTGTGTCGCTGAGCCGTCATATTTGACATTACTGACGGCACCGGAGACGTTGCCGGAGACGGTGGCTGCCTTGGCGGTGCCGGTATAGGAGACAGGTGAGTTGGTCACCGCCAGGGTCGGCACGGCCTTGGCGATGGTGAAGTTGCCGGCGGAAGCGCCGATGAGGCTGTTGTAATTGCCGTCGGTGGGGGTGAAGTCCGCCGTGATGGCATAGGTCGCGGCGCTGTATGGCACGGTGGCGATGCCATTGTACTTGATAGTGGTGACCGACCCGGCCACCGAACCGGTGACGGTGGCGCCGTGGGGAGAACCGTCGTAGCTCTGCTGGGTAGTGGTTATCGACAAGGTCGGGGTTACCTTGGCGATTACGAATTGTCCGCTGGCGGAACCCTGGTAGTTGCTGCTGTTGATGGTGGCGGTCACCGGGTAGCTGCCGGCGTTGCTCTGCGGAGCATTGCTCCAGTCGACGGTAAGGCCGGCGGGGGTTGTGGTGGCTGTGGGGGTCAGGGCGCCGCTGCTGTAGTTTTGAGTCAGGTTGCTCAAGCTAACCGTGGCGGCTGCCTTGTTCAGGGTAACCGGGTACGGGGTGCTGGCCGAAGAGGCGTTGTAGTTGTTGTCGCTCCCCTTCGTTGCCGTCAGGATGCAGCTGCCCGAGGCGTTGGTGACGCTGACTGCGCTCCCGGCAACGGAGCAGCCGGTGGAGCCGGTGGAGAGGAAACTGTAGGTCCCCGAGCCACTCCCACCAGAGGCGGCGGCGGTGCCGGTGGTCCCGTAGGTGATAGAACTGGGTGCGGTCACGGTGACTGCTGCCTGATCGGCCTTGCCGATGGCGAAGGCCGTTGCGATGGAGGAGGCGGCCACGTAGTTGCTGTCCATCACCACCGAGGCGGTGACGGTGTAACTCCCCGCGTTGGTCGGCATGGTGGTGATCGGTCCGTAGCTGGTGCCGCTGACCCCCACATAGCTGAAGGTCAGGGTGCCGGTGGAGCCCCCTGTGGTGGTCTGCCCGGCGCCCGGTCCCTGGGGTGTGCCGTTGTAGCTGTAGCTGCCTGGCGTCACCGTCACGGTGGGGGTTGCCTTGTTCACCGTCTGGGTCAGGGGGGCTGAGGTGGAACTGTTGTAGTTGCTATCGCCACTGTAGACGGTGGTAATGGAGTGATCACCGGGGGTGAAGGCCGACGTGCTGTACGTGGCGCTTCCCAGGGTGAGGGCCTGGGTCGCCAGAGTGTTCGTCCCGTCCTTGAAGGCAATAGTGCCGGTGGCCGAGGCAGAGCCGGCATTGCCGGTGAAGGTGATCGATTGGCCATAGACGGCGGGGTTGTTGTTGGAAGCCACCGTGGTGGTCAGGGTTGACTTTATTACGGTCTGGGTCAGGAGTGCGGAGGTTGATCCGCCGTAGATGATGTCGCCGCCATAGACGGCGGAGATGCTGTGGGCGCCGATGGCGAGGGCGGAGGTGGTATAGGTGGCCTGCCCGCTGCCCAGCGTCCCGGTACCAAGATCCGAGGAGCCATCCTTGAAGGTTACCGTGCCGCTGGCAACGGAGGGGTCCACCGTGGCGGTGAAGGTCAGGGAGGTGCCGGATGGCTGGTTGTTTTTGTTCGAGATCAGGGTGGTGGTGGTCGTCAGCCACTTGACACTGACCTTGCTGCCGTTCCCATTAACATTATCTGCAAATGATACCGCGGCGGCGCCGTTGGGTGCAAAAGCGAGAGATATGTATTGACCGTAACTGTTGACGAAGCCCGAGCTTCCCACGCTGCTCCAGGAAGGGGCGACATATTTCATCACCGCTCCACGGAAGCCGTTTGCGAAATCTTCGAACGCCACATACGGGGCGCCGTCCGGGGCGACGGCCAGTTTGATAAAGCTGGTTCCACCGGGTGTGAAGCCTTGGCTCCCCAAGAGGGTCGCGGACCCCCCTGCGGTATACGAATACACCGTTAACTTGCCCCCTTGGCTGCCGCTGTAGTCGGAATACGCCACGTAGAGAGTGCCGTCCGGAGAGATCGCCATCTGTGTTTCCAGCCCCTGGCCTGCGGAGAATACCCCATCCCCTCCACCCACGCTACTCCATGAGGAACCGGAATATTTCTTGACGGTGATCCTGTTAGCAGGAGTGGTTCCGGAATCCGTGTACGCCACATAAGGGGTACCATCAGGGGCAAAGGCCACCGTGGTATACGAGGAGTAAAAACTGGAGAACCCTGCTGTTCCAACGGCGTTCCAGGCGCCGCCGCTGAACTTCATCACCGTCGCCTTGCTGGTGTTGCTTCCGTCCGGATACGCCACATAGGGGGTGCCGTCCGGGGCAAAGGCCAGCGAGGTGTTGCCGGCCGCACCGGCGGAGAACCCGGCGCTCCCCACGGTGCCCCATGAACCGCCGCTGAGCTTCATCACCGTCGCCTTGCTGCTGTTGTCCTTGTCGCTATACGCCACATAGGGGGTGCCGCCGGGGGCAAAGGCCAGAGAGATATAGTCGGCCTGTCCGGTGGAGACGTCATTGCTCCCCACAGTCACCCAGGAAGAGCCGTCATACTTCTTGACCACCGCCTTTTTGGTGGGGCTGTCGCTCTCCTGATACGCCACATAGGGGGTGCCGTCCGGAGCATAGGCCAGGGACGTATACGCCACCGCACCGGCGGAGAAGCCGGCGCTTCCCACGTAACTCCAGGTCGGAGTGGTGAAGGTCGCCGCCGCTGTGGTGGTGAGATTCACCCTGACCGGAGTGACCGGAATGAGCGTCGCATCTTCGGCGGTGAAGCAGGCGGTATAGGCGGTGCTCTGGGGCAGGTTTCGGCCGGTGTACTGCCCCGTCGCGGCGGCGGTCAGTGGCAGTGAACCGTGATAGGGGGCGGTTACCCCCCCGCTGGTCTGGCCGGCCTTGACCTGGGCGCCGGTGCCGCAGGCGGTACTTGTCCCCGTCAGCAGGGTGAAATAACCGGTGCCGGTGGCGCTGGAGGTCAGGTTCAGCGTCACTTGGTTCGCCCCCAGATTGCTGGTCGTGGGGGTGGTAAGAGTCACGGTCGGGGGGACTGCCATGGCTGTTCCGGCCAGGAGCGCCACCAGGAGCGCCGGCATGGTCAGGATGAGGTGCAACACTCTGTGGATCATAGGGTCCCTCCGGGTTTTGACTGCGGTTGAGGTTGAGTCGAGGTCAAGGACAAGGTTGAGGTTGAGGTTAAGGTCGAGATTAGGGGTGTCACCACCACATAAGGCAGGTTGCATGCCAGCGTGACCGGTTTGGCCACTGCCGCGGAAGCTATTTGTTTGCAGCAGGGGAGAGCCTAATGGTGGAGAAAAAGTGGATCTGAGAGGGGTCCGGCAGAGGTTTGACGAGAAATCAGAAGGTTTGCACGCACTCTACATCTTGGAGGCTGACCAGTAACCGCACGAGCCAACCAGATATTAAGCTAAATATAATGTGCTGCGCCGCACTCGTCCGGCATCGGCTTGCAACTCCTTGCAGGTTCTTGCAATTCTTGCCGAGTATTGCAGGATCTTGCAGGATTTCAATGGGGTATGACCGGAGGAATCGCCAAACGACCGGGGTGTCAGGTCAAATGACGGCGCTATAGAAAGTCCCCTCCCCCCTGGCGGGGGAGGGGACGGGGGAATTACCATAAAATCTTTACGTTGCCATCAGCTTCACGTGCGGTAGTCGGTTGATCCGACGGTTTGGTTGCGATGCCACCAGAAATCGCCGGTTCGGCTTCGCTTGAACCGGCCTACGCTCTCCGCCGCCGGAGAAAGGCCGCTCCGCCGATCCCCATGCTCAGCAGGAGCCAAGTGGACGGTTCGGGGACAGGGGTAAAGGAGGTAAGGGCCATGGCCTCGCCACCCAGGGTGGTGATCTCCAGCGGGTTACCGCCGGTGGGGGCGTCGCTGGTATTGGGCGAAAAGAGCTGGAAGTCACCCACATAGGACGCAGCA
>CAIOGM010000023.1 GCA_903857795.1 uncultured Geobacter sp.
CCCTCGTAGATCTCGGTGATCTTGGCGTCCCGGTACATCCGCTCCACCTCGTAGTCGACAATATAGCCGTAACCGCCGTGGATCTGCACCGCCTCCTTGGTGACGAAGATGGCGGCCTCGGAGGCGCACATCTTGCACATGGCCGATTCCAGAGCGTAATTCAGCTTGCTGTCCTTCATCCAGGCCGCCTTGTACACGAGGAGCTTGCTCATCTCGATGCGGGAGTACATGTCGGCCAGCTTGAACTGGATCGCCTGGAGGTCGCAGATGGGGGCGCCGAACTGCTTCCGCTCCTTGGAGTAGCTCAGGGCCCGCTCAAAGGCCCCCTCGGCGATCCCCAGCGCCTGGGAGGCGATGCCGATCCGGCCACCGTTCAGCGTCTCCATGGCGATCTTGAACCCCTGCCCCTCCTGCCCCAGCAGGTTGGCCGCGGGAATCCGGAGGTCGTCGAAGGCGAAGGCGGTGGTGTAGCTGCCGCGGATTCCCATCTTCTTCTCGTTCTTGAGGATGGTGACCCCGGGAGAGGTAAGGTCGACGATGAAGGCCGAGATTCCCTTGTGTTTCAGCGACTTGTCACCGGTGGCGAAGAGGATGCCGGTGCCGAGGCAGGCGCCGTTGGTGATGAAGGTCTTGCCGCCGTTGATGACGATCTCGTCCCCATCTTTCCGGTACATGGTGGCCATGCCGGAGACATCGCTCCCCACGTCCGGTTCGGTGAGGAGGATGCAGCCGATCTTCCTGCCGGTGGCCAGGTCGGGGAGGAACTGCTTCTTCTGCTCCTGGGTGCCGAAACGGTAGATCGGGTCGCAGGCCAGGGAGGTGTGGGCGGAGATGAGTACCCCGCTGGAGCCGCACGCCTTGGAGACCTCTTCCACCACGATGGCGTAGGAGAGCATATCCAGCCCGGCCCCGTCGTACTCCTCGGGGATGTAGCTCCCCATGAGCCCCATGTCGCTCATCTTGGCGATCAGTTCATCGGGTATCAGGTGCTCCTCGTCGATCCGGATGGCGAGGGGTTTGATCTCCTTGTTCACGAAATCCCTGACGGAATCGCGCAGTACCTTGTGGTCCTGACTCAGTTCGAAGTTCATCCTGGTACCCCCTTACGCGTTTTATTTTCCTTTGAACTCCGCTTTCCGCTTCTCCACGAACGCCCCCATCCCCTCCTTCTGGTCCTCGGTGGCGAAGAGGACGCCGAAGAGGGAGGCTTCATACCGGAAGCCGTCTTCCTTGGTCATGTTGAGACCGTTGGCGATGGCGTTCTTGGCGTAGGCCAGACCGACACTTCCGACCCCGGCCATGGTCGCGGCGCACTCCCTCGCCTTTGCCAGCAGCTCCTCCGGAGGGAAGAGCTCGTTGACGATCCCCCAGGCCAGGGCCTTGGTCCCATCGATCATTTTGCCGGTGAAGATCATCTCGTTGGCCCTGTTGGGGCCGATGAGCCGAGCCAGGTTCTGGGTACCGCCGAAGCCGGGCATGATGCCGAGGGTCACCTCGGGGAAACCGAGTCTGGCCCGGTTCGAGGCGTAGATGAAGTCGCAGGCCAGCGCCAGCTCCAGCCCTCCTCCCAGGGCGTAGCCGTTCACCGCGGCGATGACGGGCTTGGTCATCTTCTCGATGAGCAGCATGACCCGCTGCCCCGTGAGCCCGAACTGGTGCCCCTCGTAGGCGCTCATGGTGGACATCTCCTTGATGTCGGCCCCGGCCACGAAGGCCTTCTCCCCGGCGCCGGTGATGACCACCGCCTTGACGTCGACGTCCAGGTTCAGCCCGTAGAGGGCGCACTCCAGTTCATGCAGCAGGGCGCTGTTGAGGGCGTTGAGGGTCCGGGGGCTGTTGATGGTGAGGGTGGTGACCCCGTCGGTGGTGTCGATGAGCAGGTTTTTGAATTCCATGAATACCTCCAAGATTTCAGGCCGAGGCTGAGGTTAAGCTCAACCTCAGCCTCAGCCTCAACCGGCTTTAATAGCCGTAGAAGCCTCTTCCCGATTTGCGTCCCAGGTACCCTGCATTCACCATCTTTACCAGCAGCGGGCAGGGGCGGTATTTAGGATCCTTGAAGCCGTCGTAGAGGACGTTGGCGATGGCGAGCACCGTGTCGAGGCCGATGAAGTCGGCCAGGGTGAGGGGGCCCATGGGCTGGTTGGTGCCGAGCTTCATCCCCTTGTCGATATCCTCGGCGCTGGCGATCCCCTCGTAGAGGGCGAAGATCGCCTCATTGATCATCGGGATGAGGACCCGGTTGACGATGAAACCGGGGTAATCCTGGGAGACCGCCATCTCCTTCTCCACTTTGGCCACCAGTTCGGAGGTGAGGCGGAAGGTCGCGTCGCTGGTGGCGTGCCCCCGGATGATCTCCACGAGCTTCATCACCGGCACCGGATTCATGAAGTGCATGCCGATGACCTTGTCGGGACGCTTGGTTACCGAGGCGATCTTGGTGATCGGGATGGAGGAGGTGTTGGAGGCGAGGATGGCGCCGGGCTGGACGATGTCGTCCAGCTTGCGGAAGATGTCCAGTTTGAGCGGCTCGTGTTCGGTGACCGCCTCCACGCAGAAGTCGCACGGGGCGAGATCGATCATGTTCTTGGTGGTCATGATCCGTCCTACGCTCTCTCCGACCAGCGACTCCGGGATGATCCCCTTCTTGGCCTGCCGCTCCAGGTTCTGGTGGATGGCGCTCACGGCCTTCTCCAGTTGCGCCTCTGAGATGTCGTAGAGGACTACATCATAGCCGAACTGACCAAAGACATGGGCGATCCCGTTCCCCATCTGTCCCGCCCCGAGTACCCCGATTTTGTGAACCATGAATGCCTCCTTCATATCCTCTCGAAGATGACCGCCACCGCCTCGCCGCCGCCGATACAGAGGGTGGCCAGGCCGTAGCGGAGCTGCCGTTTGTGCAGTTCCCGGATCACCGTGGCTGCCAGACGGGCCCCGCTGGCGCCGATGGGGTGACCGATGGCGCAGGCGCCGCCGTTGACGTTGACCTTTTCCTGAGAGAGGTTGAGCGCCTTGATGGCCAGGAGCGCCACCGAGGCAAAGGCCTCGTTGATCTCGAACAGGTCTATCTCCTCCGGTGTCAGGCCGGCTCGGGCGCAGGCCTTCTCGATGGCGCCGATGGGGGCCTCGGGGAAGTAGTCCGGGTGACGGCTCTCGGTGGCGTAGGCCACGATGCGCGCCTTGGGCTTCAGCCCATGTTCCCGCAGAGCAGCCTCATTGCTGAGGAGCAGCAGGGCCGCCCCGTCGTTGATGGTCGAGGCGTTGCCCGCGGTGATGCTCCCCTCCTTCCGGAAGGCCGGGCGAAGCGTGGTGAGCCTGGACGGCTCCCCCTTGAACGGTTCCTCGTCCCGGGTGACGCTCTCCTCCCCCTTCTTCCCTCGCTTCACCACCGCCACGATCTCGTCGTCAAAGACGCCGCCGGAGACAGCGGCCCGGGCCAGTTCGTAGGAACGGAGGGCAAAGAGGTCCTGCTCTTCACGAGTCAGGGCGTTACGCTCCACGCTCTCCTCGCCGATCTCTCCCATGTGTCGACCGGTGAAGGGATCCTGGAGACCGTCGTAGATCATCATGTCCAGGAGTTCGCCGTGTCCCATCCGGTAACCACTGCGCGCCTTCTTGAGGAGGTAGGGGGCCAGGGACATATTCTCCATCCCTCCGGCCATGACGACCCGGGAGTTGCCGAGGCGGATGCTGTCGGCCCCCAGCATGATCGCCTTGAGGCCGCTGCCGCATACCTTGTTGATGGTGAGGGCGTGGGCCGAATCGGGAATCCCTGCGGCGCGCATGGCCTGCCTGGCCGGGGCCTGGCCGCACCCCCCCGACAGGACCTGGCCGATGATGACCTCGTCAACCGCAGCTGCCGCCAGACCGCTCTTCGCCAGCAGCCCCTGCATGACCGTGGCCGCCAGCCTGGGCGCCTCAACATCGGCAAGCGTCCCGCCGAAGGAGCCGAAGGGGGTCCGCAACGCCTCAACCACAAAAATATCGCCCATGATCGCACCTCCATCAATGAATTCGGGGGGAGTATATCTACCGTTTACGTGCATGTCAACTAAATTTAGAACGTATTTTTATAGTCAGCGGGATTGTGCATCTGCCTGGGGTGAACGGTACTTATACGAAGGGGAGACGCCGCAGGCGGGGGATGAACATGGGGACTTCTCTCCGGTAGCGGAGGTAGTCGTCGCCGAAGGTCGTCAGAAGCCGTCTCTCCTCCAGATACGCGCCCAGGACGAAGTAGAGCCCCGAAAGGAGGGTAAAGAGCAGATGGTTCCGTGAGACCGTGGGCGCGGCGAAGAGGAAGATCATGGCGAGGGTGTACTGGGGGTGGCGGACCAGGCCGTACCCGCCGCTCCTGGTGAATTGTGGGGGGCTCTCCTTCCCGGTCAGGAGTTGCCTGATCCCCGTAAATTCGCCGAGACCGGTCTGGGCCGCGCAGCGGCAGAGGAGCAGCAGGGAGAGCGCCTGAGTGCCGGAGAGGATGACCGCCGGGTACCCCTGAAGCGCGTACAGCGCCGGCGAACCGGGGAGCGCGGTGAGCACCCAGGCGAAGCTTACCAGTGCCAGGATGTTGTACCCCAGACGGTAGTAACGGAGGGCGGCAGGATGCCCGCAGAGCAGGCTCTTGACCGTGTCGGTGGAGAAGAGAGAGTGGATGAGGGCGAACAGGATGAAGCGACAGGCAAGTGCGGGCATGGGGTTCTCTCGCGAAGCTCTCGCATGAAATGGCGCAACGTAAGGTGGATGATGTTCTTGTATGCCATCGGTGTCCATGATACTATGCGCCGAATCTGAGGACAAGGAGAGTTGCATGGCCATCATTACTATCTCCCGCCAGATGGGTACCGGCGCCTACGAGATCGCCAAGGACGTGGCGAAACGGCTGAAGTATTCACTGGTGGACGACTCGAAAATCGTCGAACTGGCTGCCGCCTACGGTCTCACCGAAGAGGAGCTGCAGTCGGTTGACGAGAAACCCCCCGTTTCTCTCACCGACGACGACCAGCGTCACGCCGCATACCTCAGCGCCATCGAGCTGCTCCTTTTAGAGTGCTGCAGCCGGGGTAACGTGGTCGTCTACGGCAGGGGAGGGCAGGACCTCCTCTCCGGGTTGGACAATCTCCTCCGGCTCCGTTTCGTTGCCCCCTTCGAGGACCGGGTGGAGAACTTCGCGGAACGGGAGTGGCTTGATCCCGACCTGGCCAAGACGCTGATCCGCAAGAGCGACCAGCAACGGAGCGGCTTCATCAACTACTACTTCGACCGTGACTGGAACGATCCCCTGGGATACGACCTGGTATTCAACACCTCCTCCCTCTCTCCGGGGACCATAGTGGAGAGCATCATCGCCGCGGTGCGCGACCCGCTCCTGGCCGGCGCCGAGGCCGAATCGCTCCGGCTGCTGGTGGATAAGATCCTCTGCAAGCGGATCGAGACCGAGCTGCTCAAGTCGGGGCGCGTGGAGTATCTCCACTTCCGTACCGAGGTCGCCTCAGGCGTCGTCACCTTCTCCGGGCATGTGAACAGCGACGCGGATCGGCAGACGGCCATCGCCATAGCCAAAGGGGTAGCCGGTGCCCTTCGGGTGATCGACCAGCTCCAGGTCGTGGAGTATCGCCGCTACCGAGGTCGGCAGTGACCGTTCCCGCCCCATGAGCCGTCCCCCCTCCTTCCGCTCCGCAACCCCCCTTGCGGTGACCGCGCTGGTGGTCTACCTGTTCGGCGGGCTGTTCACCTTCGGAGGGCTCTTCCTCTCCGTCCGGCGCTGGTACACCGTCGGTCCGTCGGGGTTGTCCGGCGGCATTCTCATGGTGGTCATCGGCGTCTCGCTCTCCATGCTCGGGGTGCTCTTCATGCGGATGGTCAGGAACCGGGGGCGGCGGTGACCGAGCCGCAGTTGTGTGAGGTGATGGCGCAATTCACCCTCGCCTCCCGGGAGTGGCAATCGCCGGCGGTCACCATCGTCTCTCACCGGGAGGGGAGCCCGTTCAAGGTCCTTGTCTCCTGTATCCTTTCACTGAGAACCAATGACCGGACCACCGGTCCCGCTTCGGAGCGGCTGTTCGCCCTGGCAACCGATCCGGAGAGCCTGGCGGAGCTCTCCCCCGAGGTTCTGGAGCAGGCCATCTACCCCGTGGGGTTTTACCGGACCAAGGCGCTGCAGCTCATCGCCATCGCCCGGCGACTCCGGGACGATTACGGGGGGCGGGTCCCCGACCAGATCGACGAACTCCTCACCTTCAAGGGGGTGGGGCGCAAGACCGCCAACCTGGTGGTGACCCTTGGCTACGCTCTCCCGGGGATCTGCGTCGACACCCACGTGCACCGGATCTGTAACCGTCTCGGCTACGTCACCACCCGGAGTCCCGACGAGACCGAGTGGGCGCTCCGGGCGAAACTTCCGCCGGAGTACTGGATCGGGATCAACGACCTCCTGGTCATGGCCGGGCAGAACCTCTGCCTTCCCGTCTCCCCCCGCTGTTCCCGCTGTCCGGCGGCGGAGCTCTGTGAGCGGCACGGAGTCACCCGATCGAGATAGAACAGTATTCTGATTATCTGTTTTTCAGTTGTATCCCGACGCAAGAGAGGGTAAACTGCATGGCACAAAAACGACGCAGCACCATAAGGAGGGGGTTCGCATGCTGAAACATATCGGCTTTTTGGGATTGGGGACCGTCGGCAAGCATATGGCCGCCAATCTGACCAAGGGAAACTATAAGCTGACCGTGTATGACACCGATCCGGCGCCTGTTGCCGAACTGGCCGCGCTGGGGGCGGAGGTGGCGGCCACCCCGCGCGAGGCGGCCAAGGGGAGGGATGTGGTGATCATGATCCGCCCCGAGAAAAACCGGCTCCGTCCGGACATCTACGGTGAGGATGGGGTCTTTGCCGGTATCGACCCGGGCACGATCTTTGCCGATATGGGAACACACTCCCTGGAGAGCACCCTGGAGATGGCGGAAGAGGCGACCAAGCATCGGGTTCTCTTCCTGGAGGCGCCGGTCTGGGGGACCAAGGAACATGCGGCCCACGGCCTCCTCACCATCCTCGCCGGCGGCGATCCGGCCACCGTGGGGCGTTGTCGGGAGCTCTTCTCCTTCTTCGGCCTGAACATCATCCATGTGGGGGGGATCGGCGACGCCACCAGGATGAAGTTCATCGTCAACCTGGTCCAGGCGGAGCTGATGCAGGCCCTGGCCGAGGGGGTGGTCTTCGGCGAGAAGCTCGGCTTCGCGCCCGACAAGATTCTGGAGGTGCTGGATTCGGGAGGGGTGGCCTCGCCGCTCTTCCACTCCAAGGGGCGGACCATCGCCCGGGGTGATTTTTCCCGCAACCTGGCGCTCAAATATGTCCATGAACAGCTGGGGCTGGTCATGGAGGCGGCAAGCAGCGTGGGGCTGACGCTTCCAGGGGTCGAGGCGGCCTACTCTCTCTATGAGCAGGGGGTCAAGGACGGCCGGGGCGAAGAGGATTTCTCGGCGGTGGTGAAGGTGCTGCGGAAGTAAGTGAAAGCAGCTGGACTCCGCCTGGCGCATGGTTGTTCAATAAAAAAGTCCGTTTCACACAGTGTGTGGCGGACTTTTTTGTGTGCGTCAGGCTGCCAATTTAAACGACGCAGATACCTCATCCCACGGGACAGAATAAAGCCCGTTTTCGTCTTTTTCGACAAGCCCTGCCTGTTCCGGTAGTTTCACGTCGTCATAGACATTCTTGTAACTCCGGTTAAGCAGTTTCGCCAGGGCGCGGATGCTGATTCCACCATTGCGGTGTAACTCCTCCAGCAGGTCAATCCGCTTTGGAGTAATGTCTCTGAGGAAGGTCTTAACGTCGTGGAAGAAAACCCGCTCAATCGGTTGAGCCGGGAAAACTCCGGAATCGAACTTTTCAAAGAGTTCCACAGCCTCTTGGCTGGACTCACCCCACGACTTGATCCCGATTTCGAAGTTTCTCATCCTTCCCCCATGGCTCGCTTTATGTCGAAATCGAAATCTGATAACAACTGTTTGAGACCACTGAAGACATACGGCTGTTCGATCTCTGACAGGTGCCGATGGTCCTCCTTGCCCCGTTCGTTGTCAGCGGATGGGGTTCACGGAGAGAATTGGTAGGCATATCGGAGGGAAATGGGAGAAGGTCTGCATGAAAATAAGCTGGTTAAGGAAACGAGAATGCCGGACGAAGTTACCCCTCATCGGCGAGCTGCTCAGGCGGTGGCTCTTTCTCAGTCCGGCAGCCACCGGGGGGCGAGCTGCCGGTTGGTCGGATCCACTGCAGCAGGCAGGCATAGAGAGTGTCCGGGTTTATCGGCTTGGTCTGACGGTCGTTCATGCCGTTCTGTAGACAGCGCTCCAGCTCTTCGGGGCCGGCGTGGGCCGTCATGGCGATGATGGGGAGCTGTTCCCGGGAGTACTGTTCCCTGATCAGCCGGGTCGCCTCATGGCCGTCCATGACCGGCATCTGGAGATCCATGAGAACCACGTCGAAATCCACTCCGGTTGCGCTTACGGCGTCAACCGCCTCCCGGCCGTCATCGGCGATGACAACCACCATCCCCACCCGAACCAGCAGCTCCAGCGCCACCTGCTGGTTGATGCTGTTATCTTCTGCGACGAGCACCCTGCATCCCTTGAGGGGGGCTGTGACCAGGGGGCGCGGCGCTCCTGACAGCTCTTCAGGGAGAGTATTCACTTCCAGGGGGATGGTGAAGGTGAAGGCGCTCCCGTGGCCCGGCTCGCTCTCCACCCGAATATCTCCCCCCATCAACTCCACCAACCGGCGGGAGATGCTGAGCCCCAGGCCGGTGCCGCCGTAGCGACGGGTGGTGGAGCTGTCAGCCTGAGTGAAGGGGTGGAACAGGGCCTCCATCTGACCGGCTGTCATGCCGATGCCCGTATCCCGGACGGTGCAGGTGACCGGGATCGGCTCGCCGACCCCGGCGGGGCCGGCGCTCACGTCCAGGGAGACCTCGCCCTGTTCGGTGAACTTGACGGCGTTTCCCAGCAGGTTGATCAATACCTGGTTCAAGCGGAATGGGTCGCCGATCAGCTCTGCCGGTACCTCCGGATGGACGGTGACCCTGAAATCCACCCCCTGACCCATGGCCCTGATCTGGATGACGCCCTCTACGGTGGTCAGACAGCTGTCGAGGGAGAACGGGATGCTCTCCAGGGTCAGCTTGCCCGCTTCTACCTTGGAAAGATCCAACAGATCGTCGATGAGGTGCAGGAGGGTCCCGGAGGAGGAGTCGATCTTATCCAGATAGTCCCGCTGCTGTTCTGACAGATCGGTCTGGAGCGCCAGCCGCCCCAGGCCGATGATAGCATTCATGGGGGTCCGGATCTCGTGGCTGATGTTGGTCAAAAAGTCGCTCTTGGCCCGGTTGGCGCTCTCCGCCCCCTCCTTGGCCAGCCGGAGATCTGCCGCGGTCCGGCGCTGTTCCACGATATTCCACAACCCGTCCATAAAAAGCTTGAGTTGCAGGGTGTCGTCTTCCGTATAGGGGGAGACCTTATTCCCTACCCCCACCACCGCCACGATTCGCTCATGTCGGATCACCGGGATGCTCAGGAACCGGGTCAGGGGAACGTGCCCTTCCGGATACCCCCTTCGGCAGGAGTCGGGGAGGCTCATATCGTTGACCATGATGGGGGTGCGCTGCCTGACCACCTCGCCCCAGAGACCGGTCTGCTCCAGCCGGTAGATCGTCTGTTTCTCCATGACGGCGCACTCCGGCAGCACCCCCTTTGACCAGGAGTAGAGGGTGAAGATGCGGCTCTCCTCGTCATAGTGATAGATATAGCCGATGGGACTCCCGGTCAGCTTGAGGATCTCCTCGAGGCCGAAATCCAGCAACTCCTCATAGGAGGCCTCTCCCATGGCGTACAGTCTGAGTTGCGCCTGCTGGCGGCGCTGGTTGACCTGTTCCTGTGCCTCCGCCTCTTTCCGTTCGGTGATGTCCCGAATCATCGCCATCTTGGACACGGTTCCATCGGCATTGAGAACCGGTGAGTTCGTCACGGAGTACCAGCAGGCATCTTTGGGACTTTGCACCTCCCACCGGATGGTCTCTCCCTTGAACACCCGGTCGTTGACGCACCAGGGGCAGACTGCATCCAGGTCATGGAGCGCCTTGAAGCAGAGTTCGCCCACCGCATCCCGGCCGGTACGTTGGATCAGCTGCGGGTTCATGAAGGAAATGCGAAAGTCATGGGAACAGATATACACCTGCCCGTCAAACGCCTTGATAATGGCGTGATACCGCTCCTGGTTCCCCCGCAACTCCTTTTCCAGCAGCTTGCGGTTGGTGATGTCGGTATGGGCCGCAGCCAGTGCTTCCGCGATTCGCCATGCCCGGGTGCGGCTGTTCAGCAGAGCACGGAGCAGGGCAAACAGCAGGAGTGAAAGCGCCGCACCGCCTACCGTGGCGAGCACTCCGATCAGGTGGGCGGTCATTGAGGTAACCAGCAGTCCGGCCGCCAAAACGATCCAGGGGGAGTGATGCAGAACCGCAGCCGAGAGTGAAGAGTCCCCGGCGGGGAGAGGCTCGCTTCCGGTTCCGGTGTCGTCGACGGATGGTGGGAGGATCATTATCACTCCTTGGGGGCGGACGTTAAACGGTAGCTGAAGCAACTGTCTGATCAGATTCGGCAAGGGGCGTAATCTCTCCCGACTTGCGGAGCGTGACACCCTGTATAGCAGGATTCTGTTCCGAATTTGTAAAAAAAAATGGAGGCGAAATCAGAAATTTCGCCTCCCGGGATGGGGAGCAGCTTCACGTCAGGTGGAGGATGGCGTTGGTTTTCTGCCAGGGGAGTAGAGGGAAGGTGAGGGGATTCCGGATCCGATGCGTTCCGGTCACTCCCAGGGATTGGCGTCCAGCCCCTGGGGGATCCTCTCAAAACGGGCGACTCGCTCCGGTGGCCGCCCCTCCTGCAACCCGCTCATCTCGGCAGCCGTCAGCTCCAGTTCCGGGGTCACCGGGCGGCGCTCCAGATACAGGGCCCGCCCGGTTTCCAATACGATCTTTTCGAAAGGGTACCGGTAACTGGGGTTCTGCAGAAGGGCGGCCTCGCAGTAACGGACGGTTGTCGCCGAAAGAGTCCGCAGATACCCCTGTTCCGTCACCACCTCACCGGCGGCGCAGCTGTTCAGGGCCGCACGCCGGCGGGCCGCCGCGTGCTGGAAGCGCCGCTTGTAGGGGAATGAGCAGTAATTCACCGGCAGGGATATCCCCTGCTCCAGCCCGAAACGGACTGTCCTCAATGCAGAGAGTTCCGACTCCAGCACCGTCACTTTGTCGCCATTGACGAAGGTGTAACCCCGCTCCGTCAACGGGCCGAAGTTGTGGGGGGTCAGACGCATCTGGTGCAGGTTGAGGTGCTTGACCCCCGCCTGGGCCATTTCAACCATCTTCAGCCTCAGCAGCTGCTCATCTTCCGGCACCGCCGGGATTTCCACGGAAACCGTCGGGATACACCCCACTGCCAGACGCAATTTTTTGAGATTATAGCGGACCGCTCCCAAATCGAAGCGGATCTCGTTCAGGCCGGCATCCCGCAGTCGGCTGCAGAGATCGGCGGTCAGCATGGTGCCGTTGGTGTAGAGCCAGAGATGCAGGTCGTCACCGCAGCGTTTACGGACGGCGGTCAGGTAGGCCAGGGTCAGCTCCGGCGTCAATAACGGTTCGCCGCCGCTGATGCTGACCCCGCTGAACCCCAGGGCCGCCACATAGGCGGCATACTCCTCCGGAGAGGCAAATGAGAGCCCATTGGTGACCGGCGGACCGTCATCATCCTGGGCCGAGGGACAGTAGAAACAGCGGCCGTTGCAGCGGCCGTTGATGAACAGGCAGGACCAGCCGCCATCACCGCAGCAGCGGCAACCGGGTGAAAGGCCGTTACAATCCACCTTGGTCCCGGCGTAGCCGACAGCGGCCCGCTGCTCAAGCCAGCGGAGCAGTTCGTCCCGCTCTGCCCGGGCCGCGGTCAGATGGTCGGCCCCGGCAAAGTTCAGCAGCTCATACCGGAGGCCGTATTCGCGGCGGTTGGAGTCGATCTGCAGCAGCTGTATGCTTTCATGGAGAGCTGATGGAACGGAGGGGAACGGTGGCACTGGCATCAGAGATTCCCCTTGGGAAAGTAGTATGTAAGGCAAGGCGCGGCTCTTCTGCTTTCACGTGGCGCGCCGGCGGCTGCCCGGATTCAGTCGATGGCCACGCTGCCCCGATTTCTGCCATGTTTCTTGGACAGGTACAACTGCTCGTCGGCCAGGGTGATGAGGGCCGTCGGTGACGTCTCAATGGTCGGGGTGCAACGTGCCGCGCCGA
>CAIOGM010000024.1 GCA_903857795.1 uncultured Geobacter sp.
AGTAAGTCAAGATAAGAAATAATAATATCTATAAATTTAATAGGTAGATGTGAGGTTGGCATTTAGTGACAGTTGCTGTGACTGTTGCAGCCGCCACAGCCGGAAGAGGCGGGCCTCTGAGGCAGGGGAGAGCCGGGAATTCTTTTCATGAACAGCTTGTGCTGTCTGCCGTAAGCAGTCATCGCCCGGTCCAGCGAGCCGTTCAGGGAAAAAGCCCGGATGCCGCGCTCCTCCAGGTCCCTGATCGGGCCGTCGCCGATCCGGTGGACCAGAATTACATCCACGTCGGTAAGCTGTTCGATGGTGGCGTTGGCGGGATGCTCGCCTGCGGTTTCTTCGGAAGTGCGGGGCAAGATTTGTCGCTGTTCGAGGAGTTGGTAGGTTCCGTCCTCGGCCACGTCGAAGATATGGAATGAGGTGGCTTGTCCGAAATGAACGTCGATGGTTACACCGTCACTGGTTGCTACGGCGATTTTCAGCATGTATTATTCTCCTTGTGGTTAAGTCCCGAGCCTTCGGGATGTTTGTCAACGTACACCCACCCCATGGAAAATTCCCGCCGTTCGGGAGTGAATTCCGGATAGGGATTGGCGTCCACCAGATCTTCATAGCACAAGCGCGCCAGTCTGCCGTTCAATTCCGCTGCGGTTAATCCGTACCTCTGTCCCGAGCTGCCCATAGTTGCCTCCTTGTGCCCTGGCTGATGCTGTTTCGCTTCGAGTGATTTATCCTTGACCCCTGGTGAAAAAAAAGAGGCCAGAGAATAAAATTCTCTGGCCTCCAGTATTTCTGGTCAGCCGCTACTGCTTTGATCGATTGTTGTTAGCCTATATACTATATAGGCAGTAAATCATGTTTGACGCAAATTTGTCAAGCACTTTCAATATAATTTCAGATGCGTTTCTCTGGGTGGCGTCGACGTACGTCACTACCAGTAAACGGTCAAAGCAGCACCCGCTCGACGCCTCCGGCTGCGGCTTTCGCCATGTAGTCGGCCAGCCAGTTTGCGCCAAGGAGGCGTCGGGCCAGTTCCACCACGATGTAGTCGGCCTGGATGTCGGCGTCCGTCTCGTACCGGGCCAACCCTTGCAGGCATGAAGGGCAGGAGGTGAGAACCTTGATCTGGCCCGAGAAACCGTCTTCGCGCACGTGGGCTGCCTCTTTGCGCAGGTTTTCTTCCTTGCGGAACCGCACCTGTGTGGAGACATCCGGCCGCGTTACCGCCAAGGTGCCGGCTTCGCCGCAGCAGCGGTTCGCCAGTTCCACCCGCTGGCCCATAAGCTGGTTCGCCACCGTGAGGGGATCATGGAGCTTCATGGGGGTATGGCAGGGGTCGTGGTACAGGTAGCGAGTATCGGTAGCTTCCTGAAGAGAGATTCCTTTCTCCAGCAGATACTCATGGATGTCCAGCAGGCGGCAGCCGGGAAAGATCTTGTCGAATTCATACTGCTGGAATTGGTCCAGGCAGGTGCCGCAGGAGACGAGTACCGTCCTGATGTCCAGGTAGTTAAGGGTGGTGGCCATCCGGTGGAACAGCACCCGGTTCGCAGTAGTGATCCGCTGTCCCTTGTCGTGATTGCCGGAGGATGTCTGCGGGAAACCACAGCAGAGGTACCCCGGTGGCAGCACGGTTCGGGCGCCCAGGTGAAAAAGCATCGCCTGGGTCGCCAGGGCTACCTGGGAAAAGAGGCGCTCGGAGCCGCACCCCGGAAAATAGAACACGGCGTCCGACTCTTCGGTAACCGTGCGCGGGTTCCGGATTACCGGCACGATAGTTTCGTCCTCGATAGCCAGCAGGGCTCGCGAGGTTTGATCGGTCAGGTTGCCGGGGAGGGGCTTGTTGATGCTATGGAGGAGCCTGGCCCTGAGGGTGGGCGCGCCCACGGTGGCCGGAGGCCGCCGCACCTGATCCTGAGTGAGCCCCAGGGCTCGGCCCGTGGTCACCGCCACGCGCTGGGCCCTGTAGCCCCACTGGATCAATCCCTTTCTCATGAACTTGATGGTCGTGGGATCGGTGGTGTTGAGAAAGGCCATGGCGAGTGCCTTGCCCGGATTGGGGGCACTCTTCCCCTGTTCGCGGAGGAAGTTGCGTTGGGCCACTGACACCATGCCATAATCGATATCCACCGGGCACGGTTTCAGGCACTTGTGGCAGACAGAGCAGTGGTCGGCAATGTCGGAGAACTCGGTGTAGTGGCGGCGGCTAACGCCACGGCGGGTCTGTTCTTCGTAAATAAAGGCTTCGATGAGCAACGATGCGCCGAGGATCTTGTTTCGCGGACTGTAGAGGAGGTTGGCCCGGGGGACATGGGTGGAACAGACCGGCTTGCACTTGCCGCAGCGCAGGCAGTTCTTGAAGGAGTCGGCAATGCGACCGATCGCCGATTGGTCCATGATGAGCGATTCGGCACCCAGCAGACTGAAGGAGGGGGTGTAGGCGTTGGTCAGGTCAGCGCCAGCCAGCAGTTTCCCCTTATTGAAGCGTCCCTCCGGGTCGATGCGCTCTTTGTAGGCGCGGAACGGGGCTATTTCCTCCGGAGTCAGGAATTCCAGCTTGGTAATGCCGATACCGTGCTCACCGGAGATGACCCCGTCCAGGGAACAGGCCAAGGCCATGATCCGCGCCACGACGGCAGTGGCTTCCTGCAGCATTACGTAATTGCCGGAATTGACGGGAATATTGGTGTGCACATTGCCGTCCCCGGCATGCATGTGCAGGGCGACAAACAGCCGGCCCCGCAGCACCTCGGAGTGGAGCTCGTCGATACGGTCGTTCACCGGCTGGAACATGGTTCCCGCGAAAATAGTTTGCAGCGGCTCACGCAGTTCCTGCTTCCAGGAGACCCGCAGGGAATAATTTTGCAGAGAGTGGAACAGCAGGGGATGGAGTGCGCTGGCGGCTCCTGGAGTGAAAACCACCCCCTGTTTGGCCAGGCTGAGATGCGCCTCTTTCAGGGGTGTCTCCAGATTGTCCAACAGCCACTGCCACCGCCCCCGCACCCCGGCCACCAGCTCCAGGGCGCGCCGGCGCCGGTCACCGATGAGCAGTTCCCGGTCCTGAGTGGTGTCCCCCCGGGGCAGGGGGAGTTCCCCGGCGATGAAATCCGCGATGGCGTCCGCCACCTGAACCTTGTTCCGGATCGACAGTTCGATGTTGATCCGCTCGATGCCATCGCAGTACTCTCCCATGCGTGGCAGAGGGATTACCACATCCTCGTTTACTTTGAAGGCATTGGTATGCCGGGAGATGGCAGCCGTCCGGGCACGGTCCAGCCAGAATCTCTTCCGTTCTTCGGCAGTGCCGGCGATGAAGCCTTCCCCCGTACGGACGCCGGCCATGCGGACAATCGCCTGCGCCGCGGCCATGACGGTGTCGGCGTCATCTCCCACCAGATCGGCCAGGAGCACCATCTTGGGGCGACCGGGGCGATGTGCCTTGTTCGTGTACCCCACGGCCCGGACATAGCGTTCGTCCAGGTGTTCCAGCCCGGCCAGCCGTACCCCTGCCGCGAGGCCTGCTCCACCCGGCTTGAAGTAGTCCGTAATCTCGACGATGGCGGGAACTGCTTCCCGAACCTGTCCGAAGAACTCCAGGCAGACGGTTTGAATCACCGGTGGCATCCGGTGCAGCACCCAGCGGGCTGCGACGATGAGGCCGTCCGTCCCCTCCTTCTGGACACCGGGCAGGCCGCCGAGGTACTTGTCGGTCACATCCTTGCCCAAACCTGCCTTACGGAAACTCGCCCCCGGAATTTCCAGAAGCTCTTCACCCAGGAGGTCTCGGCCCGAGGGATCGTAGCGCCGGAGCCGGAAGGTGGCGGTCACCTGCTCGTGGATCTTGCCGAGGTTATGATTGAGACGTTCAACCTCCAGCCAGTTCCCGTCCGGGGTGACCATCTTCCACCAGACAAGGTTATCCAGGGCCGTGCCCCAGAGTACGGCCTTTTTCCCTCCGGCGTTCATGGCGATGTTGCCGCCGATACAGGAGGATTCAGCAGATGTCAGATCCACGGCAAAGGCCAGACCCGCGGCTTCGGCTGTTTCCAGGACCCGTTTGGTGACCACGCCGGCGCCGGTACGGATGGTGGCACAGGGGGTGGCGCGTCCCGGCAGGGTGAGTGTCTCAACCGGACCCATGTCGATCAGTTTTTCTGTATTGATGACCACGGATCGGGTTGTGAGCGGAACGGCGCCGCCAGTATAGCCGGTGCCGCCGCCACGGGGGATGATAGTGAGCCCCAGTTCGATGGAACCACGAACCAGGTGAGCGATCTCTTCTTCAGTGTCCGGATAGAGAACGACAAAGGGGTACTCGACGCGCCAGTCCGAGGCGTCGGTCACATGGCTGACCCGGGCGAGACCATCAAAGGCGATGTTGTCGTGCCGGGTGTGGCGAGAGAATCGGTGAATGATGTCCCGTCGAAGTTGTTCGATCGCGGAGAATCGGGTGGCGAAGTGGTTGATTGCCACATGGGCCGCCTCCAGCAACCGGCTCAGCTTGAGGGCGCGTTCCTGGCGCTGAGAATCATGGCTGTGATGGTGTTCGTCACGACGTTTCTCGATTTCGTTCAGGCGGTGGCTGTTATAGTTATAGGGGATTTCACGAAGCCGGGAGGTCATGGGAAGCGCTGATACTGATGAGTTCTAAATACAATAGTCGAAATCAACATTCTGATCCATGGCGTGAGAGGGGATAACGGTTATCGGTCTCCCGACAACCCGTGCCGGAATTCCCGCCACCGTGGAATGGGGAGGGACTTCTTTCAAAACCACACTGCCGGCGGCAATCTTGGAGCCTTCCCCGATGATGATATTGCCGAGGATCTTGGCCCCGGCGCCGATGAGGACGCCGCTGCCGACTTTTGGATGACGGTCGCCACTCTCTTTGCCGGTGCCGCCCAGGGTGACTTCGTGGAGCATGGAGACATCATCGCCGACGACTGCGGTCTCGCCAATGATCACACTGGTGGCATGATCAATGAGAATCCCTTTGCCGATGCGGGCCGCGGGGTGGATATCAACGGCAAAGACCTCGGAGATCCGGTTCTGGAGGTGGAGGGCCAGGGCGTTCCGGTCGTTGCTCCAGAGCCAGTGCGCCACCCGAAAGGCCTCCAGGGCGTGAAAGCCCTTGTAGTAGAGAAATGGTTGCGCCACGCCCCTGGCCGCCGGATCACGTTCCACCACCGCCGAGAGATCATAGCGCACGGCCTCGCCAATTCCAGGGTCGGCATGAAACGCCTCGTCGATAACATCCCGGAGCGACATGGCGGAGAGGTGCGGGGAGGAGAGTTTCCCGGCCAGCAGGAACGACAGGGAATGTTCCAGGCTCTTGTGGTTGAGGACCGTGGCGTGCAGATAGCTGGCCAGCATGTTTTCGGACTCGGCTATTTCCGCGACCTCTTCCTGAAGTTCGGCACATACCGGGTCATAGTGCCCGGCCTTTACCAGAGTCATGATCATGGTGTACTCCCTTGTGCGTCGAAATGACCGACCGGGGATGAATAACATGACGTCGTCAAC
>CAIOGM010000025.1 GCA_903857795.1 uncultured Geobacter sp.
CGATGAGATTCCCCTTGCGGAGCTGCCGCTTGTTCTTGCGGGTCTTGGGGGTCAGGATGTGGCTGGTGAAGGCGTGTCCCCGCTTGATCTTGCCGGAGGCAGTCTTGCTGAAACGTTTAGCCGCGCCGCGGTTGGTCTTGATCTTGGGCATTACGGTCTCTCCTTGTGGATATCGGTTCAAACATTAGATGTTATTTCTTAGCCTTGGGCGCCACTATCATGAACATACTCCGCCCTTCCATCTTGGGAGTCACCTCGATGATCGCCACATCCTTGATCGCCTCGACAATCTTGTCCAGCGACTTCTTGCCGAACTCCATGTGGGTGATCTCGCGCCCCCGGAAGACCAGGGTCACCTTGGCCTTGTTCCCTTCTTCGAGGAAGCGGATGATGTGGTTGATCTTGAACTGAAGGTCGTGCTCGTCGGTCTTGGGACGGAGCTTGACCTCCTTAAGCTGCACCTGCACCTGCTTCTTCTTGGCTTCCTGCTGCTTCTTGCTCTGCTGATATTTGAACTTGCCATAGTCCATGATCCGGCAGACCGGAGGGACGGCCGTTGGCGATACCTCGACAAGATCGAGTTCCTGGCTCTCCGCCAGCGCCAGCGCCTGCGTGAGGGTCAGAATTCCTAACTGTTCGTTGTCGACACCGATGACGCGGAGCTCACGGGCACGGATGGTCTGGTTGATGTTAACCGTCGGTTTAGCTATGGCGACACCTCCTAGTGAAAGCTTTCCGCTTCCTGGGTGATGAATCGAATGCACTCAGCGGCAGTCATCGGTTCGAGGTTCTTGCCGTCGCGGAACCGCGGGGTCACACACCCCGACTCAACCTCTTTGTCCCCGACGATAAGCATATAAGGAATCTTCTGGAGCTGGGCCTCCCGGATCTTGAATCCCAGTTTTTCATTGCGGAAATCCTTCTGCACCCGGATGCCGGCGGCGCGCAACTCGGCGAACACCGTCTCCCCATGGGGAATCTGGCTGTCGGTCACGGTGAGAATGATGGCCTGTACCGGTGAGATCCAGAGGGGAAAGTTGCCGGCGAAATGCTCGATAAGGACACCGATGAACCGCTCGATGGAGCCGAGGATGACCCGGTGAACCATGACAGGGCGTTTTTTCTCCCCGGAGGCGTCCACGTAGGTAAGGTCGAACCGCTCCGGCAGGGTAAAATCGCACTGGATTGTAGCACACTGCCATCTCCTGTCAAGACAGTCGCGCAGCTTGATGTCGATCTTCGGCCCGTAAAAGGCGCCATCCCCCTCGTTGATCTCGAAGGGACGTCCCGAATCCTTCAGCGCCGCCAGGAGCGCCGCGGTGGCCCGCTCCCAGTCCTCATCCGAGCCGATGGATTTCTCCGGCCGGGTGGAGAGTTCCATCTCGAACTCGAAGCCGAAGATTGCCATGACGTCGCTGACGAAGGAGATAACCCCCTTGATCTCGGCGTCCAGCTGTTCGGGAGTACAGAGGATATGGGCGTCGTCCTGGGTGAAGCAGCGAACCCTCATGAGCCCGTGGAGCACACCGGCCCGCTCGTGGCGGTGGACCGTCCCCAACTCGAAGAAGCGGAGCGGCAGGTCCCGGTAGCTTCTCAGGTGAGACTTATAGATCATCATGTGGGCCAGACAGTTCATCGGCTTGACGCCGAAGCTCTGCTCATCCACCTGGGTGAAGTACATGTTCTCGCGGTAGTTGTCGTAGTGACCCGAGCGCTGCCAGAGTTCGGTCTTGAGGATCTGCGGCCCCACGACGATGTCGTAGCCCCGCTTCAGATGCTCCTTCCGCTCGAAATCCTCGATGACAGTGCGCAGCAGCGCCCCCTTGGGGTGCCAGATAGGAAAACCGGCGCCGACCTCATCGGAGAAGGAGAAGAGATCCAGCTCGCGCCCCAGCTTCCGGTGGTCGCGCCGCTTGGCCTCTTCGATCCGCTCCAGATGGGCGTCCAGCTGTTTCTTGTCGGGAAAGGCGGTGCCGTAGACCCGCTGCAGCATCCGGTTCTTTTCGTCCCCCCGCCAGTAGGCTCCGGCCAGGGAGGTGAGCTTGAACGCCTTGCACCAGGAGGTTGAGGGGAGATGCGGTCCTCGGCAGAGGTCGATAAAGTCGCCCTGACGGTAGAGGGAGACGCTCTCCACATCAAGCGCCTCGATGATCTCCACCTTGTAACTCTCCCCCATCTCGGTAAAGAGCCTGACGGCGTCGGCCTTAGGAAGGAGCTGCCGCTCCAGGGGAATCGCCTTGGCGGCCAACTCCCGCATCTTCGCCTCGATGGCCTCAAGGTCTTCTGGAGTAAACGGCCTCTCCCGGTCAAAATCGTAATAGAATCCGTTCTCCACCGACGGGCCGATGGTGACCCTCGTTTCGGGGAAGAGCTGCTTCACCGCCTGAGCCATGAGATGGGAGGTGGTGTGACGGATCAGCTCCAGAGCCTCGGGGCTCTTCTCGGTGATGATCTCCACCCGGGCGCCGTCATGGAGCGGTGCGCTCAGATCAACCTGCTCGCCGTCCAGCTTGCCGGCAATGGCCGCCTTGGCCAGACCGGCGCCGATAGCCGCCGCCAGGTCACGGAGCGTGGCCCCTGCGGGGAGGGTCCGGGCTGAACCGTCGGGAAGGGTAATCTGGATATCGCTCATCTTCGTGGTCCCTTAACAGAAAGAGGCATCGAAAGTCGATGCCCCCGCCGCACAATGTCTGTGACCTGGTTTAATCTGGTAGGCGCGGGCGGTTTCGAACCGCCGACCCCTAGCGTGTCGAGCTAGTGCTCTACCCCTGAGCTACGCGCCTACAAAGAGTTCATTCTTTTATCGGAATAGCGGGATAATGTCAAGGGGTTTATTCCTTATCCCCGATTTTTCTCTCAAGCGCCGCAGCGCCGCATGTAAGAGTTCATCGACACTGATCTCCGCCATACAGCGGGCCTGGAGAGGGCACTCCGGCGTTGAACCGAAGGTCGTGCAGGGGGAGCAGGTAAACTGGTGATTGATGACCGCATCTCCTTTCCCCCTCGGCCCCCACTTCTCCTGCCGTCCCGGCCCGAAGAGGGAAACCGTCGGGATCCCCAGCCCCACCGCCAGATGCAGGAGCCCCGAATCGCCGCTGACCAGCAGCTGCGCCCCGGCAATGATGGCAGCCGTCTCCACAAGGGTGCTCTCCCCCGCCAGGTTGAGGCCGCTATCGCCGGCAATGAGCGCGCCGGCAGCCACATCCTCCCCGCCGCCGACCACCACGATACTCCACCCCTCCCCTTCCAGCCGCCGCGCCAGCGCTTCGAACCGCTCTCCCCCCCAGCGGCGCTCCGGGATGCTGGCGCCGGGGAAGAGGAGCAGATAGTCGCGTCCCGCCAAGGGCGCCAGCAGCGCAGCTGCCCGTTTCTTGGTCTCCTGGGGGATGACAAGAAACGGAACGGTGATTGTCGCGGGGGGAGTAATCCCCAGCGGCTCCAGGAGCCGAAGAAAACTGAGCGCCTCGTAGTCGTCCTGGCGGTAGGAGAGTGGATGGGTAAAGAGCCGGGCTCGTTCATTGGTGCCGTAGCCGATCCTCGTGGTCGCCATCGTCAGCCGCGCCACCACCGCCGAAAGGCGATGCCACTGCTCCGAGTCGATGACCAGGTCGTATCGCCCGCGAACGGCGGTCAGCAGTTCCCGCGGCTTGTCATACAGAAGGAGTCGATCCAGGGCGGGGGAGAGGTCGAAGATGGCGGCATTGCGCCGTTCAGCCAAGACGGTGATCCGAGCTTCCGGGAAGCGCCCCTTTAGCGCGGCCAGCGTCGGGAGCAGGAGCACCGCGTCCCCGATCCCGCCGGGGCGGATGACGAGGAGGCTACGTGGCTCGGTCACGAGAACTCCCCCTCTCGATACCGGGAGAGAGTATGCAATGAGCCGTCCCAACAGCCCGTCGATCATTTTCAGGAGTTCAATCCGGGAGATCGTCACGTTATCCCTTGCATTACCCACAAACAATGATAGCATATGCCAGACATAGGCTAAACCACAGGAGGTTGTCATGCTTACGGAACGTCACGTTCGCCTGTTCAGGAATGGTTCGAATCAGGCCATTCGCATCCCGCGTACTCTTGAACTGCCGGGTAACGAAGCCATCATCCGCAAGGAAGGGGACCGCCTCATTATAGAACCTGCAAAAAAACCATCTCTTCTGGCGCTGCTTGCCACCTTGCAGCCTCTCGATGAGGAGTTTCCGGACATTGAAGATCCGCCGGTAAACGATAACGATCAGGTATTTTAATATGGGAACGCCCCGCTATCTTCTGGATACGAATATTCTTTCCCACCTCATAAAGGAGCCTGCGGGAATTGTTGCGGACCACATCGCGAAGGTAGGGGAAAACATGGTTTGCACCAGCCTGATTGTCGCCTGTGAGCTCCGCTTCGGCTCGGCAAAAAAGGGCTCGGCGAGACTTTCCTCGCAAGTGGAAGCAATATTGAGCGCCCTGGAAATAATGGCTCTTGAAGAACCGCTCGACCGTCACTATGCAGAAATACGCTCCCACCTGCACCTCATCGGCCAGCCCATCGGCCATAATGACCTGCTTATCGCCGCACATGCCAGATCGCTCGGGCTCATCATGGTAACCCACAATGAGCGTGAATTCTCAAGAGTGCCGGGTTTGATCGTAGAGAACTGGCTCCCCTGAAAGCGTTTTGGTTCAACCCAACGGCTTGTTTTTGCTTGATCCGCGAGTTAACCGACCACCCCGCTTCGGTTATTCGGCGAATACCACGGCAAGGTCGATCTTCAGTTCAGGAAAGAGCCCCACTTTCACCCGATCCCCTGCGCCGAAGAGCTCCGGCCGGCCATACTTCCCATTGCATCCAACAGTGAAGAGCTGCACCGTTTCTCCGGCAGGGTCCACGATCCAGTACTCCCGTACCCCGGCCCGTTCATAGCGGTCGAACTTCACCTTCAGATCCTTGTGCGCCGTGGCCGGCGAGAGGATCTCGATGATCAAATCCGGTGCGCCGCGACAGCCGGCCTCGTCCAGCTTGGTCCGGTCACAGATGACCGACAGATCAGGCTGCAGTACCGTCTCCACCAGATCGTCATTCTCGTCGGCTTCGGGGAGGCGGACATCAAAAGGGGCGGCAAAAACTTGACACTGTTTGCCGCGGAGATAGAGCGAGAACTCGGTCAGGAGTTCCCGGCTGATCGCCTGATGTCGCAGCCGGGGCGCCGGCGACATGTTGTAGGGAACCCCGTCGATCAGCTCCCACCGCTCACCGTCATCCCAGGTCAGATAATCACCGTAGGTGAATCGTTCATCCAGCTTGAGCGCCAATGGTCCCATGAGAACCTCCTGTGGAGAAGCTGCCGTGACGGTCGGGAGTATAGCAAAAGACCACAGGATACCGCCAAGGAAAACCGTCACCCCTCGGCATCCCACAATCGCCACAAACCATATTGCCGGATGTTCCATCATGGGCGACGCATGCGTCGCCCCTACTCAACCGATCCGCCCCCTTCCCTACCCCGTTCAAAGCACCCCCAACTCCCGAAACTCCCGCAGCAGCTCCCGTCCGCCAGGCGTCCCGAAGAAACTCCTCACGGCTCGCGCCGCCTGCGCACTCCTCCCCGGGAGTGAACTCACCTGCTCCCCGCCGGCGGCAAGGAGTTCGTCCAGAGAGGTGAACTCCCGCGCCAGATTCCGGGCAGTCGCCGGACCGACGCCAGGAATGCCGAGGGCGGCCACCAGCCGGAAGGAGTCCGGACGTTTGACTCTGCGGATGGACGCCGTCACCGTGTCGGCAGTATGGGGCCCGAGCCCCGGCACGGCGGCGATCTCCGCCTGCTTCAACCGGAAGATGGAGGGGAGCTCGGTCACCATCCCCGCCTCAATGAGCAGTTTCAGCCGCCCCCGACCGAGGCCACGGATGTTCAACCCCGACCGCGAGGTAAAAAATGTGGTCCGGGACAGGAACTGCTCCCGGCAACCGGGCGAATCGCGCAGGCAGGCATCAGAAGCCGTTTCGGAGTGCGGTTCCCCGAAGAGCGTCCCCCCGGGGCCGGCCGGCTCCTTCCCCATCACCTGGACGATCTGGGGGATAACATCCCCGACCAGCGCCACGATCACCTCATCTCCTGCCTCTATCCCCAGCCGCTGCACCTCCCGGGCGTTCTGGAGCGACACCCGGCCGACCCGGATTCCGCCGAGAAGCACCGGCGCAACCAGGGCCACGGGGGTTCGGCGACCGCTCTTACCCACCTGCCACCGGATCTCCCGCACCACAGTCCGGACCGTTTCCGGCGGGAACTTCCAGGCAGCGGCCCAGAACGGCGCCCGGCTCCCCTCCCCCAGCGTCCGTCGCAGCTGCAGCTCATCGACCTTGACGACAATTCCGTCGGCGGCGAAGGGGAGCCGTTCCCGGTCGGCAAGATATGAGCGGTAGACGGTCCGGACTCCGTCGACAGTTGTCACCACCGCGCTCTGTTCGGCCGGCACCGGGAACCCCCATGCGGCCAGGAGGAGGAGCGCCTCCCGATCGGTGCGAACGCCGGCGACCTCATCGGCGTTCACCAGCTCAAAGGGGAAGAAGCGTAAGTTGGCCAGGCTGCGGGGATCGGACTCCCGCGCCATGAGTGTCCCCGCCGCATAGTGGCGCGGTGTGGCGTAGGTGGCGCCTCCCGCCTCGGTGGCGCCGGCCAGCAGTCGAAGATCTGCATACAGCTCTCCTCGCACCACCACCCGGTCAGGGAACGGAGCGGTGAGCAGCAGGGGGATCCCCGGGATCTTCCTCACCCGCGGCGTCACCTCTTCGCCGCGGGTACCATCCCCCCGCGTGGCTGCCGATACCAGCCGTCCTGCCAGATAGAGCAGCTCCACCGGCAGACCGTCGACCTTGGGCTGAACCAGGAAGGTCACACCCGCGCCCGCCGCAGCCTCAACCTTACGCAGGAGTGTGGCCACCGCCTCGGGACCGGTTGTGGACGCAAGGCTGAGCATGGGCCGCTCATGACTGATTGTCGAAACCTCCGCAGAGACGGTCCCTCCCACCCTCCTGGTCGGCGAATCCGCTGCGGCCAGGGGCGGAAAGCAGAGCTCCAACTGCTGCAGTTCGGCAAAGAGCCGGTCATAGGCGGCGTCACTGATTTCAGGTCGTTGCTCATGATAAAGACGATTATGGCGCCGGAGCTCCCCGCTCAGGGACAGTACCAGTTTGGCGGCGGCATCAATGGAGAGGTGAGGACAGGGGGCGGCCCAGCAGGGGGGGGGAAAAGAGGAGTCCCACCAACAGGAGGTGGAGGAAAATCGATCTTCGAAGCAGCCTCGTCATCATCCGGAATCCTCCTGGGTGACATAAGGACTCGATCACGGCTCCCTATCAAAGAGTTCCCACAGATTCAGTGTCAAGTCGGGAAAGATGCCGAGGGTGAGGGACTCCATCCTGCCAAGGAGCTCCGGAACTCCATAGCGACCGGCAACCAGCAGATACCGCTCCACGGTTTCGTCCACCGGATGAACGATGAGATATTCTCTAACACCGAACCGCTCATAGAGTGAGAACTTCTCCCGACGGTCCCGCAACATGGTGGAGGGAGAGAGGATCTCGACGATCAGATCCGGGGCGCCCGTGACGTTGGCCTCGGTGATGTTGCTCCGGTCACAGACGACAAAGAGATCCGGTTGCACCACATTCGTCTCGTCAAAAACGACGTCGAAGGGGGCCATGAAGGGAGTACACCCTCGTCCGGAAAAGTGACGTTCCAAACGGGAACCGATTTTCAGCGCCACGTTCTGGTGCCTGAACGACGGCCCCGGAGTCATGGCGTACGCCGCACCATCGATCAACTCCCATCGTCGATCGTCATCCCACGCCAGATAATCGGCATAGGTGAACAGTTCTTCGCGCTTTAGCGCCAAAGGACCCATTTGAACCTCCTCAGCCTGCCTCCGTCAATTTTGCGAGAATAGCAGAAAAACGAATTCTAATGCCAGGGAAAAGCGGTACGCGCCGCCTTGTCACCCCCGCCGCTCCACCAGCACCGCCTGCCGGGTCGCCCCCGTCACCGGGGCCAGGGCGCTCCGCCGCACCCCCATAACCGCGAGAATGGAGCCGTCAGCGGCGCACAGCAGCGGAATCTCCCGGCGCAGGTGGCGGGGGACCTTCAGGTCGATGAAGAGATTCTTGAGCTTCTTGCTCCCGGTCATGCCACAGGGGAACAGCCGGTCGCCATCTTTAAAACTCCGGAGAGTCCAGGGGAACGGGGCCTCATCCGAATCGATGAGGAGGCGAGACGCAGAAAGAGATCCGGTGAGGAAGGGGGGAATAGCCGGGGAGATCAGCAACTCCCCCGTGGAAAACGGGTAGCGGCCGAAGCCGTCGATCCGCACTTCGCCACAATGAGAGGAGACGCCCTCCCGACGGAACCGGAGCCGGTCGTATACGCGGCAGGCCCGCAAGGAGCGGGGAAGCGTCACGGAACAGGAGGGGTCATCACTGAGGAGCAGGCGGTCCACCTCCAGCAGGTTCCGGTAGGAGATGGCGCGCAGGTCGCCGCTCAGCTCCCGGATAGCCCGCCGGTAGAGCCGGTACCGGAGCGCATCCGGCTCATGAAGCAACCCTGCCACCGGGAACTGCACCTCCCCCTCCCCAATCAGCGCCAGGAGGTCGAACCGGTGATCGGCCTGCCGGGTCAGCAGCTCATCATCGGCGGCCAGGATGGCGGCGGTGGCCCCCAGGGTCCGGCTGACCAGGGGGTTGTAGGTGGCCAGGAGCGGCAGGAGCTCGTGGCGCACCCGGTTGCGCAGGAACCGCTGGTCGCTGTTGGAGCGGTCTTCGCGAAAGGCGATCCCCCGATCCGCCGCATAGGCGACGATCTCCCGCCGGGTGGCGTCCAGGAGGGGGCGAACCTTCCACCCGGTGCGATGGGCGATGCCGGCCAGTCCGGCGGCGCCGGAGCCGCGAAGGAGCCGCATGAGCACGGTCTCGGCCTGATCGTCCCCATGGTGGGCCAGAACCACGGCCTCGGCCCCCTCCTTCCGGAGCACCTCCTCCAGGAACCGGTGCCGGGCCTCCCGCCCCGCCTCCTCCAGTGACCGCTTCTCCTCATGGGCCAGCCCCCGGACATCCACCCGTCGGACCACGCAGTGGAGTCCATACCGCGCGGCCGCATCCCGGACGAACTCTTCGTCCAAGTCGGACTCATCCCCCCGGAGAGAGTGGTTCAGATGCGCCACCACCGGATCGAGGCGCAACTCCTCCAGGGAGGTCAACAGGTGGAGCAGGACCATGGAATCGATCCCGCCGGAGACGGCAATGACGATCTTCTCCCCGGGAGTAAACAGGGAGTGCCTATTGATGGTGGTGAGGGCCGTGCGGATGAGTGAAAGTTGGCTGTTGGGCATGGGGCATGGTAGGTTCAGAGCGGAGAGGAGTCAACCGGTTTATCGCGACAGGGGGATTTCGTGTCGGGCAGAAGAGTTCGTCACGAAAGCAGTCGGTGCAGAGGAGGTATTCCCCCACCGGTGGCCCCCCGTTCAATTCGGCTGGACATCGCCCGTTACTTAATGGTATCTATGCGGAAATTTTGGTTTGAGGCGGTAGGTATGGAGAGAGTGCGACGGCGAGAGGTACAGGGTCGAGGGAGGTCTCTCTGATGAGAGGTTTTATCACGAGTCCGAAGAGGTTCATAGTTGGGGTGCTGACGGCCGCAGCCATCATGGCAGGAGGAGGCGTTCCCGGGGCGGCGGCTGGGGGACAGGCGCCGATCACCGGTCTCTGGGTAACCCCCCTGGAGATAGATTTCGGCCCGGTGGGGCTAGGCGCAGCATCAGCCCAGGCAATGGTCACCCTTACTAACTACAGCTCGGCTGTCCTGGATAATTTTGTCGGCGGCGGGGTCACCTCCCCCTTCAGCTCCGTCCAGGACTGCGCCGGAGGGGTTGCCCCTGGCGGAACCTGCCGCTATTACTTCAACTTTTCACCGACTGCGGAGGGTGAATTCACCACCGAATCATACTCCGGCACCAGCCTGGGAAATATCACGATCAAACTTCACGGAACCGGCGTTGGGGCAAAGATGGTCTATGACGGCCACTCCCTCGACATGGGCTCCGTGCATTCGGGGGCGAAGGCGAGCCAGCAAGTGGTGACCCTGCGAAACGTAGGGTTGGCGCCTCTCACTGACTTTGCCGGCGGCGGACTTTCTCCCCCGTTCTCCGTAAGTCAGGATTGCTCAGGGAGTATCCCCCCCGGAGGGCAGTGTCATTACTACTTCGACTTTTCGCCCGATGCTGTCGGGTCGTTCACCGCCATCTCCGACACTTCGACCGGCGGCGGCCCCGTCACCATTGCGGTCAAAGGGTCAGGACGATCATCCATTTTTGCCTTTGGGCAAAGAGTCTCCCCTCTCTCCCTGGATTTCGGCCCGGTCGGGGTGGGAACAGCCTCTCCCGCGCTGCAGGCGCAGGTTCAGAATCAGAGCTTCCTCTCCGCGATCTCGGGCTTTGCCGGCGGCGGGGTCTCCCCTCCGTTCTCCGGCTACCAGAATTGTGCGGCCGGGGTCGCAGCCGGGGGGAACTGCTCGTTCTCTTACACATTCGCCCCGGCAGCTCCCGGAGAGTTCACCACCTCCTCCACGGTCACTGACAGCGCCGGCTCATTCTCCGTCCAACTGCACGGTACCGGCGTCCCCCCGGCAGCAAGCGCGAGCCCCCTCTGGCTCGACTTGGGTCCGGTTTCCCTCAACAGCGCGAGCCCGGTCCAGACGGTCACCATCACCAATACCGGCCTGAGCCCCATTACCGGATGGGCTGGCGGAGGAGCAGCTCCCCCCTTCAACGCCATTCAGGAGTGCGACATCCCCGGCGGACTCCTGCCGGGAAACAGTTGCAATTTTACCTACACGTTCACTCCCAAAGCCTCCGGTTTTTTCACCACCCAGACGCGCATCTACACCAATGCAGGGTTTTTCCAGCTCGTCCTGCAGGGAGGACCGCACCCCACCGAGTACCTCCTCGGCCTGACCTTCCCGGGAACGGGCGCCGGTACGGTCTCCGTCACTCCCGTCGGCATCACCTGCAGCAATGACTGCTCCCGCCTGCTCCCCGCAGGGAGCACCGCAGCGCTCAACGCGGTAGCCGCCGAGTACTCGACCTTCAGCGGCTGGTCGGGGAACTGCAGCGGCGAGGGGTACTGCACCTATATCGCAGACGCAGACAAGGGGATCGGCGCCATCTTTGCGCCGGACACCCTCCACAAAGCCAGGATCAGCGGCGGGTCCGGCTACTTCCCGACTCTCACCCAGGCGTACGGTGGAGCATCCTCGTCAGGCACAGTAACCATAGAGGCGTGGGGCACCTTCTTTAAGGAGAACCTCTCCTGCAACGAGGGAAAGAGTGTGGTCATCAAGGGGGGGTACAAGGGAGACTACTCATCCAATAACGCCGGCGTGACCACCCTTCAGGGAACCCTCTCTGTCACCAAGGGAACCCTAATCGTCGAGAAAGTGATCATCCGGTAGCACACACGACATACTACAGGAGGGAAGAACAATGATTACCGAAAAACTGCAGGAAGTACTGAAACAAGACGGCGTGGTCGCCATTGCTACGTTGGGTCAGGATGGGCCGCACATGGTCAATACCTGGAACAGTTACATTCGCATCTCCGCCGATGGCCGCTTATTGATTCCTGCCGGTTACATGCAGCGCACCGAAGCGAATATAGCCTTCAACCCTGAAGTTCTCATTACGTTGGGGAGCAGTAAAGTGCAGGGCTTGCATGGACCGGGCGCCGGGTTCCTCATCAAAGGCTCAGCAGCTTTCATAACCTCCGGAGCTGACTTTGACCTATTAAAGGCAAAATTCGATTGGTTACGCGCCACGTTGGCGGTAACACCCGAGTCGATTATTCAAACGTGGTGATCGGCATATTGTCCGTGGCTGTAGGACAGTACATACATTCGTGATTGCAGATCAATTTGCGTTCTATTTCGGCCTAACTTGTTATTTTCCGGCACTTTTACGCAAGGGATCAGGAGGGCAAGCTTTGGGGGGAATGAGAAACGAGGAGGCGAGAGGGACATCTGATCCGAAAGAGCGATATGCAGATGGTGCAGATCAAAGTAGTACCACACGATCCGACCCAACTCCAACCCGTGCGATTACATACCAAGCTCCAATGCTCCCATAATCCCCCGAATGAAAGCCTGGCCCCTGTCCACCTCATTCTCTTTCATTGGTTTTTAATAGATATGTCCCGGTTTTCGCATCCATAGACCTGTCCCGGTTTCGCCTGCCCCTCTTCCTTTTCCGCTTCCATGTCGCAAACCCGCTAAGCCACTCGTATCTCAAGGTGCTTGCCTAACGCCATGGCAATGTTGCGTAGTGTTGAAAGTCGAATGTCGTCGGCGTGATTTTCTATTCGTGAGATTGCTGACTTTC